>DATAWO010000014.1:0-23026 GCA_036267165.1 Rhizomicrobium sp. | reverse complement strand
CCATTAGGCCACCTTCAGCGCCTGATCCAGGTCGTCACACAGGTCATCGGCGTCTTCCAGTCCCACCGAAATCCGCAAGGTGCCCGAATTGATCCCCAGCGCCGCGCGCGCCTCCGGCGTCAACTTCTGGTGGGTGGTGGTTTCGGGATGGGTCATCAGGCTCTTGGCATCGCCCAGATTGTTGGAGATGTCGATCAGCTTGAGCGCATTGGCGAGCTTGAACGCCGCGGGCCTGCCGCCGGCGATATCGAAGGTCACCACGCCGCCGCCGCCATCCATCTGCGTCTTGGCGAGATTGTGCTGGGGATGATCGGGGTGAAAGGGATAGAGCACCCGTGTCACTTTCTTCTGCCGGCCCAGGAAATCGGAGACCTTCTGCGCATTCTCGCAATGCTGCTTCATGCGCAGGTCCAGCGTCTCCAGGCTTTTGAGATGCAGCCAGGCATTGAAGGGGCTGATGCTGGGGCCGGTGTTGCGCAGGAACACCTGCAGATGGTCGTTGAGGAAATCCTCCTTGCACAGGATCATCCCACCCAGCGCCCGGCCCTGGCCGTCGATATATTTGGTGGAGGAGTGGATCACGATATGGGCGCCGAACTCCATCGGCCGCTGCAGGGCCGGCGTGGCGAAGGCATTGTCCACCGCCAGCCGCGCGCCGTGCCTGTCGGCGATCCTGGCCACCGCCGCGATGTCCACCAGCGACAGGGTCGGGTTGGATGGCGTCTCCAGGAACAGAAGCCTGGTTTCCGGCTTCATCGCCTTTTCCCAGGCGGCGGTATCTTCGCCGTCCACCAGGGTATAACCGATGCCAAAGCGGGGCAGGATCTGCTCCACCACATGCAGGCAGGAGCCGAACATCGCCTTGGCCGCCACGATATGGTCGCCGGTCTTCAGCGACGACAGCAGAACCGCCGACACCGCCGCCATGCCGGTGGCGGTGGCCCGCCCGACAGGGGCCCCTTCCAGAAGCGCCATGCGCTCCTCGAACATGGAGACGGTGGGGTTGCCGAAGCGGGAATATTGATAGCCGCCGGCTTCGCCCTTGAAGCGGGCCTCGGCTTCCTCAGCCGCCTCATAAGCATAGCCGGATGTTAGGAAAAGACCCTCCGACGTTTCCTGGAAGGGCGAGCGCATCAGGCCACCCCGGACCGCCAGGGTGCGCTTCCTCCACTTGCCGGGCTTCTTGTTGGTGGCCATTAACGTCTTGTCCTTTAAGGGTGTTTTTGTCGCGCGGTTGCCCGCCCCGGGTCAAGAACATAAGCTTTATGCGGGATTCGCAGGGCACGCACAGGGGCTTATGAAACGGCTGTTTTTGCTGCGTCATGCCAAGGCCCAGCCGGCCGATGGCGGATGTGAGGATTTCGACCGCACCCTGATGCTTGGCGGCATGCAGGACGCTGCCGCCATGGCGCGCCATCTGCGCAAGAATGAGTACAAGGCCGAGCTGATCCTGTGTTCGTCATCGGCGCGCACCACCCAGACCGCGGAGCTGGTGATGCAGGAGCTCGACAGCGAAATCGATTATCGTGAGGCTCTCTATCTGGCCGAGCCGGCGAAAATCCTCGCGGCGGTGCGTGGCGCGCCCGCCCAGGTCTCCCATCTGATGGTGGTGGGCCACAATCCCGGCCTTGAGGCCACGGCGGCGTTCCTGGCGCGTGAGCCGGTCAGGCGCAAGGAACGGGCGCGGCACGAGGCGCTGGAGGAAAAGTTCCCCACCTGCGCGCTGGCGATCCTGGATTTCGATGTCGGGCGCTGGCGCGATATCAACCATGGCGGCGGCAAGCTGGTGGATTTCGTGCGGCCGAAAGATTTGTAACCCGCCGCGTTTTTCCCAGCAATTCCGTGGAGGTGTACGGATTGGTTCCGCGGCCGGCGGCCGCTGCCTGGATATTGAATAGAAACCGGACGCCCCGCCCAACACTTGATTTACCTTTGCATGCCAGCATCGCCGCCATGGATCAGGACCTCCATATCGAAAAAGTCCTGCGCTGCCGCAAGTGTTTCCGCGCGGGCCAGGCCACCTGGGAGGCGACGCAAACCGGGCAGCGCGCGCTGCTGGCCCTGTCGGATGGCTTTCACCGCCGCGCGCGCATTCCCCTCAACCTGCCGCCGGAAATCGTCTGCGATTGCGGCATGGTGCAGCCGGACTACAACTGACCGGCGTCGCCGCGCGCTTCATCACGACTGGATGGTGCGGGCCTGTTTGCGGGTGACCAGTCTCTTCCAGCCAAAGCCGATTTCGGGCGTCAGTTCACCCATCAGCCTGGTGGTGCGGGTGGCGACGCGGCGTCCCCCCATCGCTTCATAGAAGAAGCAGGCATTGTTGCGGGCATGAGCCCAGATCAGGCAGGAGCGCAGGCGCCGCGCCTTGAAGGCATCGAAGGCGCCTGACAGCAAGGCGCGTCCCGTGCCGCGCCCCAGGAAAGCCGGATCGACATAGAGCGTATAGACTTCGCCCTCGAAGCCGGCGCCGCCATCGCGCGCCACGCCCAAGCTGGCAAGTCCGATGACGCCATGACGGGCGTCTTCCGCCACCAGCACCGCGCCGCAATTGCGCTCCGCGCTTTTGATGGCCGTGAGCCAGCGCGCGGTATGGCCCTTGTGCGACATGGCGGCAAGCAGTGCGTGAGAAATCACGCCCGCATACGTATCCTGCCAGGATTCGATATAGACGCGCGCGAGGTCTGCGGCATCTTGAGGCCGCGCCGTGCGAACACTCAGCGCGAGTTCGTCCATGTCCTGAAGGGTGGGGTAATCCGCGCGGCCTCGCAAGAGTCATTTCGCCGCAAAGACGAATATTTGTGACCGTGAAGGCGATTGGCGAAAGCTTCTGTGGACTTTTTGCCGCGCCCAGCAGCCTTGATGGCTGCGTGGCCGAAAGCCGTCAAAAATAATATTCCAAATTATTTCGCTCAGCCCAGCAGCGGTTTTTCCTGGACCCGCGCGAAGAATTTCGCGCTCTGTTCGCCGCCCTGGCCGTAATGCTTGGCTGTCGGCCAGTCGGCGATCTGGGAAAAATGCGCCGCGATATCGTCGGCGCTCGCGCCATGGCCGAGATTGATTCCATCGGTTTCCACGATCTGGGCGGCGGCGAACACGCCGGCCGCGGCGGTCAGGATCATGCCGGTCGGCGCATCCTCGCTGGCGAGATAGGCCATGGCGGGCGAGACGAATTCGGGCTTGAGCATTTCCAGCACCGCGGGCGGCATCAGCGCTTCCGTCATGCGGGTGGCCGCCACCGGGCACAGCGCATTGACCTTGATATTGTCCTTGGCGCCTTCCAGCTTCAGCGAATTCATGAAGCCCACCAGCGACAGCTTGGCCGCGCCGTAATTGGTCTGGCCGAAATTGCCGTAAAGGCCGGTGGAAGACGTGGTGACCACGATGCGGCCATAAGATTGGCTGCGCATGATGTCCCACACCGCCTTGGCGGGCTTGACCGTGCCCATCAGGTGCACGTTGATCACCGCTTCGAAATCTTTCAGCTCCATCTTGCCGAAGCTCTTGTCGCGCAGGATGCCGGCATTGGCGATCAGCACATCGATGCGGCCCCATTTGTCCATGGTCTGCCTGATCAGATGCGCTACGCCGGCATCGTCACTGACGGACGCGCCATTGGCGATGGCCTCGCCGCCCGCGGCTGTGATCTCGGCCACGACTTTTTCGGCAGCGGCGGAATTGCCGCCGCTGCCGTCCAGCGAGCCGCCCAGGTCGTTGACCACCACCTTGGCGCCGAGCCCGGCCAGATGCAGCGCATGCGCCCGGCCCAGGCCGCCGCCGGCACCGGTCACGATAGCCACCTTGTCCTTGAAACTGATGGCCATGGCAGTCCTCCGCTTGTTCCGGGCAGTCAGGATGGCGTGGGCACGCTTTGCGGGTCAAGGCGGCGGCCGAGCCAGTTTCTCAGTGCGGCGGCGGCGGGCAATTCGATAAATTCCGCCAGCAGGCCGCCCCACAGCACACAGATTGTGACAAGACAGCTGGGCTCCAGCCACCAGATCAGGTGGGAAAAAGCCGTGCCCAGCACGACCGTGTCCGGCGTGGGATAGAGCCGCTGCTCGAAAAAGCGGATGGCCAGCAGCCAGGCGGTCTGGCCCAGATAGATGGCATAGGACCATTCGCCCAGGACCTGCGGCAGGCGCATCTGAAGCGCGCGCGCGATCAGGCCGCGGTCAAAGGCCAGCACGAAGACCAGCACCATCAGCGGCAGCACGGTGAAGATGTCCATGCGGGTGTGCGACCAGCCGGTATGCATCACCACATAGCCGAGCAGCGACAGGAGCGTGATCTGCAGGACCGAATGCATCCATTCGGGCAGCCGGTCGCGCGGTTTCAGCCTGCGAAACAGCACCGCCATGCCCACGCCCACGGCGAAATCCGAAAGCCCGCGCAGCACGCCATTGTGATAGGTGATGTCCAGGCCATGCTGGGAGGTAAACAGCAGCACCAGCAATCCGGCAAGGCCCGCGGCGATCATCGCGAAGCCCCGCCACAAGCCGCCTTCCGCCAGCCAGAGAAAGACGGGAAACGTCAGGCAGAGGGCGAATTCCACACTGACGAACCAGGAGACGCCGTTCCAGGTCAGCGTGTTCATCGTGTTCCAGGCATGCACCAGTATCAGACTCAGCCAGAATCCCTTGACGCTGACATCCTGGTGGTACCTGGCGTCGAAGATGGAAAGATAGCCGCCTTGTGCGGCCAGCGCCCGCAAGACCACCACCATCGTCAGCAAAAACAGCAGCATGAACAGATGCAGGGGATAAAGCCGGATCAACCGGGCGCGCAGAAAGGCGAAATAGCCGGATCGCGCGAAGAGGTCCTTCAGCCTGCTCCAATAGGCGTAGGTGAGGATGAAGCCCGACAGGACGAAGAAGAACTCCACCCACAGATAGCCGCGGGTGGCCAAGAGATCCAGCGGACGGAAATGACTGTAGTGATGGCCCTCGCTGAAATGGAACATCACCACCATCAGGGGCGGGAAGGCCCGCGCCCCGGCCAGTGCTCCGATCTTGCCCGACGATTTTGTTCCTGTGCTGGCCGGCTTTCCGGTCACAATATTCTCCCCATTGTCGAGTCTATCCCCCGCGCGTCCTTCTGTCATGCCGTGCGCGGCCTTTTAAGGGGGCGGAAATCGTGTAGCGTTGCCTGGCGCGTTTCGTCTGGGGGCCGACACTGTTGCCGCATCTGCAATCGGCGCTTGGCATCTGCGCCATCATCGCCTCGGCCTGGGCGATGTCGGAGGACCGGCGGGCCTTCAACTGGCGCATCGTGGCGGGCACGCTGCTGCTGCAGATGGTCATCGCCCTGCTGCTCCTGAAGTTGCCCATGGTCCGCGACGCCCTGTTCCGCCTCAATGGCGTGGTCGCTGCGCTCACCCAGGCGACCGGCGCCGGCACCAGTTTCATCTTCGGTTATATGGGCGGCGGCCCGGCGCCCTTCGCCATCACCCATCCCGCCAACATGATCAACCTGGCCTTTTCCATCCTGCCCCTGGTGATGGTGATCAGCGCGCTTTCGGCCATCCTGTGGCACTGGCGCATCCTGCCGACCATCGTGCATGGCATGGCAGTGGTCCTGAAGCGCACCCTGGGCCTGGGCGGCGCGGTGGGACTGGGCGCGGCCGCCACGGTCTTCCTGGGCAATATCGAGGGCCAGCTGGTAATCCGGCCCTATCTGGTGCGGCTGGCGCGCACTGAGCTTTTCATCCTGATGACGGTGGGACTGTCGGTGATCGCGGGCACCGTGTTCGTGCTCTATGCCACCATCCTGAAAGGCGTGCTGCCCGGTGCGCTGGGCCATCTGCTGGTGGCCTCGCTGATGTCGCTGCCGGCGGGCGTGCTGGTGGCGCGGCTGATGGTGCCGGGGCCGGCCGAGACCGAGCTTACCCAGCAGCAGGAGGGCGTGCATTACCGCTCCACCATGGATGCGATGGCGCAGGGCACCGAGGATGGGCTGAAAATCTATCTCCAGATCCTGGCCATGCTGATCGTCACCACCTCGTTGATGGCGCTGGCCAACGGGCTGCTGGCGCAGTTGCCGGCGCTGGGCGGGGCGCCGCTGACCCTGGAAAGAATGCTGGGCTGGCTGTTTGCGCCCTTTGTCTGGCTCCTGGGCGTGCCATGGCAGCAGGCCGGAACTGCGGGCTCGCTGATGGGCATCAAGGTGATCCTCACCGAGCTGGTGGCCTATCTCAGGCTCGCGACCATGCCGGCCGGCGCGCTCGACCCCCGCAGCACCCAGATCATGGTCTATGCCATGTGCGGCTTCGCCAATTTCGCCAGTGTCGGCATCCTGATCGCGGGCATGAGCGCGCTGATCCCGGAACGGCGCGACGAAGTGGTGTCCCTGGCGCTCAAGGCGCTGGTAGCGGGAACCATGGCCAGCGGCCTTTCCGGCGCCATGGTCGGGTTGCTGCCTTTCTGAGGCGGGCATAACATCCCGCCATGGCGGAATTCTGGATCCCGGATGAATCCTCGGGCGAGATCATCACCGCGCCGCAGCTGGAAGCCATGCCGGTGCGCGAGGCGGTGGAACGCTGGCGGGCCTTGAAGGGCGTAAAGCCCTATCCCGAGGCGCCGGACACGGTAATGGCGCCGGTCTCCTCCAATATCATCCTGGTCAAGGTGCTGGGCGAGGGCGAGGATTATCAATATCTGCACGTGGGCGAGGCGCTGGTGGCGGGCTTCGGGGAGGATTTCTCCGGCCAGTGCCTGAGCGAGATCGAGCAGACCAATCCGCGCTTCGGCATCGGCCTGCGCATGCTCTATGAAATGGTGCGCGCCAGCGGAGAACCGCTTTGCTATCGCGGCTGGGTCGGCCAGGACATGCCGGGCGCCCAGTTCGTCTATTACGAAAGCGCGGTGCTGCCCTTCGGCCGGAACGCCCATGTCGATCACATTCTGGTGATCAGCATGCTGGTGCTGCGCGGCGATTCCCGTCCCGGCGCCCCGGACAGCCCCAGGGTGTGATGCGCGCGAGGCTTGCGGTGTGTGTCCTGTTGCTGCTGGCTGCCTGCGCCCCCAGTTTTGGCCCGCCGGTGAGCAGCGGCGCTGTGCCGGTGGCGACGGATGACGCCATTGTCGCCCGTGACGGCGCAAGGCTGCCGCTGCGCCGCTGGGAAGCGGAGGGCCACCCGCGCGCGGTGATCGTGGCGCTGCACGGCATGAGCGATTACTCCAATGCCTTCGACATGCCGGGCCGGTTCTGGGCGAAGCTTGGCATCACCACGCTGGCCTATGACCAGCGCGGTTTTGGCCGCAGCGATCATCCCGGCATCTGGGCGGGGGCCGAGGTCATGCGCGCCGATCTGAATGACGCGGTCGCGGCTGCCCGCGCGCGCTATCCCGGCATACCGGTCTTTGCCTTGGGTGAAAGCATGGGCGGGGCGGTGGTGCTGACCGCGCTGGCCTCGGCCACGCCGCCCGCGGTGAATGGCGTGATCCTGGTGGCGCCGGCGGTATGGTCGCGGGGCGACATGCCGCTGACCTATCGCGCCGCCTTGTTCCTGGGGGCGCATCTCCTGCGGGGCATGATCCTGTCCAACAGCGCCGCCAGCCATGTGGTCACCATCGTTCCGTCCGACAATCTACCCATGCTGCGGGCGCTAGGCCGCGATCCGCTGTTCCAGAAACAGACCCGCATCGACACGCTTTATGGCCTGGTCAATCTGATGGATGAGGCGCGCACCGCGCCGGACGGCATCACGGCCACGCCGCCGATCCTGTTTCTGTATGGCGCCAATGATCAGATCATTCCCGCCAGGCCGACCGAGGCGGTGATCGCCGCACTTCAGGCCAAGCCGGCGGTTCCACTGACCGTGAAACGCTATGCGCACGGCTATCACATGCTGCTGCGTGACCTGGAGGGCGAGACGGTTGACCGGGACGCGGCGGACTGGATCTTCGCGCAACAAAAAGGCAGCTGAACCGTTGTGTCTCCAGCAACCTTTGTGGAGCAGCAGATGGCGAAGACCGAGCAGGATGACCTGCGCAAGGGCAAGCCGGGCAGCGAACCCAACACCAATGTCGAGCTGGCCGGTCATCAGGAACGGGTGATGCCCATGCCCAAAAGCGGCGAACATGCCGTCAATCCCGGTACCGGCAGCAAGGCCGGTGTCGGCGAAGGCCAGGCGACCAAATCGAACTGACCGGTTCAAACTGACCGGGCCGGAATCATTGGCCAGGTCGCCCTTTGCGGGCGGCCCTCTTTAACCCAAGATGGGGATGGCGATATGCTTCCATGACGGGAAGCATTTCGCCTCCCCGTTTTGCTGGGCTGTCGAAATGCCGGACATTTGGCCTTTGTTCGACTGGGCCGATCCTTTGTTGCTGGAAGCCTCGCTGCGCGAAGACGAAAGACTGGTGCGGGACAGCGCCAGGGGTTTCGCCCAAAGCCGGTTGATGCCCCTGGTGCGTGACATGCACCGTGACGAAAAATTCGATCCCGCCCTGTTGCGCGAGATGGGATCGCTGGGCCTGTTGGGCAGCACGATCCCGGAATTCGGCGGCATCTCGCCCGTCGGCTATGGCCTGATCGCGCGGGAGCTGGAGAGAGTCGATTCCGCTTTCCGCTCCTCGCTGTCGGTGCAGTCCAGCCTGGTGATGCACCCCATCCACGCCTTCGGCAGTCCGGCGCAAAAGGAAAAATATCTCCCCAAGCTAGCGAAGGGCGAATGGATCGGCGCTTTCGGCCTGACCGAACCCGGCGCGGGTTCCGATCCCGGCGGGATGCAGACGCGCGCGCGCAAGACCGCCGGCGGCTATGTGGTGTCGGGCGCCAAGACCTGGATCACCCATGCGCCGGTCGCCGATGTGTTCGTGATCTGGGCGAAGCTGGATGATCGTGTCCATGGCTTTGTCCTGGAGCGTGGCGACAAGGGCCTTTCGACCACGAAAATCGAAGGCAAGTTTTCGCTGCGCGCCAGTGCGACCGGGGAAATCGCGATGGACGAGGTCGCCATTCCGGGCGACCGGCTGCTGCCGGAGGCGCGAGGCCTGAAAGCGCCGTTCGATTGTCTCAATCACGCGCGCCACGGCATCGCCTGGGGCGCGATGGGGGCTGCGGAATTCTGCTGGCATGCGGCGCGGGCCTACGGCCTGGAACGGCAGCAGTTTGGAAGGCGGCTTGCCGCCAACCAGCTCTATCAGAAGAAGCTGGCCGACATGCAGACCGAGATTACCCTGGGTCTCACCGCCTGCCTGCAGGCCGGCCGGCTGATGGAAGAGGGCAAACTCGCCGCCGAGGCGATCAGCCTGCTCAAGCGCAACAATGCCGGCAAGGCGCTGGATATTGCGCGCACCGCGCGCGACATGCATGGCGGCAATGGCGTGGCCGACGATTACCACGTGATCCGACATATGCTGAATCTGGAGGCCGTCAACACTTATGAGGGCACCCATGACATCCACGCCCTGGTGCTGGGCCGGGCCCAGACCGGCATTTCCGCCTTTTAGCGTTCTCCATGAGCGGCCTTGAGTCGCCCATCCGTGAGACCGGAACGGCAAAAGCCCCAGTGGGGCTTTTGCCCGGTCGAACGCCCGCGGAACGCGGGTCTGCCACTCGCGTAAGCTCGCGGCGTTCGCCGCTTTCGCAGGTCCACTGGACCTGCTCACGCCTTCAGCGCCGCGGCTCACGGATGGCCGGGTCGTGAAGTTTACCCTCCGACCGCGCTTCGCGCGGATCGGGGGGCCCGGCCATGGCGAGTTGAGTTTGTCTCTGGAAGAGTGAAGCGTTTGCGGGCATAAACGCCCAAGTTTCCACTGCCCGCCAAGAGGCTTGTTTCAATGAGTTTGGCTTCTCCCCGTGTCGTCAACATCAAGGACCTGCGCCGGCTGGCGCGCGTCCGGCTGCCCGATGCGGTGTTCGATTATCTGGATGGCGCCGCCGATGACGAGGTGACGCTGAAGGACAGCGAGAAATGCTTTCGGGAAGTGCTGTTCAAACCGCGCTTTGCGGTTGCCACGCCGGCCTGTGATCTGGGCGTGACGGTGCTGGGCCACAAGCTGGATCTGCCCTTCATGCTGGGTCCCATCGGCTATTCGCGGCTGATGCATCCGCGTGGCGAACTGGCGGCCTCGGCCGCGGCCGGGCGGCATGGCACCGCCTATATTCTTTCCACCATGTCGGGCCACCGCATCGAAGACGTGAAGGCGCAGTCGCAGGGCCCGACCTTCTACCAGCTTTATCTGGCAGGCGGGCGCGGCGCCGCGGAGGGCGCGATCGCCCGCGCCAAGGCCGCCGGCTACAAGGCGCTGTTCGTCACCATCGACACGCCGGTGGCGGGCAATCGCGAGCGTGATGTCAGGAATGGCATGAAAGAGCTGATGGGCGCCAATCCGCTCAAGAAGCTCAGATACATTCCCAACATCCTGGCGCATCCGCGCTGGCTGGCGGCCTTCATTGCCGACGGTATGAGCCGGCCTTTCCCCAATATCGTGGTACCGGGATCGGGGCCGCTGGCGGCGGTAGACGTCGCGGCGGCGCTGGAATCGGCCCAGGTGTCCTGGACCGATCTCAAATGGATCCGCGACGTGTGGGACGGCCCGATCGTAATGAAAGGCGTGATGACGGTGGACGACGCCAGGCGTTCGGTCGATCATGGCGCGCAGGGCATTGTCGTCTCCACCCATGCCGGCCGCCAGCTGGATGGCTGCGCCGCATCCTTGCGCGTACTGCCGGGAATTGTGGAGGCGGTGGGCGACAAGACCGAGGTGATTTTCGACGGCGGTATCCGTCGCGGCGCCGATATCGTGCGTGCCATCGCGATGGGTGCCAAAGCCGTGCTGCTGGGACGCGGCTATGCCTATGGCATGGCGGCGGGCGGCGACGCGGGGATCGAGCGGGCCATCGAAATCTTCCGCGCCGACATCGTGCGTACCCTCAAGCTGCTGGGCTGCACCAGCATCTCACAGCTGGATCGGTCTTACATCGCGCTGCGGCCGGGGTTCCGCGTGGATTGACGCATCCTCATGTTGTCATGGCCCGCAACTGCGGGCCACCCAGTTGGGGAATGCGCTGAACTCGACAAATCGCACAGACACTCCTGGAGCAACTGAGCGGTATCACCTAGGCGGCCCGCATTCGCGGGCCGTGACAAGCGTGCCTAGATCTTGAACCGGCACAGCCAGCCCATATCGTCACAGAAGTACATATAATCGCCCACCGGCTTGGCGCCATGGATCACCGGCGAATCGTCAGGCAGCTGGATCTTCTCGAAGATGTTCCCCGTCGCCACATCATGATGGAAGAAGGCGTTGAGGTTGGAATCCGATGACCAGATGGTCTTGCGGTCCGTGCCCCAGCCCATGCCATGGGTGCGGTTGCCCGGCACCGGCCAGGTGGTCTTCACTTTCCAGCTCTTTTTGTTGATCCAGAAGATCTGGCGCGCCGGCGGGCAGGCATAGATCAGGGTATCGCCATCGACCAGAATGGCATGGGCGCCGGTGCCGCCCGAGCCTTCCTCGGCGTTCAGCGGCAACTGTCCCGGCGGCAGGCCCTTGCCCGTGTTGTTGCCGACATTGCCGCTCATGGCCGGGCCGATGCCGTGCGGCTTGTCGGGCCAGGCGGGCTTGAGCGGGCTCGACCGCGCCTTGGGGTCGTCCTCGCGTTCAAAGATGCGGCCGGCGCCGGGCGTCACATATTTGGCGATGGTCTTGCCATTAAGGTCGCAATGCACGATCAGCGAATTGTGGGTCGAAGTGATCCACATCGTGTCGCCGTCCTGCACCAACCCGCTGGGTCCCACCACATCGGCCTGGAATTCCTTCACCGTCGAACCGTCTTTGAGGTTGAACAGGGTGATCCAGTGATCGGCGCCCTGGTCCACCACCCACATCTGGTCCGGATTGCCGGTCAGCGCCAGGCCGTTGGGCTGGCCATGCTTGGTCTTGTAGAGGATCTCGATCTTGTTGGCGGGCCGTGACTTGATCGACGCATAGCCCGGCAGGCAGGGCGGGTGGGCGGGTTGCGCCCAACTTTCCTCAGTCAAAGCGGGCAGGGCAGCGGCGGGCGTCGCCGCCGCGGCGGCCAGAAACTCCCTGCGCTTCATGATCAGGCCATCTCGATCTTGAAGATCCAGCCATGGGTCGGGCTATCGCCATTGGGCCAGCCCGGATGAACGCC
Source organism: Rhizomicrobium sp. (assembly GCA_036267165.1). GTDB lineage: Bacteria > Pseudomonadota > Alphaproteobacteria > Micropepsales > Micropepsaceae > Rhizomicrobium. The sequence goes on along the minus strand of DATAWO010000014.1, from coordinate 10,906 downwards.
GGCGTCGCAGGAAATCAGCGTGCCGTTGTGGAATTCCAGGCCATGGGGATCGCAGGAGCCGGGCTCGAAGTCATAGGTCATCAGCACCTGGCCGGTCTTACCGTCATACTTGACCAGTCCCGGTCTTCCTTCCTTGTAGCTCTTGGAATCATTGCCGGTGACTTGCCAGATATTGCCGTCGGCATCGAAGGTCATGTCATGCCAGCGCGGCTTGTCGGCGGGGGCATAGATCGGGATCGCGGCTTCCGGCGTCCAGGTCTTGGGGTCCACCCGCAAAAGCAGGCGCGGCCGGTTGGCCACGATCCACAATTTGTCGCCGCGCCACTGCGCACCATGGCTGCCGCCGCCATCCTGCCCCGGCAGAGACAGGGGAATCTGGCGATGGCTGATCTCCTTGGAGTTCATGTCCACCTGGAACACGCCTTCGGGATCCTGATTGGCCATCATCCACACGCAGCCATTGCCATAGGCCATGCCGGAGGTGTTGCGCGAATTGGTCAGCACCGTCTTGAGCAGCTTGCCGTTCCAGTCCACCAGCCAGGCGGCTTCATGCAGGTCGCCGGGCTCGGGCAGGTGATAGGACTGCGCCGCCTTGCCGGAGAGTTTCTGCTGGCCCAGCCACAACCCTTCCGGCGCCACCGCCAGCGCATTGACGAAGCCGGGCGGCGACTGGAACAGCTTGGTGGTCTTGACCATGCCGTGCTGGATCGAGGGTTTCTGCGGCCCGTAGCTGATCTTGGCCGTGGTCTGCGCGGCCGCGGCGCCTGCGGCCAAGGTCACTGCCACGGTACCTGTCACGAATTCGCGTTTGCTGAGCATGGTATCTCCCCGGATTTGCGCCTTCGCGCGTGTTTTTCCGGCGGGATGCTGGTCCAAAAATCGCGAACTGCAAAGGGGCTAAACGTGCTGCGGTAGCGAGAGCCGCACCGTATTGACGGTTAGATTGCGCCTCGCTCAAGCTCGGCGCGCTCGCCGGTTGATTTGGTCCACTGGACCAAATCATCGGCTGGCGGTGACCCGCCAGCCGTCCCGGCTCTACCACCCATTATCGCCGAAATGCGCCTGATAGAGCGGCCCGGCTTCGCACCTGATCTCCGTGCCCAGCCTGAGGCCCAGCGCGCGGGCGGTGGCAAGACCGTCGCTGCCCAGCGCCACGATTGCGCGCCGCCGCCAGCAATGCCTGCCGTCCGGGGTCAGGACTTCGCCCAGAAAAGACAGTTGGTCGCCGCTGATGCCCGCCGTGGCGGCGATGGGGGTGCGGCAGGAACCATCCAGCGCCTCCAGGAAGGCGCGCTCGGCGGTGGTGGTGACGGCATGTTCAACGAGGTTGAGCGGTGAAAGCAGCGCCAGCGTCTTTTCGTCATTGGCGCGGGCGGTGATCGCCAGCGCGCCCTGTCCCGGCGCGGGCGGCATCTGTTGGCTGTCGACCAGCGAGGCGGCATGGTTTTCCAGCCCCAGCCGTTTGAGTCCAGCCAGCGCCAGATAGGTGGCGTCGAACGCGCCGCTTTCGATCCTGGCCAGCCGCGTCTCCACCCGGCCGCGCAGCATCTCCACTTTCAGGTCGGGCCGCAGGTGCAGGGTCTGGGCCTGGCGGCGCAAGGATGCGGTGCCCACGGTTGCACCCTTGGCCAGCTCCATCAGCGATTGCGCCCGCAGGGCGATGAAGGCGTCGCGCGGGTCTTCGCGCGCCGGGACACAGGCCAGCACGATGCCCTCCGGCATGCGGGTGGGCAGGTCCTTCATGGAATGGATGGCGGCGTCGATGCGCCCCTGCAGCAGCGCCTCGTCCAGTTCCTTGGTGAACAGGCCTTTGCCGCCGGCTTCCTGCAGGCGGCCCTGGATGCGGTCGCCGCTGGTCATGAAGCTCTCGATGGGGAACTGGGATTCGTCCATGCCGGTCTGTTTGGCCAGCATCGCGGCCACCTGGCGCGACTGGGCCAGCGCCAGCGGTGAGCCGCGGGAACCGAGCTTCATTGCCATTCCGCCATCACTTCCATTCAGCAATGGGCGGCATGGACGACAGGATGCTTTCCACATTGCCGCCGGTGCGCAGGCCGAAATGGGTGCCGCGATCATAGAGCAGATTGAACTCGGCATAACGGCCGCGCCACTTGGCCTGTTCGTGGCGTTCCTCCTGCGTCCAGTTCTCGTCCATGCGGCGGCGGATGATCCTGGGCTGGATGTCCAGAAAGGCCTCCCCCACCGATCTGGTGAAGGCGAAATCGCGCTCCCAGTCGCCGCTGTCATGATGGTCGAAGAAGATGCCGCCGACGCCGCGGGGCTCGCGGCGATGCGGCAGCCAGAAATAGGTGTCGGCCCACTGCTTGTATTTCGGAAACCAGTCCTTGTTGAAGCCGTCGCAAGCCTGTTTCAGCCGGGCATGGAAATCCACCGTGTCGGGATGGCGCGGCGTGCGCGACAGATCCAGGGTCGGATTGAGATCGGCGCCGCCGCCGAACCAGCTTTCGGTGGTGACGATCATGCGGGTGTTCATATGCACCGCCGGCACGCGCGGATTGCGCATATGCGCGATCAGGCTGATGCCGCTGGCCCAGAAGCGGGGGTCTTCGCTCGCGCCTTTCACCTGCCGGGCGAACTCCTCCGAGAAGGCGCCGAACACGGTGGAGGTGTGCACGCCCACCTTCTCGAACAGCCGGCCGCGCATCATCCCCATCACGCCGCCGCCTTCGTCTTCGCCGCGCGACCAGGGCGTCTTTTCAAAACGGCCGGGCGTGCCGGGATAAAGCCGCGCCGATGCTTCATCCTCCAGCGTTTCGAACGCCGTCATGATGCGGTCGCGCAACTGTTCAAACCAGGCGCGCGCCTGCGCCTTGCGGATCTCGAGATCGGCCATGGAGCGGGCTTTTAGCCGGTTGGCCTCGCGCACGCCATTGTTTTTGAAGTCGCGCCCGGCCATCATCGGGAGCGCCGGCGACAGCCGGAGCGGCAAAAAGTAACTTGGAAAAGCCGCATCAGACGGCGTTCGGGGGAGGGTTCATGCACATGGGCGTCAAGCGCATCGCCGCAATTCTGGCGCTGGGTCTTTTGTCCGGCGCGGCGCAGGCCATGGACCGTCCGGGGCAGAATTTCCTGCTGAAAGCCTCCGACCTGCCGCCGCCGCATGCCACGCCCGCGGTCGCCAACAACAATACCGTGATCCCGCGTCCCGCCGGCGTGATGCCGCAGGCGCCCAAAGGCTTCTTGGTTTCGATCTTCGCCGATCATCTTGCCAATGCCCGCGGACTTCTGACGGCGCCCAACGGCGACGTCTTCGTCAGCGAGCGCAATGCCGGCAAGATCACCGTGCTGCGCGGCGGCGGCCAGGCCGGCCAGCGCTTCACCTTCATCAGCGGGCTGACCAAACCGCAGGGCATGGCGCTGAAAGGCGGCTATTTCTATTTCAGCGACCAGATGGCGGTGTGGCGCGTGCCCTATCGCGCAGGCCAGACCGCGGCGGGCAAGCCGGAACGGATCACCATCGCGCCCGACCTGCGCAATTCCGGCATGCACGCCACCCGCAATCTCGCGATCGCGCCGGATGGGACTGTCTTTGTGGAAATGGGCAGCCATGACAATGTCTCGGAATATCAGCCCGGCGCCAAAGTGTTCAAAGTCGATGCCAAGGGCAATCTGGTGGAATATGCCAGCGGCATCCGCAATCCCGTCGGCATTGCCTTCTATCCGGGCACCAGCGACCTGTTTGTCGCCGTCAATGAACGCGATGGACTGGGGGATAACCTGCCGCCGGACTATTTCACTTATGTGAAGCCCGGCGGCTTTTACGGCTATCCCTACAGCTATAGCGGCAAATTCCCCGACCCCGACCTGGGCTCCAAGCGTCCCGACCTGGTCGCCAAGGCGGTTCTGCCGGATGTGCTGTTCCCGGCCCACAGCGCCCCCACGGGGCTGGTTTTCTATACCGGCGACAGTTTCCCCGCCGACTATAAGGGCGATGCTTTCGTCTCGCTGCACGGTTCCTGGAACACCGCCGAGCCGCATGGTTACAAAGTGGTGCGCATCCGCATGAAGAACGGCCGTGCGGTGGGCGGCTATCAGAATTTCCTCACCGGCTTCTGGGACGGCAAAAGCAAAAACCCGCCCGCGGCCTGGGGCCGTCCGGTGGGGCTGGCCATCGCCAAAGACGGCAGCCTGCTGGTGGCCGACGATGTGGGTCAGACAGTGTGGAAAGTCACTTATGCTGGAAAAAATAGGGGCACGGGGAAGAAATGATGCAGCATCTCAATCGCCGCGGCATGATCGGCACAGGCCTTGCTCTCGCCGCGACGCCGGCGCTGGCCAAGGATCCGCGCATCACCTTCACGGTGCCCGATGGCGCCACCGACTGCCATCATCACATCTACGATCCGCGCTTCCCTTATAATCCCAATGCGGTGCTGAAGCCGCCTTATGCCACCGTCAGCGACTATCGCGTGCTGCAGAAGAAGCTCGGCACCAGCCGCAATGTGATGGTGCAGCCCTCCACCTATGGCACCGACAATAGTTGTGTGCTTGATGTGCTGGCGCAGCTGGGCGAGAATTGCCGCGCCGTCTGCGTGGTCAACTCCAAGGTCAATGATGACGAGCTGAAGAAGCTCAACGCCGCCGGCGTGCGCGGCGTGCGGGTGCAGTTCGGTCTGGGCAATCCGGTGGGCGCCGATGAGGTGATGCCGCTGGCCAAGCGCATCGCCGCCATGGGCTGGCACATCCAGTGCAACATGGCCCCGGACCAGCTGGTCAAGATGACGCCGCTGCTGCTCAGCCTGCCGGTGCCGGTGATCATCGATCATCTTGGCCGGGCGGTGGATGACAAGGGCCCGCAATATGTCGCGGTGCGCAAGCTGCTGGATTCCGGCCATGGCTGGATCAAGCTGTCGGGCGCCTATCTTTATGGTGGCGGCACGCCGCCTGATTACGCCGGCGCCAGTCTCGCGGCCAAGGGCTATCTCAAGGCCGCGCCGGAGCGTTGTGTGTGGGGCAGTGACTGGCCGCATCCCGACGCCACCAAGAAGCTCAATCCTGTGGCGATGCCTGATGATGTGGTGCTGCTCAACCTGCTGGCCCAGTGGGCGCCGGAGGCGAAATTGCGCCATCGCATCCTGGTGGAGAATCCAGAGACGTTTTATGGCTTCGATCCGGCAAAACGGCCCAAGGCAAACTGATGCGGGTGTCCGTAGTGGAACAATTCCGGCTTGCCCGCGCTTAAAAGCGGTGGAGCGGCAGAGCAGGCAGGATGTTCATGCGTAAACTTCTTCTGGGTGTGGCGGGTGCCGCGATTTTAGCCTGTGCGGCCATTCCGGCGGCCGAAGCGCAGCTTTATATCTGGGGTGGCCGGCATTACTGCTTCTATGACGGCGGCTGGCATGGTCCCGGCTGGTACTGGTGCGGCTATCGCTGGCGCAGGGGCTTTGGCTGGGGTGGCGGCTATGGCTGGCATGGCTGGCATGGCGGTGGCGCCGGTTTCCATGGAGGCTTCCATGGCGGCGGCGGTTTCCACGGCGGTGGTCATGGTGGCTTCCATGGGGGCGGCCATGGCGGTGGTGGATTCCACGGCGGTGGTGGCCATGGCGGCGGCGGTCATGGCGGCGGTGGACATGGTGGCGGTGGTGACCACCATCACTAGGCGCTGAGCATCGCCTCGTAAGCGGCCTCGATATTTTGCCGGAAGCGTTCGCTGTCATAGAGCGGCGCGGTCAGCCGGTTGCGCGCCAGTTTCTCGCGCGTTGCCTTGAGCAGCGCCGGATTGCGGGCCAGATCCAGCGCAAGTCGCTCATAGTCCTGCAGGCGCGTGGTCACCAGTTCCGGCAGGTCGATGGCCTTCAGCAGACTGGCGGCGACGCGGCCATGAAAAGCCTTGCCGTAGCAGGTGACGACCGGCACCCCCGCCCATAGCGCGTCGCTACAGGTGGTGTGGGCGTTATAGGGCAGGGTATCGAGAAACAGATCGGCCAGCTGATAGCGCGCCAGATGCTGGTCCGGCTTGAGCCTGGGCGCGAACACCAGCCGTCCCGCATCGACGCCGCGCGCCGTGGCATGGGCCCTGAGATTGTCCCGGGCCGGCGAATCCAGAAGCCACAGCACGCTTTCCGGCACCTGTTGCAGCAGGCGCATCCAGATGTCGAACTGGGGCGCGGTGATTTTCCAGTTGTTGTTGAAGCAGCAGAAGACAAAACCGCTGCCGGGCAGCCCGGCCTCGGCGCGCGACGGCGCCGCAAGCAACGTCCGGGTGGCGTCATTGGCCTGATAGCAATCGGGCAGGTGGACGATCTTCTCGCTGAAATGGGGCTGCTGGTCGAACGGCAGCACGATCCGGTCGGCCAGGATATAGTCCATGAAACCGGCCCCTGTCGTGCCGGGATAGACCAGATAGTTGACCTGTACCGGCGCCGGGCGATGGCTGAAAATGCCGGGCCGGGCCTCCTGGGTGTGGCCGTTCAGGTCCACGGCAATGTCGATCTCGCGCGACCGGAGCAGCCGGGCAATCTCCAGATCGCTCAGGGGCCGCACATCCTCGAAGGTATCGAAAGCCTTGATCAGCCGGTGGCGCATGGCGCTGTTGTCGTCGGGGCCGAAGGCGAAGGCCGATACCTCGAACCGCGCGCGGTCATGGCGCTCGAACAGTTCCACCATCAGCTGGGCGGTGGGATGGGTGTGGAAATCCGCCGACAGATAGGCCAGGCGGATGCGGCCATGCCGGTAGGGCTTGGCGTCGCTGAGTGCCGGCTCGGCGGGCGCCATGCGATGGACATAATTCTCAGCGCAGCGCCGCAGCAGCGCCGCGTCCGCGCTATAGCCCATCAGCACAAGGGGCTGGATCAGCGAACCATCGGCCTGGACGTCGTCCTGAAGCTTTGGCGCGAGAGCCGCCATTGCGTTCCAGTCGCATAGCAGCGCTGTCACCTGCGCCAGGCCATTCAGGGCAAAGCCGTGGCCGGGCGCGATTTTCAGAACCAGGTCGAAACATGCCCGGGCTTCTTCCAGCCGGCCCATGTCGCGCAGGATATTGCCCTTGATATAGAGCGCTTCGGTGGAATCGGACTGCACGGCCAGCGCGACATCGCACGCCTGCAGCGCCTGGTCCAGCAGCCTGAGATCGAACAGGACAATGGCGCGATTGGTGAGGGCGTTGACATGGGACGGCGCCAATACCGCCGCGCGGGAGAAGCTGGCCAGCGATTCCTCCAGCCGTCTCAGCCGGCGCAAGGCCGTGCCCCGGTTGTTCCAGCCGCTGGGGAAATCTGGCCGCAAAGCCAGGGCCCGGTCATAGTCTTGCAGCGCCTCTTCGGTGCGCCTCAACTCCAAAAGCACATTGGCGCGGTTGAACAGCGCCTCAAACAGATCGGGCCGGGCCGCCAGCGCCTTGTCGAAGCTCGCCAGGGCTTCCTTGAAGCGGCTTTGCGCCGCCAGCACATTGCCCAGATTGACCAGCACTTCGGGCTGCAGGGTGCGGTGCAGGATCCGGCGATAGAGCCGCTCAGCCTCCGCCAGCCTTCCGTCCTTCTGGGCTTGCCGCGCCTGATTGTAAACCTGCTGCGGGTCCATCAGTGGCCGGCCACCCGTTTCACATAGAAACGCAGGAACGCATCGTCATCGGAATGCAGGCAGACATCCGCATTGGGGGCGCCCGGCGTTTCCTTGGTGTTGCCGGCATCGTCCACGCTGATATGCATCGGCGTGGTGGGGCACAGGGAGGGATCCAGCAGCGAGGCCAGCGTCATGGGATCATACAGCGTGGGCGTGGCCGCGCGGGTATAGGCGCTCCATTCGTAATAAAGCCCGGCCAGGATGTTGGTCGTCATGCTGCCATGGGCGAACAGCGCGGTGCGCGCCACTTCATGCAGCTTGAGGTTGGCGGTGGAATCCAGCGGCATCACGCTCAGCGGCACGCCGGCGTTGAACAGCTTCTTGGCCGAGGCGATGTCGTTCTTGATGTTCCACTCCGGATGCGGCGCGATCGGCGGCGCCACGCCATAGGGGTCTTCCAGGGTGCGGATGGAGCCGCCCATGATCACCACCCGCTTGAGCAGGCGAAATCCCGCCGGATCCTTGTCGATCATGGCGCCGACATTGGGAAGCGGGCCGATGGCGACCAGGGTGATCTGGCCGGGATATTTGTGGGCCTGGCCCAGCACGAAATCCACCGAATTGGGATGGCTGGCGCGCGCGAATGCACCGCCCTCGGCATAACGGCGCTGGGTGAAGGCATTGCGATTGATGTCAACGGGGGCGCCCATCGCCACGGGAATATCCCCATGCCCCAATTCGCCCAGCATGCGGTCCAGCATTTTCGCGCGGGTGGGGGTGTCGCCAAAGGCGGCGGAGAAGCCCAACACGTCGAATTCGGGGCTTGAGAGCGCCAGCGCCACGGCGAAGGCATCGTCTATGTCGTCGCCGATATCGGTGTCGATGATGATCTTCCCGCGCGCGGGCTGAGCCTGGGCCGCCCCGCCCGCGATCAAAAAAGCGGCAAACGCCATGCCGATGATCCTGTGCATATGTCCCCCTGACATGCCTGTTTGAGGGCCATGATGGCGGCTTTTGCGCGCAAAGGTCAAAGCCATTGACCGTGCCCGTGAAAAGAGGGTCACATAATCCATTCATCATGGCTCTTTCCAAGAAAGGAGATTCATCATGCCCAGCGTTACCACCAGGGACGGCACGGAAATCTTTTACAAGGATTGGGGTTCGGGCCAGCCGATCGTCTTCAGCCATGGCTGGCCGCTGTCGGCCGACGACTGGGACGCGCAGATGCTGTTCTTTATGGGCAAGGGATTTCGCGTCATCGCCCATGACCGGCGCGGCCATGGCCGCTCCACCCAGACCGGCGGCGGCCATGACATGGACCATTATGCCGACGATCTGGCGGCGGTGACGGCGCATCTGGACCTGAAAGACGCCATTCATGTCGGCCATTCCACCGGCGGCGGCGAAGTTGTGCATTACATCGCCCGCCATGGCGAAAGCCGGGTGGCGAAAGCGGCGATCATCAGCGCCGTGCCGCCCTTGATGCTGAAGACCGCGGCCAATCCCACCGGCTTGCCCAAGGAGGTGTTCGACGGCTTGCAGGCGCAACTCGCCGCCAACCGCTCGCAATTCTATTACGATGTGCCGGCGGGACCTTTCTACGGCTTCAACCGGCCGGGCGTGAAATCTCTGGAACCCACGATATGGAACTGGTGGCGCCAGGGCATGATGGGCGGCGCCAAGGCGCATTACGATGGCGTCGTGGCATTTTCCCAGACCGACTTCACCGAAGACCTCAAGAAGATCACCGTGCCGATTCTGGTGATGCACAGCGAGGATGACCAGATCGTACCCTATGTCGCCGCCGGGCCGCTGTCCGCCAAGCTGTTGAAAAATGCCACCCTCAAAACCTATAAGGATTTCCCGCATGGCATGATCACCACCCAGGCGGAGACGATCAACGCCGACCTGCTGGCTTTCATCAAGGGATAGAATGCGGTTGATTTTTGCGGTTCTGGTTGTGCTGCTGTCGGCGCCTGCCATGGCGCCGGCGGCGGAGGATCCTCTGAGCCCCGCGGCCAATGCCGCCTACCTTTCGGCCAATGCGGCAAAGCCCGGCACCATCACCCGGCCCAGCGGCCTGCAATACCGCATCCTGCGCAGCGGCACCGGCAAGCGGCCCGGCGGCGACGATCTGCTGCGGGTTTCCTACACGGTGCGGATGATCAACGGCGCACAGGTGGATTCCACCAACCCCGCCTTGCCGGCGACCATCTCGCAAACCACGATCGGGATGGCGGGCCTGGCGGAGGCGCTGTCGTTGATGCATGTGGGGGATCGCTGGCAGCTCGCACTGCCCGCCAACCTGGCGCTGGGCGCCAAGGGGGCAGCCAATGGCGCCGTGCCGCCCAACCAGACTCTGTTGTTCGATCTGACGCTGATTTCGGCCTCACCGCCCGCGCCGGGGCAGGCGGCGACCGACAATCCCTTTTCAGTCTGGAGCAACGGCCGTGAAAATGGCGCGGCCTTCACCATTCGTCCCTGACGCCTACAGCGCGGGCCTCAGCCGGTAGTGGTTGACACCCCAGGAGGCGCCATCTTTGAAGCCGAAACTTTCCGCCGTAGCCAGGAAGAACATGCGCCAGCGCCGCCGCCACACGCCGGCATCGGCGCCATAAACCCGGGCGAGGATGGGGTCGATCCTGGCGCGGTTGGCGTCGAACAGTTCCAGCCACTGCAGGGCGGTGCGCTTGTAGTGGCTGCCGCTCCAGCGCCATTCCTCTTCCACCGTGAACAGGTCGGGGAATTGCCGGATCAGGCCCACGGTCGGCATGATCCCGCCGGTAAAAAAGTGCTGGCCCATCCAGTCCTCGGGATCGCGCCAGTCATAACGGGCGGGACGGTGGCGATGGGTGAAGATATGGATGAACAGCCGCCCGTCGGACTTCAGCCAGGTGCGCACCCGCGACAAGAGCGCCTGCCAGTTGGCCATATGCTCGAACATCTCCACCGACACGACACGGTCGAAGGCTTGCGCCGTGGCGAAGTCGTTCATGTCGCAGGTGATGACGGTGAGATTGGCGAGGCCGCGCTCGCGCGCCCGCGCCTCGATATAGCCGCGCTGGGGCGCGGAATTGGACACCGAGGTGATGCGCGCCCCGGGGAACTTTTCCGCCATGTAGAGCGACAGCGAGCCCCAGCCGCAGCCCAGCTCCAGAATCTCCTGTCCATTGGCGAGGTCGGCATGGGCCACGGTTTCCGCCAGGGCGATGGCTTCGGCCTCGCCCAGGGTCTCCTTGCCGGTCGGATAAAGGCAGCTCGAATATTTGCGGTGCGGCCCCAGGAACAGGGCGAAGAATTCCGGCGGCAACTCATAATGCTGGCGGTTGGCCGCATCGGCATGTTCGGCGATAGCATGCTCGGCCATGGCGCGGGCAAAGGCGGC
>DATAWO010000013.1:0-16908 GCA_036267165.1 Rhizomicrobium sp. | reverse complement strand
GGAATGCGGATCGGCGCGACATTCTCATCCACCGGCACTTCGATCACCGACATCTTGGCCAGCATCTTCATGCGGCTTTGCGCTTGGCGGGCCTTGGAAGCCTTGGCCTTGAAGCGATCGACAAAGGCCTGCATGTGCTTCTTCGCCGCTTCCTGTTTCTTCTGGAAGGCGACATCCAGCGCCCGGCGCGCGGCGCGCACGGCGACGAAACTGTCATAGCCGCCGGTGTAGAGCGTGGTCTTGCCATGCTCCAGGTGCAGGATGAATTCGGCGGCGGTGTTCAGCAAATCGCGGTCATGGCTGACGATCAGGATGGTGCCGCGATATTTCTGGATGAAATTCTCCAGCCACAGCACGCCTTCGAGATCCAGATAGTTGGTGGGCTCGTCCAGCAGCAGAAGGTCGGGCGCCGAGAACAGGATCGCCGCCAGCGCCACGCGCATGCGCCAGCCGCCGGAGAATTCGCGGCAGGGACGCAGCTGGTCTTCCGCCGAAAAGCCCAGTCCGGCCAGAATTTCGGCAGCGCGGGCCGGCACGGTATAGGCGTCGATCGCCTCCAGGCGATGGTAAATGTCGCCGAGCTTGTGACCATCGGTCTCATGCTCGGCCTCGGCCAGAAGGCGCAACCGTTCGGGATCGGCTTCCAGCACCGTGTCCAGCAGGCTCACATCGCTGCCGGGCGCTTCCTGGGCGACCGCGCCCACCCGCCAAGACGAGGGTACGCTGATCTCGCCGTCATCCTGGTGCAGCCGCCCCAGAATCACGTTGAACAGGGTGGATTTGCCCGCGCCATTCCTCCCCACCAGGCCGATGCGGCGGCCTGCAGGCAGGTTGGCGGTGGCGCCGGACAGGATTGCCCGTCCCGCGATCCGGACCGTGATGTTGTCAATCGCCAGCATTTGCTGGGGCCTTTAAACATGTCATGGCCGGGCTGCAAGGGTGAGGCGCGATCCGCGAATGCGGATTTGCGGGTCCAGTGGACCCGCAAAAGCGCCGAACGCCCGAGCGTAAGCGAAGGGCCGGCCAGTGTCCGAAAAGTCACCCATTGCCCTTTCCTCAAGCCCATTGCATAAGGCGCCCGCTTTTAACTTTTTCTCGGAGTCCCCATGGCCGTCGAGCGCACTCTTTCGATCATCAAGCCGGACGCGACCCGCCGGAACCTGACCGGCAAGATCATCGCCAAGTTCGAGGATGCGGGCCTGCGGGTGATCGCCAGCCGCCGCCTGCGCCTGTCGCAGGCCGATGCGGAGGCCTTTTACGGCGTGCATCGCGAGCGCCCCTTCTTCAACGACCTGGTCGCGTTCATGATCAGCGGCCCGGTGGTGGTGCAGGTGCTGGAAGGCGAGGGCGCCATCGCCAAGAACCGCGAAGTGATGGGCGCGACCAACCCCGCCAATGCGGCGCCGGGCACCATCCGCAAGGAATTCGCCGAGTCGATCGAGGCCAATTCGGTGCATGGCTCGGATGCCCCCGAAACCGCCGCCAACGAGATCAGGTTCTTCTTCAGGGACCTGGATATTGTCGGGTGAGCCGGGAAGAGCCGAAGGTCCAGTGGACCTTCGGCCCCGGCGAACGCCGCAGCGGCCCGCGTCCAAGCGCGCCGCGAGGCCGGGACGCAGTCCCGCACAAATGCTATAAGGCTCCGTTTTCACGAACGGAGCCTTTTGCATGCAGGGCAAGACCGTCGTCATCACCGGCGCCACCTCCGGTATCGGGGAAGTCGCCGCCATCCGCCTGGCCGAACAGGGCGCCCGCATCGTCTTCACCGCCCGCGACAAGGCCCGCGCCGATGACACCATGGCCGCCCTGAAGAAGGCCAATCCGGGTGTCGATCACGCCTCGCACATGGCCGATCTCTCGACGCTTTCGGAAATGAAGCGGGTGGCGGGCGAACTGGCGCATGAACCGCAGATCGACGTGCTGATCAACAATGCCGGCGCGCTGTTCAACAAACGGCAGGAAACCGCCGACGGGCTGGAGATGACATTCGCGCTCAACCACATGGCCTATTTCGTGATCACCAATCTGCTCCTCGGCAGGCTGAAGGCAGGCAGCCGCATCGTCACCGTGGCCTCCAACGCCCATCGCGGCGCCAAGCTGGATTTCAACGACCTGCAGTCGCGCAAGGGTTATATCGGCTTTCCCGTCTATGCCAGGAGCAAGCTCTGCAACATCCTGTTCAATCGCGAACTGGCCCGTCGCGTCACCGGGGTCACCGCCAATGCGCTGCATCCCGGTTTTGTCGCCACCCGCTTCGGCGATAATTCCGGCGGGTTGATGCGCACCGTGCTGAAAGTGGCCAAGCCGATTGGCGCCATTTCGCCGGAGGAGGGCGCCAGGACCATCATCTATCTGGCCTCGTCGCCGGAGGTGGCCGCGGTCAGCGGCGAGTATTTCCATGAGTGCAAACCCAACACGCCCACGGCGGAAGCACGCAATGACGAAGACGCGCGCAAGCTGTGGGAAATTTCGGAAAACATAGCGGGGCTTTGATGCATATTGCGCAACGGATTTTTCAGGCGGCGGTTTTTATGGTCGCCGGCTTCATGGTTCTGGGCGGCGGCTTCTTCTGGCGGCAAGCCCTGGCCGACAATTTCACCGAGAGCGAGACTTACACCTTGTACAAGAGCCTGCCGCCGCCGCCGTCAGGACCGCGCTTCTGCCCCGTCATGGATACCGGCAAATATGGTCTGGTACTGCCATGCGATTTCAAGCCGCCCTTTGTCTGGTGGCTGCAGCACCATAACCGCTAATCGAAAACCGCCAGGCCGTTCTTCAGCGCCACTTTGCCGCTTGTCAGGAGTTTGAGCGCTTCGGGATAGAGCCGGTGTTCCACGCCCAGCACGCGGCCGGCCAGGGTCTCAGGCGTGTCGGAGGGATGGACCGGCACGCGGGCCTGCGCGATCACGGGGCCGGCATCCAGTTCCGGCACCACGAAATGCACACTGGCGCCGCTCAAGGCTTCTTTTGCTTCGAGCACCCGTTCATGCACCCGCGTGCCTCTGTAGGCGGGAAGCAGGGAGGGGTGGATGTTGATCAGCTTGCCCTCCCAGCCGCGCACAAAACCGTCGGAGAGAATCCGCATGAAACCGGCCAGCACCACCAGCTCGGCGCCGGCTGCGCGCAGGACCGTATCGATCTCGGCATCGAAGGCTTCGCGCGTCTTGCCGGAATGCGGGATCACGGTTGTGGGAATTGCGGCCTCGCGCGCCTTTTCAAGCCCGCCGGCGCCCTCGAGATTCGAAACCACCAGGATGATCTTGTAACTGTCGTCCTGCGCCTCGATCAGGCTTTGCAGATTGCTGCCACGCCCGGAAATCAGGACCGCGACGCGCTTCAAAGCCTGAGCGCCCCGCGATAGACGGTCTTGGCTTCAGCGCCGCCGCCCTTGGTCAGCTTGCCGATGCGCGCGGCGTGATCGCCGGCCTCTTGAAACGCGTCGATCACATGGCCCGCATTTTTCTCATCCGTCACCGCGATCATGCCGATGCCGCAATTGAACGTGCGCAGCATTTCGGCTTCCGCGATTCCCGCTTCCTTCGCCAGCCATTGAAATACCGGCAGCACGGAAATCGCGGACAGGTCGACGTCCGCGTCCAGCCCGTCGGGCAGGCAGCGCGGCAGGTTGTCGGTGATGCCGCCGCCGGTGATGTGCGCCAGTCCCTTGACGCCGCCGGTCTGGATCGCTTCCAGGCAGCTTCTGACATAAAGCCGGGTGGGAACCAGAAGCGCCTCGCCCAGCGATTTGCCGGGCGCGAACGGCGCCGGCGCGTCCAGCGCCAGCCCGGATTTCTCCACCACCTTGCGCACCAGCGAGAAGCCGTTGGAATGGACCCCGCTGGAGGCGACCCCGATCAGCACATCGCCCGGCCTCATCGCGCCTGTCCTGGGCAGGATGGCGTCGCGCTCCACCGCGCCCACGGCAAAGCCGGCGAGGTCGAAATCGCCCTTGGCATAGAGCCCAGGCATCTCGGCGGTCTCCCCGCCGATCAGGGCGCAGCCGCTTTCCTTGCAGGCGCGCGCGATGCCTTCCACCACCACTGCGGCAGAATCCACCTCCAGCTTGCCGGTGGCGTAATAATCGAGAAAGAACAGGGGCTCCGCGCCCTGCACCACGATGTCATTGACGCACATGGCGACCAGGTCCTGGCCCAGCCCGTCAAAACGGCGCGTGTCGATGGCGAGCTTGAGCTTGGTGCCGACCCCGTCGGTGCCCGCCACCAGGATGGGGTCCTTGAAGCCGGCCGCCTTGAGGTCGAACAACCCGCCAAAGCCGCCCAGATCGGCATCGGCGCCGCGCCGGCGCGTCGCCCGTGCGGCCGGGCCGATGCGCTCGACCAGCGCCTCACCGGCGTCGATATCCACGCCCGCGTCTTTATAAGTCAAGCCGTTTTCGGGATAGGGCATGCGATCCGTTTAGGGCCAGGTTTGCGCTCGTGCAAGATGGTGGCGCGAGCCACGCACAGGACCACAATTTCGCTTGTCCTGGCATGGCGTTAGATGCCTTCCTCCGGTCACATCGCCCCGGTATAGTCCCCGCCCCAAGACAGGTTCTGCATGATCTTCCGCGCTTTTTTCCTTTCCGCTTTCGCCCTGCTGCTGGTGGCCGCCGCCTGTTTGACGGGGGCCGGCCCGGCCAGGGCCCAGGATGCGCTCTACACCGTCAATGGCGTGCATGTGGACGCCACCGGCGCCTCTTCGGGGGAAGCTTCGAACCAGGCGATCGCCCATGGCCGCGCCAAGGCGTTCCAGATTCTGTTCCGCCGCCTGACCCGCCAGGCCGACTGGGCGCGCCAGCCGCCGCTGGATGCCGCGAGCCTGCTCAGGCTCAGCCGCGGCACCAACATCACCAATGAGCGGCGCTCTACCACCCGCTACACCGCCGACGTCACCTATATGTTCAATCCCACGGCGGTGCAGCGCGCCTTGCGCGCCGCCCAGATTGCCTTCTCGCAGGCCCAGGCCAAGCCCATCCTGGTGATTCCCATGTCGCCCGGCGTCAGCCATGGTCCCTGGGCGAGTGCGCTGATGTCGCCGGCCTTCCGCGACAGCCAGGTGCCCTTCACCTTGCTGGAGCCCGAGGACGATGCCGCGCTGGCGGCGCTGAATTTCGATGCGGCGGGCTGGAATGACGTGTCAGCGGTGGCGATCAAGAACCATGTCAGCGAAGTCGCGCTGGTCCAGGCCGTGTATGCTGGCGGCAAGATGACGGTGAATGTCCGCCGCCTGGGCGCGGGCCAGCAGCCCGCCAAGACCAGCGTGGATGTGCCGGTGCTGCAGACCGTGGGCACCACCTATCCGGTGGCGGCGCAGGCCGCGGTGCACGCCATCGAGGACATGTGGAAGACGCGCTCGGCCATCGATTTCACCCAGCGCGGCCGGTTGACCGCCGATGTGCGCATTGCCTCGCTGGCGCAGTGGGGCGAAATCCAGATCTCGCTGGCGGCCGTCGGCAATGTCACCAGCGTGAATGTGGCGGCGATGGACATGGGCTATGCCCGGGTCAACCTGACCTATCAGGGTGGCCTGGACCAGCTGCGCGAGGCTTTTGCGGGCGCGGGCCTCACGCTCGCCAACCATGGCGGGCAATGGACGCTCGCCAAGGCGCAATGATCCGGCATCTGCCGAACCTGCTGTCGGCCTTGAGACTGCTGGCCGCGCCTTTCGCGGCGTGGCTGATCCTGAAAGACCACGACACCATCGCCCTGCTGGTGTTTGCCGCCGCCGGCCTCAGCGATGGCCTGGACGGTTTCATCGCGCGGCGCTGGCATGTGACCTCCGGCTTTGGGGCCTGGCTCGATCCGGCGGCGGACAAGCTCCTGATGCTTCTGTGTCTCACCGCCCTGGCGGCCGTCGGCGCCACGCCGTTGTGGCTGGTGGCGCTGGTGGTGGCGCGCGACGCCGCCATTGTGGCCGGCTGGCTCCTGGTCAAAGGCCTTGGCCTGCCCGTCGCCACCAGGCCGCTGCTGCTGGGCAAGGCTTCGACCATGGTGCAGGTCCTTTACATTTTCGCGGTGCTGCTGCTGCTTGCCTTTGATCTGGATGCGCCGCATCTGGCGCTGGCCGCGGCCTGGGTCTGCGGCCTTTCGGTTCTGCTGTCGGCCGTGGCCTATGCCGGACTTTTCCTGCGCAGCCTGTTCGCCGGAAAGCCGATGGCGTCGTGACCCAGCTGGTTCTGCCGCTTGAGACCCGCAGCGCTTTCGGCCGCGCCGACTTCATCGTTGCGGCCGGCAACCAGAAGGCGGTCGCCTTTGTCGATTCCTGGCCCCGCTGGCCCGCGCCGGCGGCGGCGCTTTACGGGCCACCCGCCAGCGGCAAGTCGCATCTGGCGGCGGTGTGGGCCGGCAAGACGGGTGCGGCGGTGCTGGAAGCCGCCGCGCTGGAAGGCGTCATCCCCGATGGCCCGCTGGTGGTGGAAAATATCGCGCCCGGCACAGCCGAGGCGCCGCTGTTCGCGCTGCTGGAACGTGGCGCGCCGCTGTTGCTGACGGCGCAAGTCCCACCCGCCGCATGGCCGTTCGCCTTGCCGGATCTCAAATCGCGCGCCAACGCGCTTCTGGCCTTTGCGCTCTGGGCGCCCGACGACGCGCTGCTGATGGGGCTGGCGGTCAAGCTGTTTGCCGACCGCCAGGTGCAAGTTCCTGAAAGCGTGGTGGCGCACATGATCCGGGAGCTGGAACGTTCGCCCGCCGCCATCCGCGACTTTGTGGCCCGGGCCGATGCCGCCGCCCTGGCCCACAAGCGGCCGATTACCTTGAGCCTTATCAAGGACTTGCTGGCGGACCAGGGTTCCCCGGGCGGCGCCTGAAACGGATTATGTCATTCCAAAGTCATGGCTTTTGGCTAGAGTTGGGACATGTCCATTCCCAGCCAGACTCCGTCCCTCGCCGTGGCCAACGAGGACACCGCCGACATGAGCATTGTCACGACCGAAGAGGTGGTGTCGCTCTCGCATCAAGGCAGCAATCTGCCGGTTGATCCCGCTTCGCCACAGCGCTTCCTCAACCGCGAACTGTCCTGGCTGGCCTTCAACCGCCGGGTGATCGAAGAGGCGCAGAACCGCCGTCATCCTTTGTTCGAGCGGGTGCGCTTTCTTTCCATCTCCGCCTCCAACCTGGACGAGTTCTACATGGTGCGGGTGGCCGGCCTGATGGGCATGGTGCGCGCCGGCGTCACCACCGCCAGCGCCGACGGGCTTATCCCGGCCCAGCAGCTCGCCAAGGTGGATGAGACCGCACGCGCTTTGATCGGCGACCAGCAGCGCATCTGGAGCGAGCTCCATGCCGAGCTGCGCAAGGAAGGCATCAGCGTGGTGACGGGCGGGGAAATCACGCCGCATGACCGGGAATATCTCAACGGCCAGTTCGCCGAGCAGATTTTTCCGGTGCTGACGCCCCTCGCCATCGATCCGGCCCATCCCTTCCCTTTCATCCCCAACCTGGGCTTCACCATCGCGGTGCAGCTGACCAACAAGCGCGACAACAAGAGTTTCTCGGCCCTGATCCCGGTGCCGCCCCAACTCAAGCGCTTCATCCGCCTTCCCGACGCCCGGCCCAAGGACGTGCGCTTCATCCCGCTGGAGCATGTGATCGCGCTTTATTTCAACAAACTGTTTCCCGGCCATGAGGTTGCCGGCTGGGGCATGTTCCGCCTCCTGCGCGACAGCGACGTGGAAATCGAGGAAGAAGCCGAAGACCTGGTGCTTCTGTTCGAGACCCTGCTCAAGCGCCGCCGCCGCGGCAGCGTGATCCACATGAAATGCAGCGCCTCCATGCCGGACGGCTTGCGCCAGTTCATCGCCGAGCATCTGGACCTGGACGATTCGGAGATCGTGATCGTCGAGAACCTGATGGGCCTGTCGGACCTTTCCAAGGTGATCCTGCCCGAACGCCCCGACCTGGTGTTCAAGCCCTATATTCCCCGCTTCCCGGAGCGCATCCGCGACCATGGCGGCGACTGTTTCGCCGCCATCCGCGAAAAGGACCTGATCGTCCATCATCCGTTCGAAAGTTTCGACACGGTGGTGCAGTTCATCCGCCAGGCCGCCGCCGATCCCGATGTGGTGGCGATCAAGCAGACGCTCTATCGCACCTCCTCCGACAGCCCGATCGTCGGCGCCCTGATCGAGGCGGCGGAATCCGGCAAGTCGGTCACCGCCCTGGTCGAGCTCAAGGCGCGCTTCGACGAAGCCGCCAACATCAAATGGGCCCGCGACCTGGAACGCGCCGGCGTGCAGGTGGTCTATGGCTTCATCGCGCTCAAGACCCATGCCAAGATCAGCCTGGTGGTGCGCCGCGAGGGCGGCCAGCTGGCGACCTATTGCCATTTCGGCACCGGCAACTATCACCCCAACACCGCCAAGATCTATACCGACCTGTCGCTGTTCAGCGCCGATCCGGCGCTGGGCCGCGACGCCGCCCAGATGTTCAATTTCATCACCGGCTATGCCGAGCCGGTGGCGCTGGAGAAGCTCGCCATGTCGCCGCTCACCCTGCGCGGCCGGCTGATCGAGGACATCCAGCAGGAAATCATGCATGCCCGCGCCGGCAAGCCGGCCCATATCTGGGTCAAGCTCAACAGCCTGGTGGATCCCGGCATGATCGACGGCCTCTATCGCGCCAGCCAGGCGGGGGTGAAGGTGGAACTGATCGTGCGCGGCATCTGCTGCCTGCGCCCCGGGGTGCCCGGCCTGTCCGACAATATCCGCGTCAAGTCCATCGTCGGCCGCTTCCTGGAACATGGCCGCATCGTCTGCTTCGGCAACGGCCATGACCTGCCGCACAAGGACGCCAAGGTCTATATGTCCTCGGCCGACTGGATGCCGCGCAACCTGGACCGGCGGGTGGAAACCCTGGTTCCCATTGACAATCCCACCGTCCATCAACAGGTCCTTGACCAGATCATGGTGGCGCAGCTGAAAGACCAGGCGCAAAGCTGGTATATGCAGGCGGACGGACACTATGTCCGTGATTCGCATTCCGAGGACGGTGATGCCTTCTCCGCGCACACATATTTCATGACCAATCCGTCGCTTTCCGGGCGCGGGCGCGCGCTCAAGATGCAGAACCCGGCCAAGCGCAAGAGCTAGTGGTGCCGCCTGTCGCTGATTTCCGCACCGTCTGGCAGCCCAAAGGCCAGGCCACCAGTTCCTTGAAGGCGCGCGGGCCGATCGCGATCGTCGATATCGGCTCCAACTCCGTGCGTCTGGTGATCTATGAAGCCCAGACAAGGGTGGCGGCCACGCTGCAGAACGAGAAATCCATCTGCGCCATCGGCCGCGACATGGTCACCACCGGGCGCCTGCATGCCGAAGGCTGCGCCGCGGCGCTGGAAGCCCTGTCGCGTTTCCGCATGATCTCTGATGGCCTGAATGTGGAACATCGCGACGCGGTGGCGACGGCTGCGGCGCGCGACGCCAGCAATGGCGCGGAGTTCATCCGCCGCGCCGAGGCCGCCTGGGGACGGCCGATCCGGATTCTGGCGGGCGAGGACGAAGCCCGCATCGCCGCCGAGGGCGTGGTGGCGGGCATTCCCGAAGCCGATGGCCTCGCCGCCGACCTGGGCGGCGGCTCGCTGGACATGGTCTCGGTCAAGGACGGCGAGACGGGCGCGGCCTACACCATGCCGTTCGGTCCCCTGCGGCTGATGGACCAGTCCAAAGGCGATCCCGACAAGGCGCGCGACATCGTCGACAAGGGGTTGCGCAATATTCCCAACCTGTCGGCGCCCGCGCTTTACGCAGTGGGCGGCATCTGGCGCAGCTTCGCCCGCGTGGACATGGAGGAGCATAATTATCCGCTCCATGTCCTGCAGCATTACACCATCCCGCGCGGCCGGGCGCTCAGGCTGTGCAAGGTCCTGGCGGGCCTTTCCCGGGACAGCGTGCGCAAGATCAAGATCGTGTCCAAGCGCCGCGCCGAAAGCCTGCCCTATGGCGCGGTGGTGCTGGAGCGGCTGCTGGAAGCGGGCGACATCAAGGATGTGGTGATCTCCGCCTTCGGCCTGCGCGAAGGGCTTTTGTATGCCCGGCTCCCGGCCGAGGAGCGCGTCAAGGATCCGCTGGTGGAATTTGCCCGCGCCGCCAATGCCCGCAACGCGCGCATACCGGTGCATGCCCATGAGATGCTGGGTTGGACCGTGCCCCTGTTCGAGGGCGAGGACGCCGAGGACATCCGCGAACGCGAGGCGTCCGCGCTGTTCTCCGACATCGCCTGGCGGCGTCATCCCGATGACCGCGCCGCCGGCGCCTTCAACCAGGTGCTGACCGCGCCCTTCGCCGGCGCCAGCCACCGCGCCCGCGCCGTCATCGCGGCATCGGTATTCCATCGCTATTCCGGCGATGAGGATTTTCCCCAGCACATGGCGCTGCAGGGGCTGCTGGACAAGGACGATGAAAAGCGCGCCCTGATTCTGGGCCTGGCCTGGCGCTTCGCCTTTTCGCTGTCGGCGAGCGCGGCGGGGGAACTGGTGAATTATCGCCTGCGCATGACCCCGTCCAAGGTGATCCTGGAGGTTCCGGCGCGGCGCGAAGCCATCGCGGGCGAGCCGGTGCAGCGGCGGCTTGGTGAACTGGCCGACGCCCTGGGCCGCAAGGGCGAGATACTCGTCGGCTGATCTGTTGCGCTTGCGAGCCTCCCTCGCTTGCGCTCGGGGAGGGGCAAGCTTTTCTAAGCTCGCTGCACTCGCTAAGAAAAGCTAAGCCAAATAGCCCACTTTTCGTCCTATACTTGCGCCTTGCCCCCCAAGGGGCTTTATAAGGGCTCAAAGATTGGTGCCACGCGGGCCTGGCTGGACCGAATGCGTGGTGTTTCAATGACTTAGGAGAATGTCATGGGTGGTTTGAGCTGGATTCATTGGGTGCTTTTGGGCCTGGTGGCGCTGGTCCTGTTCGGCGGCCGCGGCAAGGTCTCTGACCTGATGGGTGACTTCGGCAAGGGCATCAACAGCTTCAAGAAGGGCCTGTCCGAGAAGGACGAGCCCAAGGTGATCAACGCCGAGGACACCAACAAGGACAAGACCACGGTCTGAAGTCCCGCGCGTCGGGGCGCCTCGCATGTTCGACCTGTTCAGCTGGAGCCATATTGTCATCCTGCTCGCCGTCGCGCTGGTGGTGGTGGGGCCGAAGGATTTGCCGCGCCTGATGCACATGGCGGGCAAGTGGGCGGGCAAGGCCCGCGCCATGGCCAATGAATTCCGCAAGAGCTTCGACGAGATGGCGCGCCAGGCCGAACTGGACGAGCTGCGCAAGGAAATCGACGACCTCAAGAAGAACAATCCCATCACCGAGATGGCCAACAGCATGGCCGAAGTCGGTTCGGTGATGTCGCAGACCGCGGCCGTGACGGAAGGCGCGGTCCAGACGCCGGCGGAGACCACCGCTCCCGTGGAAGGCCATATCGAGCCGCGCAGCGGCGAATTCGCGGTCACTGACGCCGCCGCGCCGGCATCGTCCAACGAGCCTGCCGCGCCGTGATCCAGCCGACACCGGAAGACGAAGCCGCGCTGGACGCGACCAAGGCGCCCCTGATGGAGCATCTGCTGGAGCTTCGCCGCCGGCTGATCTATGCCATGGTCGCTTTCGGCATCTGCTTTGGCATCTGCTTCGCCTTCTCGACCCAGATCCTTCAGTTTCTGGAGCGGCCGCTGGCCGCCGCCACCAACCACCTGATCTATACGGCGCTGCCGGAAATCTTCTTCACCCAGGTCAAGGTTGCCATGTTCGGCGGCGCCTGCCTGGGCTTTCCCATCATCGCCGCCCAGCTCTGGATGTTCGTGGCGCCCGGCCTTTACAAACATGAAAAGCGCGCCTTCCTGCCCTTCCTGATGTGGACGCCGGTGCTGTTCGCGATCGGCGCGGCCTTCGTCTATTTCGTGATGCTGCCTTTCTCGATCAGGTTCTTCGGCAGCTATCAGATGCCGGCCACCAAGGGCGCGATGGGGATCGAGCTGCAGGCCAAGGTCAGCGACTATCTCGACCTGGTGATGACCCTGATGTTCGCCTTCGGGCTGACCTTCCAGCTGCCCGTGCTGCTGTCGCTTTTGGCCAAGGTCGGCATCGTCACCGCCAAGGCGCTGCGTGACATGCGCCGCTACGCCAATGTCGGCCTGTTCGCGGTGGCGGCGGTCTTCACTCCGCCGGACGCGATTTCCATGATGAGCCTGGCGGTGCCGCTGGTGCTGCTTTACGAGATTTCGATCCTCAGCGTGGTGATGATCGAGCGTGGCAAGGCGCGTGAGGATGCGGCGCGTGCCGCCAAGGACATGACGCCCGCTTAGGCGGCCACGACCTTGCGGCTGGTGTTCACCCGGCTGGCCGGGAATTTCAGGATGATCATGGTGCCGCGGCCGGGCTCGCTTTCGATCTCGAGCTGGCCGTCATGCAGCTCCAGCATCGCCTTGGCCAGAGGCAGGCCCAGCCCGGTGCCGTTATGGGTGGCGGTCATCTTGTTTTCGACCTGGCCGAAGGGCGTCAGCGCCTTGAGGATGTCGCTCTTGCTCATGCCGATGCCGGAATCCCGCACCGTGATGGCATAGCCGCCGCAGGGCAGGCTTGTGCCCGCCACTTCGACAAAGCCGCCGGCGGGCGTGAACTTGATGGCATTGCCCACCAGGTTGATCATGATCTGCCGGATCATGCGCTCCACCGCGATCAGCCGGATATTTTCCGGCGGCAGTTCGCAATTCAGGCAGACGCCGAATTTCTCCCCCAGCGTGCCGCAGATGGCGAGCGAGCCTTCCAGCGCCTGGCGCAGCGGGAATTCCTCAGCCTGGTCCAGCGACATCTTGCCGGCCTCGATCTTGGAGAGGTCGAGAATGTCGTTGATGATGCCCAGCAGATACCGCCCGCTGGCGTGAATGTCGCCGGCATAGGACAGATAGCGCGGGTTCTGCACCGGCCCCAGATGCTGGTCCTTCATCACCTCGGAAAAACCCATGATGGCGTTCAGCGGCGTGCGCAGCTCATGGCTCATATTGGCGAGAAAGGCGGACTTGGCGCGGCTGGCCTGTTCGGCCTGTTCGGCGGTGATCGCCAGCCGCCGCGACAGTTCATCCATGCTGGTGCGCGAGGATTTGAGCTGGGCGATGACGTCGCGGGCATAGAAGATGATCGGCGCCGCCACCAGCGCGATTTCGAGGCAAATGTTGAAAATGGCGATGGGCTGGACGGGCAGGCCCTCAATGTTGCGCACCAGGACATGCAGCGGCGCCGCGGCCACCACCGCCATCGCGGTCAGGGCGATGGTCGAACCGAAACGGCCATAGCGCGACAGCCGGTTGTCCAGCCGGTCGAGCGCCGCCCTGATGCGGCCCGCAATGCTTGCTCCAGAATGCCGGCCCAACCGGACATCCCCCCAAAAATACCTCCGTAATGCTACCTATGCGGGGTTGCGGTGTGGTTTCGCACTGCCGCCAAATTGCGGCCGCGCTTTTAGGACTTTATTAAAGCGAATTGCGCGGAAAAGGGCGTTTTTGACCCCGGGCCGGGGCCATGGCATGACCCAGGCCCAGGAGATTCCCATGCACGATATCAAGGCTATTCGCGACGATGCCGGCGCCTTTGTGCACGGCCTGACGCGACGGGGCATGGCGGATGCGCAGGGTGTCGCCGACAATTTGCTGAAAAAAGACAAGGCGTTGCGCGATCTGCTGGTGCGGCTGCAGACCGCCCAGGCCCGGCGCAACGAGGCCTCCAAGCTGATCGGCCAGGCCAAGGCGAAAAAGGATGAGGCGGGTGCCCAGACCCTGATGGCGGAAGTGGCCGGCCTCAAGGACCAGATCCAGCAGGGCGAGGCCGAGCAGCGGGAGCTGGAAAAAGAATTGCGCGACCTGCTGGCGGTGATCCCCAACATCCCGGCAGATGATGTGCCGGACGGGGCGGATGAAGGCGCCAATGTGCCGGTGGCGAGCCGCGCGTTCGGGACGCCGCCGGGGATCAACAATCCCAAGCAGCATTTCGAGATCGGCGAGGCGCTGGGCCAGATGGATTTCGAGCGCGCCGCCAAGGTCTCGGGTGCGCGCTTTGTCTATCTGAAGAATGATCTGGCGCGGCTGGAACGGGCGCTGGCGGCGTTCATGTTGGATATCCATACCCAGCAGTTCGGTTACACCGAAATGTCGCCGCCAGTGCTGGTCAAAGATGAAGCGTTGTTTGGTACTGGGCAGCTGCCGAAGTTCAAGGATGATCTTTTTGCCACAGCAATTCCTGATCCCGCGAAATTTTGGCCTGCATATGAAGCGGCCAGGGATGAGCAATTTGAGGGCTTGAGGAAAAGAGTTGCGAGTCCCCAAGTCAGACGAGACGAATCTTTGGCCCGTCAGCGCGAATGGGTAGAAAAGTACTATTCACCCGAGTTTAGTCGCCGTCTATGGCTCATCCCCACTGCCGAAGTGTCGTTGACGAATTATGTTAGCGACGAAATCCTGAACGAAGCCGAACTGCCGCTGCGCTTTACCGCTTTCACCCCTTGTTTCCGCGCCGAAGCCGGCGCCGCCGGCAAGGACACCCGCGGCATGATCCGCATGCATCAGTTCTCCAAAGTGGAACTGGTCTCGATCACCACGCCCGAACAGTCTGGCAAAGAACATGAGCGCATGACCGATGCGGCGCAGGAAGTGCTGAAGAAGCTCGATCTGGCGCACCGGGTGGTGATCTTGTGCACTGGCGACATGGGCTTTGGTGCGAAGAAAACCTATGACATCGAAGTCTGGCTGCCGGGACAGAATGCCTGGCGCGAGATTTCCTCCTGCTCCAATTGCGGCGACTTCCAGGCGCGGCGGATGAACACGCGCTATCGCAATGCCGAGGGCAAGGTGAAAGGCCCGGTGCATACCCTGAACGGCTCGGGCCTGGCGGTGGGCCGCACCATGGTCGCTATACTGGAGAACTATCAGCAGGCCGATGGCAGTGTCGCCATTCCTGCGGCGCTGCAGCCTTACATGGGCGGCAAGAAAGTCATCGGGAAGCTTTAGGAGCAGGACGCTGTTGTTGACCCGATTCCATAACGTGTCATGGCCGGCGAATGCGGGCCACCCAGATGACGCCTGCGTTCCGCTTCAAGGTCAATCGCGAACCCAATTGGATGGCCCGCACTGTTGCCGCGCGGCCCAGCGGCAGCGTAGTGGCGGCGCGAGCGACGGGCCATGACAATTTGGGATATGTGAGTACAGGCACCCATGCGCATCCTGGTCACCAATGACGACGGCATCCATTCGCCGGGCCTCGCCGTCACCGAAAAAATCGCCCACAGCCTCAGCGGCGATGTCTGGGTGGTGGCGCCGGAGAATGAACAGTCCGGCGCGTCGCATTCCCTGACCCTGGCCTCGCCCCTGCGCCTGCGCCAGATCAGCGAGCGCCGCTTCGCGGTCAGCGGCACGCCCACCGACTGCGTGATGATGGCCTGCCTGCATATCCTGAAGGCGCAGCCACCGGAGCTGATCCTGTCTGGCATCAACTGGGGCTCCAACCTGGCGGATGATGTCACCTATTCCGGCACCATCGCGGGCGCGATGGAAGGCTGCGCGCTGGGCATCGCCTCCATCGCCTTGTCGCAAAGCTATGACGAGGGTGATCGCCATGCGATCGACTGGTCGGCGGGCGAGGCGCATGGCGCCGATGTGATCCGCCGCCTGGTGGCGGCGGGCTGGCCCAGGGACACGCTGATCAATGTCAATTTCCCCGGCTGCGCCGCGGATGAGGTGAAGGGCGTGAGGGTGGTGCCGCAGGGCAAATACGACCTGCAATCCACCGAGATCGAGCAGCGCATCGATGCGCGCCAGCGCGCCTATTACTGGATCGGCCTGCGCCGCCGCAAAGCGGTGCCGCCGGCGGACAGCGACCTGGGCGCGGTTTACGACAATTACATCGCGGTGACGCCGCTGCATCTCAATCTGACCGAGCATGCCAGCCTGGGAACTCTGCGCGCCGCGCTGCAGAAATAAGGATTTGTTAACTTTTGCGGAGTCTAACAGGTCTGAACGGTTTCCAGGGCGGCCTTATGGTTAAAGGCTTCTCAACTTTTGGCGCCCATGATCCCGTTTCGAGACAGCGTCAGAGGCGCCCATGGACCGCAAAGTCATTTTCGCGAGCCTCCTTCTTGCCGCGTCGCCGCTGGTGGCCGGCTGCATGCCCGACGATCCGCACACCCATCTGGACTGGGGCGTCAACACCAGCATGCCGCACCATGTCGCCGCCAGGGATGGCGCGAAGACCTATGTCTATGATGACGGCGAGGCGCATCCCACGCCGCGGCCCGCGCCCGACTATGTCAGCAGGAATGTGACGCCCTATGCGCCCGTCACCAGCCAGCCGCTGGCGCCCATCGCGCGGGCGGACGCGCCCGCTTTCGCCTGGCCGGTCACGGGCCGGGTGCTCTCGGAATTCGGCAGCACCGCCAATGGCGGCAAGAATGACGGCATCAATATCGCCACCGCCATGGACGCGCCCATCCGTGCCAGCGCCTCGGGCACCATCACCTATGCCGGCGATGAATTGAAGAATTACGGCAACCTGGTGCTGATCAAGCATCTGGGCGGCTTCACCACCGCTTACGCCCATGCCGACCGGCTGGTGGTGTCGCGCGGCGATGTCGTGACCAAGGGCCAGGTGATCGGCTATGCCGGCCAGACCGGCGATGTCGACACGCCGCAGCTGCATTTCGAGATCCGCGAGCAGACCACGCCGGTCAATCCGCGGACCTATCTCGCATCGACGACGGCGAGCAACTGAACATTGTCATGCCCGTACCCCGGTCCGCGCGAAGCGCGGCCGGAGTATAAACTCCAGCGGGCATCCATCTTCTATACAG
Organism: Rhizomicrobium sp.; assembly: GCA_036267165.1. Taxonomy (GTDB): domain Bacteria; phylum Pseudomonadota; class Alphaproteobacteria; order Micropepsales; family Micropepsaceae; genus Rhizomicrobium. Next base: position 103 of record DATAWO010000013.1, on the reverse strand, counting down.
ATCAAGATTGCGGCGTGGATTCCCGCGTGCGCGGGAATGACAATAGGCTTAGTCCAGCGTTTGCCCCAACTCCCCTGCATTTGGCGGGCGATTGCCTACGCTG
>DATAWO010000012.1:0-6292 GCA_036267165.1 Rhizomicrobium sp. | reverse complement strand
CGAGCTTATGGTCGCGCAGGACCGCCGCCAGTCGTGTTTCCAGGAGATAGGTCTTGTCCTGGGTGATGATCAGTCCCGAGCGGTCCTTGAGGAAAGCCGCGATGACGGCGAAATCGGTGCTGGTCATGCTGCGGCTCTTTCGAACAGGCCGGCGAGATGGCCCGCGATTTTGGGAAGCGGCAGGATGGCGGAACAGATTCCGGCCTGCGCCACGGCGCCGGGCATGCCCCAGACCACGCTGGTGGCTTCGTCCTGGGCGATCACCGGCGCGCCTGTTGCGGCGATGGCTTTGGCGCCGCCGCATCCGTCGCTGCCCATGCCGGTCAGCATGACGGCGCAGCTGTCCGCGCCGAACAGCTGGGCGACGCTGTGGAACAGGGGGTCCACCGAGGGACGGCAGAAGTTCTGGGCTGGGGTCTGCGACAGTCTTGCGATGAAGCCCGCGCCGCGGCGCGCTACTTCGAAATGATAGTCGCCCGGCGCCAGATAGACGCAGCCCGGCCTGATTTCCATGCCGTCGGCGGCTTCGGCGCAGGGCCGCTGGCCAGCCCGCTCGATATGCTGGGCCAGCACCGTGGTGAAGGTCGCCGGCATGTGCTGGGCGATCACGATGGGGCATGTCACCGCAGGTGCAAGCGGTCCCAGCAGGGTCAGGAGAGCCTGCGGACCGCCGGTCGAGCTGCCGATGGCGATGATGCGGGGCGGACGCACCATCCCGCCGCGCGCCGCGATGCGGGGTGTCGCGGGCGGGCGGGATGATGCTTCCAAGGACTGCCGGGGTCTTTTTGTTTGACCCAGTGCAATCACCTTGTGGATCAGGTCGCGGTGAAATTCCTCGCTGGCGTTCAGCCGGTCGGTGGTGGGCTTGGCGACATAGTCGGCCGCGCCCAGCGCCATGGCGCGCAGGCTGATGGCGGCGTTGCGCTGCGTCAGGGTGGAGGCCATGATGATGCGCGCGCCCGGATTGGCCTGCTGCAGCTTCGGCAGCGCGGTCAGCCCGTCCATCACCGGCATTTCGATGTCCAGGATGATGACGTCCAGCGACCGCCGCGCGGCCTGGGTCACCGCCATCTCGCCATTGCTGCAGGAGGCGACGACGTCGATCCTGGAATCGCTTTTGAGGGTGCGGGTGATCAGGCCGCGCACGATGGCGGAATCATCCACCACCATCACGGCGATCGGCTGGGCAGCCTGGGGCTCGCTCATGCGCGTTCCGCCAGGCCGACCTGCACCAGCTTGTCGAGCAGCACCTCATGGTCGTAGGGCTTCATGACGTATTCATCAGCGCCGGCTTCCAGCGCTTCGCGGATCTTGGCCAGTCCGCTTTCGGTGGTGCACATCACCACGATGGGGCGGGGCTTGAGCTCCATGGCGCGCAGGGCGCGCAGGCAGCTGATGCCGTCCATCTCGGGCATGTTCCAGTCCAGCAGGACGAAGTCGGGTACGGTCGTGCGGCAGAATTCCACCGCCGCCAGGCCATGTTCGGCTTCCGCGGTGCGCAGGCCCAGGCCGGCCAGGATGTCCCGGGCCATGCGGCGGATGACGCGGGAATCGTCCACCACCAGGCAGAGCGGGCGCATGCTCATGACGCCCTCCTGAGCTCGAAGTGAGCCTGGGCGCGCGTCGAGGCAAGGCGGACGGCGCGGGTCAGGTTTTCCGGAAGGTGGGTCTGGTCGGATTTGGCGACATATTCGTCAAAGCCTGCCTGGTGGCCGGCATCCATGTCGTCTTTGGTGGCGTGGGACGAGAGCGCGATCAGCGGCACCTGGGACCAGCGCGGATCGTTGCGGATGGCGCCGGCGAGCGCCAGGCCGTCCATGTTGGGCATCTCGATGTCGCTGATGATCACGTCGAACTGATGGCCATGTTCGCGCAGCTTGAGCGCTTCGATGCCGTCGGCCGCGGTGGTGACCTTCCAGTTGGCCGAGGCCAGCAGCGGCGCGACCAGGTTGCGGAAGAAGGGACTGTCATCCACCAGCAGCGCCTGACGCAGGGGCTTGTGCTGGGCGGTGATCTCGAACCAGTCGGTGAAGGCCTGGGTGAGGAAGTGGCTGACATCCACCACATCCACCGCCTTGCCGGCGATGATGGCGCTGCCCAGCAGGCCGGGGCGGGCCGAAGACAGCTCGATCGCCATGCGGTCGCGCACGATGTCCACGACTTCGTCCACCACCAGGCCCATGCTGCGGCCATTGTCGCTGAACACCAGGGTTTCCTGCTTGCCGCTTTCCTTCCATTGATGCGCGTCGCCAAAAGGCACCAGGGGCACCAGATGCTGGCGGTACTGCACCACATGGCGGCCGCCGACATTCTCGATGCTGGCGGCATCCAGGCTTTCGATGCGCGACACCAGTTCCAGCGGGATGGCCTTGAGTTCGCCGCTGCCGGTGCGGAACAGAAGGAAGGATGTGAGATCCCCCGCCTGGGCATCGGCCGCGCCGGCCTTGCCCTGGCCGGTCGCCGCATCGGCGGCCTCGATCTGGCCGGCCGCGCTGGACAGGCCATTGGGATCCAGGATCATGATGACACTGCCGTCACCCAGGATGGTGTTGCCGACATAGAAGCGGGTACCGCGCAGGATCGGCGCCACCGGCTTGACCACGATTTCCTCGGTGTCGAACACCCGGTCCACAATGATGCCGAAGGTCTGGGCGCCCACCTGGGCCACCACCACGAAACGGTCGCGATTTTCGCAAGCTTCCATGTCCAGCACGCCGCGCAGCGACACCAGCGGCAGAAGCCGGTCGCGCAGGCGCAGCACGGGCGAGGTGTTGATGGTTTCGATGCGGGCATCCGACCGGTCCGACACGCCCACCAGCTCCACCACGTTCAGCTGCGGAATGGCGAAACGCTGCCCTGAGGCCTCGACGATGAGAGCGGCGACGATCGCCAGGGTCAGCGGGATCTTGATCAGGAAGGTGGTGCCGCGGCCCGCGACCGACGACAGTTCGATGGTGCCGCCGATGCGCTCGATATTGGTTCGCACCACGTCCATGCCCACGCCGCGGCCCGAAACGCTGGTCACCTTCTCGGCGGTTGAGAAACCGGCGCGGAAGATGAACTGCAGGATCTGCTGCTCGCTCATGCCGGCGATGGCGGCTTCCGTGGCCAGGCCATTGGCGATGGCCTTCTGGCGGATGCGCTCCAGATCCAGGCCGCGTCCGTCATCGGCGATGCGGATGAAGATGTGACCGCTTTCGTGATAGGCGTTCAATGCGATGATGCCGGTTTCCGGCTTGCCCGCGGCCAGCCGGCGCGCGCCATCCTCGATGCCGTGATCGGCGGAATTGCGCACCATGTGGGTGAGCGGATCCTTGATCATCTCCAGCACCTGGCGGTCGAGCTCGGTCTCCGCGCCCTGCATGGTGAGTTCGATCTTCTTGCCGGTGGCGACCGTCAGGTCGCGCACGATGCGCGGCAGCTTGTTCCAGGCATTGCCGATGGGCTGCATGCGCATCCGCGTCACCCCGTCCTGCAGGTCGGAAGTGATATGGCTGAGGCGCTGCAGCGGCACCTTGAACTCATTGTCCTTCTGGACGCGCTGGGTCTGCAGCAGCTGGTTGCGGGTCAGCACCAGTTCGCTGATTAGGGTCATCAGGTTTTCGATGACATCCACATTGACGCGGATGGAGGATGTCGCGGTGGCGGATTCCTTTGCCTCGCTTTCGCGCGGCGCGGCGCTGGCGGTGGGCGCCGGCTCCGGCGCCTGAACCGCGGCGGGCGGCTCCGGCAGATTTGCAGGCTCGGGCTGGGCGATGATCTGCTGGTTCATTGCCTCGGCGACTTCGGCCAGCAATTCGGCGGCGACCGGAAAGCCGTCCTCGCTGAAGTTCGGACCTGTGATTTGTGCTGGAGCAAGTTCCACGGCGGGAGCGGCTGCGCCGCCGGCCAGGGCATTGATTTCCCCGATCAGCTCTTCATCGCTGCCCGCGGGTTCGGCGCCGGTGGTTTCCATTTCCGCCAGCAGGCCGCGGATCTGGTCAATGGCCTTGAGGATCAGGGTCACGGCGCGCGGCGTCACATCCAGCTCGCCGTCGCGGAACTTGCCCAGGATATTCTCCCCGGCATGCGCCACCGCGCCCAGCCTGGGCAGGCCCAGGAAACCGCAGGTCCCCTTGATGGTGTGCATCAGGCGGAAAATATTGCCCAAGATGGTGGCGTCGGAGGTCTCGCGTTCGAAGCGGACCAGCTCGACGTCCAGCACGGCGAGGCTTTCGGTCGTCTCGGCCAGGAATTCCTGAAGCAGATCGTCCATAGTGGTGCTCCTACAGTCAGGCTTCGGTTTCGATCGCCAGCAGGCGATCCACATGCAGCGCGACCAGGAGGCCCTGGTCGGTGCGGTAAACGGCGTCGGCCATGTTGCGCCAGACCGCGTCCAGCGTGGCCGGATTGCCCTCGCGCAGGCGGCGCGGCAGGGTGATCACATCGCCGACGGAATCCACGAAGAGGGTGTAGGACTCGCCGCGGCTCTCCACCGTCACGCACATGCCGCCGCCGCCGGCATCAGCCTTGGGCAGGGACAGGTGCCTGCGCATGTCGATCACGGTGACGATGCGGCCGCGCAGGTTGATCAGGCCGCGCACTTCGGGCGGCCCACCCGGCACGGGCGCGATCTCCTCCGGGATCAGGATGTCCTGGACCCGGGTCACCGGCACGCCGAACAGCTGGCCGGCGACGGTGAAGGTCACGAAGACATCCGCGTCGTCTTCACTGCGGCCGGCGGGAGAAACAAGGGTCTCGGTGCTCATGACTGTCTCACTTGATGTGAAGTGGGGAAGGAACAAACCAGGAGCCGTCCTGCCTGGCGGGTTGGGGAAGCTGGGCTGGACGCTTCACCGGCTTGTTCCTTCCCCGGTACCTCGCCCGGATGAAATCGCGCTTAGGCGGCTTTCACCTGGGTGAGGAAGGCCTGGACCAGATCACGCATCTCGCCCGACTGATGGGAGAGGGTGCGCGCCGATGACAGGACCTGGTTGGCGACGGCGCCGGTCGAGTTGGCCGCTTCGGTGACGCCACCGATATTGGCCGACACTTCCTGGGTGCCCTTCGCCGCTTCTTCCACATTGCGGGCGATTTCCTGGGTGGCAGCGCCCTGTTCCTCGACCGCGGCGGCGATGGTGGTGGCGATCTGGTCGATCTCCCCGATGGTCTTGCCGATCGAGGCGATGGCGTTGACCGCGTTCTGGGTCGCGCCCTGCACGCTGGTGATCTGGGCGCCGATCTCCTCGGTGGCCTTGGAGGTCTGGGTCGCCAGGTTCTTCACTTCGGCGGCAACGACCGCGAAGCCCTTGCCGGCTTCACCTGCGCGGGCCGCCTCGATGGTGGCGTTGAGTGCCAGCAGATTGGTCTGGTCGGCGATGTCGTTGATCAGCGCCACGATCTCGCCGATCTTCTGCGAGGCGTTGAGCAGGCCCTGGACCATCTCGTTCGCCCTGGCGGCTTCGGTCACCGCATTGGTGGCGATCTGGCTGGAATGGCTGACCTGGCGGCCGATCTCGGCGATGGAGGACGACAGTTCTTCCGCGGCCGAAGCGACGGTCTGCACATTCGCCGCGCCCTGCTCGGAGGCCGCCGCAACCGCGCTGGCCTGCTTGGTGGCTTCTTCCGCCGTGGCGCTCATCGCCTGGGCGGAGGCTTCCATCTGCGTCGCCTGGCCGGCAACGCCCTGGACGACATTTTGCACCTTGACGTCGAACTCGCTGGTCAGCTTGTCGATCAGCGCGCCGCGGGCAACCGACACGCGCTGGGCCTCTTCCTGTTGTGCCTTCAGACGGTCGGCCTCGATCATGCTGGTCTTGAAGACCAGCACGGCACTGGCCATCTGGCCGATTTCATCCTTGCGCTCGGCGCCGTCGATCTGGGTGTTGAGATCGTGCTGCGCCAGCCGGCCCATGGCCGAGGTCATGATGCGGATCGGCGAGGAGACGCCGGCGACGATCAGCCAGCCCATCGCCACGCACAGCGCCGCGGCAAGGCCAAGCGCCACCATGATCAGCACCCGGGCGCTGGAATAGGCCTCGGCGCCGTCCTGGGTGGCTTTCTGGCCCATGCGGAGCTGATAGGCTTCGTCCGCCTGCAGGTCCGCCCAGAACTTGTTGTAGAGGGTGCGCATCTCGCCGGTGTAGTAGGTGGCGGCGTCCGTGGTCTTGCCGGTGTTGGCGAGCGCCATGTATCTGTCGTTCATGGCGATGTAATCCGTCAATTCCGAATGGAATTTTTCGGCAATGCCGCGCTCATAGCCGGGGTCGATGGTGGGGGAATAGGTCGCCCAGCCCTTCTCCGTGCCGCTCAG
>DATAWO010000011.1:0-47474 GCA_036267165.1 Rhizomicrobium sp. | reverse complement strand
AGGATCGCCGCCAGCAGCAGGAAGGGCATGTTGGCGAGCGACTTCTGGAACAGCTGGGCGGTGCCGGCGGTCTCGCCATGGACGCTGATGGGCACATTGATCCTGGTCATCGTATTCTGGATGGCGTTCAGCGCCTGGCTCATAGAGACGCCGGGCGGCAGGTTGAACGAGAAGGTGGTCGCTACGAAGATGCCCTGGTGATTGATCGCCAGCGGCGTGGTGCCGGGCCCGAAGGTGGCGAAGGCCGACAGCGGCACCATGGTTTCGACCGAGGTCGAGACGCTGGAGCCGGTCGAGGCGCCGCCGCGGGCGCCAATGGCGACGGAATTGAGCTGCTGGTTGCGCAGGGCGTTGGCATTGGCGTCCGCCGCGCTGCCGGCCGCGCCGGCGCTGCTCGCGGGCGAATTGGTCTGCAGCGAAGCTGTCGAGGACGTGGTGGAAACGCTGGCGGTGCCGCTGGGCGCCGCAGCGCTGCTTGCCGCACTGGACGCGCTGTTGCCGATCACGAAGGCGCCGGCCGCCGCCGCGGTGGACTGGCTGCCGGTGACATTGCCGCCGGAGGTCGAAATAAAGATGTCGCGCAGGGTTTCCGGGTTCTGCCAGAAGGCCGGCGCCACTTCCATCACCACATAATATTGGTTCTTGTCCTTGTAGATGGTCGAGACCTGGCGCTGGCCGAAGGCGTCATAAAGGGCGTTGTCGATCTGCGCCGTATTCAGGCCCAGCCGCGCCGCCGAGACCCGGTCGATATTGAGGTCGACCTCCAGGCCCTTGTCCTGCTGGTCGGAATTGACGTCCTGCAGTTCCGGCACGTTCTGCAGCGCATCGGTGATCTTGGGAACCCAGGTGTTGAGATCCTCCAGGGAATCGCCCAGGACCGTATATTGATAGTCGCCATTGCCCTGCCGGCCGCCGGCGCGGATGCCGCCGCCGGACTGCAGGAAAAGCCGTGCGCCCGCCACCTTGAGCAGCTTGGGGCGCATACGGTCGATCACCTCCGGCGTCGACAGGCCCCGCTCGCGCAACGGCTTCAAGGTGACAAAGACATTGCCCTGGTTGGTGGCCTGGCCACCGGCAAAGCCGCCCACCGTCGCCACCGCCGGATCGCTCTTGATGATGTCGATGAACTGCTGGAATTTCTTCTCCATCGACTGGAAGGAGATGCTTTGGTCGCCGCGGATGCCGCCAAAGATCATGCCGTTGTCGGTATCGGGGAAGAATCCCTTGGGCACGATCGACAGGAGATAGAAATTCAGCGCCACGGCGATGAAGAGGATCGCCATGATGGTCTTGGGATTGCCCAGCGACCAGGCGAGCGTGCGGTGATAGAAATCCTGCATCGCATCCATGGTGCGGCGCGACCAGCGCATCAGGGCATTCTGGTCTTCCTTCACCGCGAAATCCAGGAAGGCGCACATCATCGGCGTCACGGTCAGCGACACCATCAGCGACATGACGATGGCGGTGGTCACGGTGATGGCGAATTCATGGAAGATGCGCCCCACCAGCCCGCCCAGCAGAAGCACCGGGAAGAACACCGCCACCAGCGAGATCGACATGGAGATCACGGTGAAGCTGACTTCGCTGGAGCCCCTGAGCGCCGCGGTCAGCCGGTCTTCGCCATTTTCCAGGTGACGGGTCACGTTCTCCAGCACCACGATGGTGTTGTCCACCACAAAGCCGGTGGAGACGATCAGCGCCATCAGCGAGAAATTGTCCAGGCTGAAGCCCGACAGATACATCACCCCGAACGTGCCCAGAAGCGACAGCGGCACACAGACCATGGGCACCATGGTCGCCTTGAAATTCCTCAGGAACAGAAACACCACCACGATCACCAGGATGGTGGAGAGGATCAGGGTCATCTCCACGTCATGGACGGCGTTGCGGATCGAGGTCGTGGTGTCGAACAGAATGCCGAGATCGATGCTGACCGGCAGCGCGCTTTTCAGCGCGGGCAGTTGGGCGCGGATCTTGTCCACCACCTGGATGACATTGGCGCCCGGCTGCTTGGTGATCTGCACCAGGATGGCGGGCTTGCCATTGAAGGTGCCCAGATTGCGGACATCCTGGACCCCGTCAAGGACCTGGGCGACGTCCTGCAGCCGGACCCCCGCATTGTTGCGATAGGCGATGATCAGGGTCTTGTAGTCATTGGCCAGCGTCGCGGTGTCGTTGGCGAAGACCTCAAAGCTCTGGCCCTGCTGCTGGATGTCGCCCTTGGGGCTGTTGGCATTGGCGGCGCCGATGGCGGCGCGCACGTCTTCCAGCCCGATGCCATAGCGGAACAAAGCGCGCGGATTGAGTTCGATCCGGATCGCCGGCAGCGAGGATCCGTTCAGCGCGACATTGCCGACGCCGGAGATCTGCGACAGCTTCTGCTGGATGATGTTGGACGCTTCGTCATAGATCTGTCCGGGCGACAGCGTCTTGGAGGTCAGCGCCAGGACAATGACCGGCTGGTCCGCCGGGTTGAACTTGCGGTAGGTGGGCTGGGTTCTCAGCGCGGCCGGCAGGTCCGCGCGTGACGCGCTGATCGCCGCCTGCACGTCGCGCGCCGCCCCGTCGATGTCGCGGTCGATATCGAATTGCAGCACGATGGAGGTGTTGTTGATGTTGCTGCGCGAGGTCATCTCGGTGACGCCCGCAATGGTCCCCAGGTGCCGCTCGAGCGGCGTCGCCACGGTCGAGGCCATGGTCTCCGGGCTCGCCCCCGGCATGTTGGCGCTCACCTGGATGGTGGGGATGTCGATGTTGGGATAAGGCGAGACCGGCAGCAGGAAATAGGCCACAACCCCCGACAGGCCCAGCCCCAGCGCCAGCAGCGTGGTGGCGATGCGGCGCTGGATGAAGAGCTGGACCAGGTTCATTCCGCCGGTTCCGGTTCAGGGCCTGCGTGCCCCATGCGGCGGCGCGCCCGCCATTCCCTTATATCGTGTCCGGCCTTGTCGAAATAGATGTAGATCACCGGGGTGGTGAACAGGGTGAGCAGCTGGCTGACCAGCAGGCCGCCCACGATCGAAATGCCCAGCGGATGGCGCAGTTCCGATCCCATGCCCGAACCCAGCATCAGGGGCAGGGCGCCGAACAGGGCGGCGACCGTGGTCATCAGGATGGGACGGAAGCGCAGCAGCGCCGCCTGGTGAATCGCCTCTTCCGGATTCTTGCCCTCGTTGCGCTCGGCCTCGAGCGCGAAGTCGATCATCATGATCGCGTTCTTCTTGACGATGCCGATCAGCAGGATGATGCCGATGATGGAGACGATGTTGAGGTCATGGCCGGTGACGATCAGCGCCAGAAGCGCGCCCACGCCAGCCGATGGCAGGGTGGAAAGAATGGTTATGGGATGGATGAAGCTCTCATAGAGAACACCCAGCACGATATAGACCACGATGATGGCGGCCAGGATCAGCAGCACTTCGTTGGAGAGGGCCGACTGGAAGGCGAGCGCGGAGCCTTCGAACTGGGTGCTGATGCCGGGCGGGGTGCCGGCATCGCTCTCGGCCTGCTCGATTGCGTCCACCGCCGCCCCCAGCGAATAGCCGGGCGACACGTCGAAGGAAAAGGTGGCACTGGGGAACTGGGAGAGGTGATCCACCTCCAGCGGCGTCGGCCGCTGTTTCACACGGGCGATCGCCGACAGCTGCACCTGCCCGCCACCGGCGGTGGGAAGATATATGTTGTTCATCGAAGCGACCGAATCCTGCACCTTCGGATCGGCTTCCAGGATCACCCGGTACTGGTTGGACTGGGTGAAGATGGTGGAAATGATGCGCTGGCCGAAACTGTCATAGAGCGCATTGTCGATGGTCGCGGCCGTGACGCCAAAGCGCGCCGCGGTGTCGCGGTCCACCACCAGATAGGCCGAGAGGCCATTGTCCAGATAGGAGGTGGAGACATTGCGGATCGCCGGCACCTTGTTCAGCGAGGCGAGCAGCTTGGGCACGAACTGGCTCAGCGAGGCCGAGGTCGCGGCCTGCAGCACGAACTGGTACTGGGCGCGGGACACCACCGAATCGATGGTCAGATCCTGCACCGGCTGAAGATAGAAGGTGATGCCGGGCACCGCATGGGCGTCCTGGGCCAACCGGTCCATGATGGTGCTGACGCCGTCGCGATCTCCCTTGGGCTTCAGGTTGATCAGGAAGCGGCCGCTGTTGAGCGTGTTGTTGGTCCCGTCCACGCCGATGAAGGAGGACAGGCTGGCGACGTCGGGATCCTGCAGGATCTTGGCGGCCAGCTGCTGCTGGCGCTGCGACATGGCGTCGAAGGAAACGGTGGGCCCGGCCTCGGTGATGGCCTGGATGAAGCCGGTGTCCTGCAGCGGGAAGAAGCCCTTGGGGATGGCGATATACATCAGGACGGTCAGCACCAGGGTGCCCACCGCCACCAGCAGGGTGAAGCGCTGGTGTTTCAGCACCCAGATCAGCAGCCGGTCATATTCGCCGACCAGACGGCTGTAACAGCCCTCGATGAAGCGCTGGATGCGGCTTTCGCGTTTCTGTTCCTCGGAATGGCTGCGCAACAGCTTGGCGCAGAGCATCGGCACCAGGGTCAGCGACACCACCGCCGAGATCAGGATGGTGACCGCCAGGGTGACGGCGAATTGGCGGAACAGCCGCCCCACCACTTCCTGCATGAACAGCAGCGGGATCAAAACCGCGATCAGCGAGACGGTCAGCGATACGATGGTGAAGCCGATTTCACCGGCGCCCTTCATGGCGGCGTTGTAAGGCGTCTCTCCCCGCTCGATATAGCGGGAGATGTTCTCGATCATCACGATGGCGTCGTCGACCACAAAGCCCGAGGAAATGGTCAATGCCATTAGCGACAGGTTGTTGAGCGAATAGCCCAGCAGATACATGGCCGCGAAGGTGCCGACGATGGAGAGCGGCACCGAAAGGCTGGGAATGAAGGTGGCCGGCAGGCTGCCCAGGAAGCAGTAGATCACCAGCACCACCAGGATCACGGCCAGGATCAGCTCGAACTCCACGTCCGAAACCGAGGCCCGGATGGTGTCGGTGCGGTCGGTCAGCGTCTTCACATCCACCGAGGCCGGCAGGCCGGCCTTGATCTGGGGCAGCAGTTCCTTGATTGAATCCACCACCTGGATCACGTTGGCGCCGGGCTGGCGCTGGACATTGATCAGCACCGCGGGTGTCTTGTTCGCCCAACTGGAAAGCTTGGTGTTCTGCGCCCCCTGCACCACATTGGCGACGTCGCGCAGAAACACCGGCGCGCCGTTCTTGTAGGCCACCACAATGTTCTTGTAGGCCTCCGCGCTCTGCAGCTGGTCGTTGGCGTTGATGGTGTAGGACTGCGCCGCGCCATCGAAACTGCCCTTTGGCGCGTTGGAATTGTTGTTGTTGATGGTGGTGCGCAGGTCGTCGATGTTGAGCCCCAGCGCCGCCAGTTTCTGCAGGTTGGCCTGAACGCGGACGGCCGGGCGCTGGCCGCCGGAAATGCTCACCAGGCCCACCCCGGGCAGCTGGGAAATCTTCTGGGCGATGCGGCTGTCGGCCAGATCCTCGACCGTGGTGATGGGCAGCGAAGTGGAGCTGACCGCCAGCGTGATCACCGGCGCGTCCGCCGGATTGACCTTGGCGTAGATCGGCGGCGCCGGCAGCAGGCTGTTGGGCAACAGCTGGTTGGAAGCGTTGATCGCCGCCTGCACTTCCTGCTCGGCGATGTCCAGGCTGAGGGTGAGGTCGAACTGGAGGGTGATGACGGACGAGCCGGCCGAGGAAATCGATGACATTTCCTTGAGGCCGGGCATCTGGCCGAACTGTTTTTCCAGGGGCGCGGTGACCGAGGTGGTCATCACGTCGGGGCTGCCGCCGGGCAGGAAGGTCTGAACCTGGATGGTGGGATAATCCACCTCCGGCAGGGCCGAGAGCGGCAGGAACTTGTAGCCTGACAGACCAACCAGCAGAATGGCGATCATCAGCAGCGAGGTGGCGACCGGACGCTGGATGAAAGGCGCAGAGATATTGGCGCCGGAGGATTCGGGCGGTGGAGAAACGCCGTCAGACGGCGTGGAGGAAGGACCGGTCACGGCGTGCCGCCACCGCCGCCGCCCCCGCTGCCACGGCGCCCGCCGGGAGCACCCCGGCGCATCTGCGAAAAGACCTTGGAACAGTCATCGCTGAGACTGTCGCGGTTCTGGAACAGGCACATGCGGTTGGCGCGGGCGACGTCGGTGGCGCTGGCGCCGGCCTGGGGCGCCGGGCACAGCTTCTTGATGTCCTCGCTGCATGACTTGGCCAGCGCCGCCGCGATCTGGGCGCGGCGGGCGGCGCGCGCGGCATCGTCCGAGCCCGCACCTGACGGCGCGGCGATCTTGACGGTCTGGTTGGGAATCTCGACATCGGCGCCGTCGCGCAGGCGGTCGGCGCCGTCGACCACCACCGTGTCGCCCGGCTTGATGCCCGACAGGATCTGGATGTTGTTGCCGTCCTGCACCCCGGTGGTGACGTCGCGCTGGGTCACGGTCTTTTCCGGTGTGACGACGAAGACGAAGCTGCCATCGGCGCCGCGCTGGATCGCCGCCACCGGCACCACGGTCTGGTTGTGAAGCGTGTCCACCAGAAGGCGGATGTTCACGAACTGGGCGGGAAACAGCTTCTCGTCCTTGTTGTCGAACAGGGCGCGCAGCTTGACCGAGCCGGTGGTGGGATCCACCACCGAATCCACCGCCGACAAGGTGCCGCTGGTGATCTTGGTGGTCTGGGCGCGGTCATAGGCATCGGCCGGCAAGGTGGCGCCGCTGGCGAGGCGGGCCATGATCTGGTTGATATTGTCTTCGGGGATGGTGAACAGCACCGACATGGGCTGAAGCTCGGTGACCACCACAATTTCGCTGGTCTGGCCCGCGGTGACGATATTGCCGATATCCACCAGATGGATGCCGGCGCGGCCGTCCACTGGCGACACGATGTTGGTGTAGCCCAGGTTGATGCGATTGGTTTCCACATTGGCCTGGTCGAGGACCACGACGCCTTCGTCGGATTTCACCAGCGCGGCCTGGGTCGCCACCACCTGTTCGGGCTCAGCCCCTTGCTTCAGCAGGGCTTCATAGCGCGCCAGGTCCACCCGGGCGTTGGCAAGGTTGGCGGTGTCGCGCGCCAGCTGGCCGCGCGCCTGGTCCAGCGCCGCCTGATAGGGACGCGGATCGATCTGGGCCAGCGTGTCACCGGCCTTCACCATCTGGCCTTCGGTGAAGTTCAACTTGACCAGCATGCCGCTGACCTGCGGGCGCACCTGGGCGGTGGCCAGCGGCGTCACCGTGCCCAGTGCGTTCAGTGTCACATTGATATCGCCACTGACGGCCTTGGCCACATCCACCGGCTGGGCGCCCTGGTTGATCAGACCGCGGCGCGCCGCGTTCTTGGCGGGATAGATCGCCCAGATCAGAAGCACCAGAAGCGCGAAACCCACCCCGAACCACATCACCCGCGACAGCCTGGGATGGCGTCCGCTCCAGCTCTTGAACCCGGCCCAAACGCCGCCAGCCGGTCCCTCGGCAACCGGCGGCGCCGCATCGGCGCGCCGGAAATCACTGGGGGAACGGTCGAGATTCATCGGTCTGTCCATGTCACAAAAGGGCCAAAGAGCCCCAGGAAACTCAATACGTCAAATGGGTTAGCACCGCGAAACTGAATGCGGCATGAACCTTATACCCCGCAACGGGTGGCCGCTGATATAGCTGCCCTGGACGGAAGAAATTTGTCGGAAGTGTGCCAGCAACTGGCGCAGGCCCGGCAGGCAAGGTATGTCGGCGTCCGGTCCGAAAACCGGCCCGAAAAAAAGAACAGGCAAAGGCGTGTTTCTCGGCATTTTTCATTGGTTCGTCCACGACGCCCGCGGCTTTGTGGTCGATGCGACCCAGGCGCATCCCTATTGGTGCTTTCCCATCGCCTTCCTCATCGCCTTCACCGAAAGCTTTGTCGGCATCTCTTTCATCGTTCCGGGCACGATCCTGCTCATCACCCTGGGCGGCGTGGTGGGCGCGAGCCATATCGGCCTGTTTCCTGCCTGGCTGGGCGCGGTCCTGGGATCGATCCTGGGCGACTGGATCTCCTGGTGGATCGGTTTTCACTATCATCACAAAATCGTGCATTTCCGGATCTTCCGGCGCTTCGAGGAGCAAATCGAAAAAGCGCTGCATCTGTTTCACAACTGGGGCACCTGGGCGATCTTCATCGGCCGTTTCATGGGGCCGTTCCGCGCCACCGTGCCTTTGGTGGCGGGCATGTCCGAGCTGGAGTTCTGGCCTTTCATGGTTGCCAATACCGCTTCCGCCGTGATCTGGGCCTATGTGCTCTTGGCGCCGGGCGCCGCCATCTTACGGCGCATTTTCCCGTAAGCCACTGATTTGAAAGTTATTTTTCGGTAAGGTCGTGGCAGCAGGCGAAATCCGGCCCGCGCCCCGCACTTGTCCTTACCCCAACCCAAAATGGGACCGGCCCAAGGTCAATTGGCCGCGCCTGTCCCATTTGGATGCGGAAAAGCGCTCCTTTCGTACCAAAATGAGCAAAAAGCCGGGCTTTTCGCTGGCCCGACTCCTGCAACGGCTGCCTGACGGAGGCTTTGGGCGTGAGCAGGCAGGACACATCCCAGGCGGTGATGAAGGCGGCTTTCCCCGTCCTGGACGGCTTTGGCTTCGCCGCCCCCGCCAGGACCCTTGACGCCAAGCGCGTGCTGGACGTCGCTTTGTCCCTTGGACTGATGCTGCTGTTGTTGCCCGTGCTGGCGCTGCTGTCGCTGGCCATCGTGCTGGATTCGCGCGGACCGCTTCTCTTCCGCCAGCGCCGCACCGGATTGAACGGCAGGACGTTCGGCATCCTGAAATTCCGCTCCATGCATGTGATGGAGGACGGCGCGGAGGTCATCCAGGCCACCGAGCACGACATCCGCATCACCCGGGCGGGGCGCATCATCCGCAAGCTCTCGCTCGACGAGCTGCCACAGCTTCTCAACGTCATCGCCGGCGACATGTCGCTGGTCGGTCCCCGCCCGCATGCGGTGGCGCATGACAATTATTATGGCGCCGCGATCGCCAACTACACCCTCCGGCAGAAGGTCAAGCCGGGCATCACCGGCTGGGCCCAGGTGAATGGCGCACGCGGCGCCACACCGACCCTGGACATCATGCGGCGGCGCGTGGATTTCGATGCCTGGTATGTCGCTCATGCCAGCCTGGCGCTGGACCTGAAAATCCTGGTCCGCACCCCGCTGGAAGTGCTGCGCAGCAGGAACGCGCTGTGACGCGGGCCGCCCTTTCCCTTCCCGCCCGTTACGAGGCCTCCCCGCCGCGGACGCGGCAAGCCGCCAATGATTCCTATATCGAAGTCATGGTGGGCGGCGTTGCCACCATCTGCCTGTCGCGCGACGGCCTGGCGCGCATGATGCTGCAGGATTGCCTGGATGCGCGGGCCAATCCCGATTGCCATCCCAAGCTGGTCTTCGCTTCCAACGGCCACACCATCGCGCTGACCGCCCATGACGAGGCCTTCCGTTCCACCTTCGCGCAAGCCGACATCATTCATGCCGACGGCCAGGCCGCGGTGTTCGCATCACGCATGACCGGAACCCCGATCCCCGAACGCAGCGCCACCACCGACTTCATCCATGACGCCGCCAAACTCGGCGCCCACCATGGCCTGCGTTTTTTCCTGCTGGGCGCGACCGAGGAGGCCAATGCCGAAGCCGCCCGCATCCTGGAAAAAACCTATCCCGGGCTCGCCATCGTGGGCCGCCGCCACGGCTATTTCAGCCCCGATGAGGAAGAGGCGATCTGCGACGAGATCAACCTCACCCTGCCGGACGTGATCTGGGTGGGCCTGTCGGTGCCGCTGGAACATGCGTTCGCGGTCCGCAACAAGACCCGGCTCAGCGCCGGCTGGCTGGTGACCTGCGGCGGCTGCTACAATTTCATTACCGGGGCCTATGCCCGGGCGCCGCATTGGATGCAGGCCATTGGCCTGGAATGGCTTTTCCGCCTGATCAAGGAGCCCAGGCGGCTGTTCTGGCGCTATGCGGTGACCAATCCGCTTGCGATATTTTTACTTTTGACGCGCACAAGTTCTGTTTCTCCGGCGCAATAGGACTTTCGCGTCCATGACGATCTCGGACACCGCGCAGGGCCGGTCTTGCCGGTGGCGCATGCCCGGCGGGTTGCTGGGCACCGCCTTGCGCTATGGCGCCTCGGCCGCCGGGCCGGTCGCGGTGTCGGGCGCGCATTTCGTTGCTTCGCTGATTTTCCTGCGCAGCCTGTCGGCGCGTGAATTCGGACTTTTCTCCTTTGTCATGGTGGTGGTGTCGTTCGGCATGGGCCTGAACGCATCACTGATCACGGTGCCGCTCACCCGCCACCTTGTCACCGGCACGGGCGATACGCGTCCCGTTTGTTTCCAGATGAACTGGCTGGTCTGCATCGCCTTTGCCGCCCTGCTGTTCGCCGCCCTTTGGTTCGGTCATACCCCGCTCAAGGATTCGGGACTGCTGGCCCTGTTTGCCGGCGTCTTCTGCTTCCGCTGGTTCGCGCGCTGCACCGCCTATATCGACGGGCGGATGGCGGCCGCGATCCAGTCCGACCTGGCCTACAGTCTGGTCCTGGTGGGCGGGCTCGCCCTCATGGCCTTGACGCATCAGGTGAGCTTCATCCATGGCAGCGAGATGCTGCTCTCGGCGGCGCTGATGGCGCTTCTGCCCTTCGGATCCGGCTTTTTCCGCACCCAGATCGCGGCCATCACCGGCGATCCGCGCCGCTACTGGCCCATCTTCCACGACCTTTCCCGCTGGTCGCTGATCGGCGTGGCGCTGACGGAAGTGACCGTCAACGCCCATGCCTATCTGGTGACGTTCATTTCCGGCGCCGGCTCCTTTGCGCTCCTGGCGCTGGGCATGCTGTTGATGCGGCCGGCCTCGCTGATGCAATCGGCCCTGCCCGACCTGGAACGTCCCGCCATGTCGCGCGCCATCGCCGCCGGCGACATGGCCGCGCTGTCGCGCATCCAGCGCCATTTCACCTGGGGCCTCATCGCCGCCTGGCTGGTCAATGTGCTGCTCTGCGTTGCGCTGCTCGCATTTTTTCCGTTGCTGGTGCTGAAGAAGGGCTACGCCCTCCATGACGTGATCCTGGTGGCGATCCTGTCATCGGTCATCATGGCGATCCGCGCCTGGCGTACGCCTTTGGCGGTGTTGCTGCAGGCAGCCGGTCAGTTCAGGGAACTGGCGGGCATCGGCATCCTCTCCGGCGCGCTGTCGGTTTTCGCCACCCTGGCGCTGCTGCTGATTTGGGGGCCCATCGCATCCCTGGGCGGCATCCTGTTGGGCGAGCTGGTGATCCTGGCTCGCGTGATCCAGATGGCGCGCGGCTGGAAACAGGCCCATGGCTGACACCGTCACCATCTGCATTCCGACGTTCAGGCGCCCCAAAATGCTGAAACGCCTGCTGGACGCGATTGCCGTGCTGAAGACGCAAGCCGCGATTTCCGTGCTGGTGGCCGACAATGATGCCGAAAGCCATGCGGGCTTCGACCTTTGTCATTCGCTCGCCGGCTATCCCTGGCCGCTCACCGCGGTGATCGCGCAAAAGCGCGGCATCGCCCAGGTGCGCAACGTCCTGATTGAAGAGGCGCTGAAAGGGAAGGCCCGGTTCATCGCCATGATCGATGACGACGAATGGCCGCAGGAAGACTGGATCGACCAGTTCCTCGCCGCCGCCCACGCCACCCATGCCGATGTGCTGCAAGGCTCCATCCTGTTCGGCTATGGAAAGGCCGCCGATGGTCATGGCGATATCCGTGCAGCCACGGGTCCCGCCGCCATGCTGCAGGGTGCCGGCAATCTCTTGATCCGCCGCGCCATGCTGGAAGAGATGCAAGCACCCTGGTTCGATCCCGCCTTCGCCCTGTCGGGTGGCGAAGACCGGGATTTCTTCGTGCGCCTCAAGCGCGCCGGCAAACGCTTTGCGTGGGTTGACGAGGCCCGCGCCCATGGCGACGTGCCCAAAACACGCGCCAGTCTGGGCTGGCTGCTGCTGAGGGCCTATTCGGTGGGCAATTCCGACATGCTTGTCCTTCTGAAACACCGGCCCGGCCCGTTGCGGCTCGCAATCGAACTGCTGAAAATCATGGCCTCACTCTTGTTGTCGCCGCCGGCCGCGGTCATCCTCGCGGCAAGCCCGAATCACAGGGCCATCCCGCTGCAGAAGCTGTTCCGCGCGGCGGGCAAGCTCAGCGCGATGGCGGGCATGCGCTACAACGAGTATGCCGTGATCCATGGCGAGTGATCACACTCTGGCCTACATCCCGCCTCAGGCCGTCGAGCGCAGCTGGCTGCCCCAGCTTGGCTTCGTCGCACTGCTGCTGCTGATCTTTGTCGGCCTGGACGCCTTTTCGCCGCCGCCGCTGGTGGCGCAGTTCGGCGGCGTCACGGAAGCCTCGCGCGGCGACGTCACCCGCCAGATCCTTTATCTGGGCACCGCCGCGCTGATCGCGCTCGCGGCCCTGCAGCGCTACGGACTTGGCGCGTTGCGCGCCCTGCCCTTGAGCATGGGCCTGCTGCTTGCCTGGTGCTTGGCAAGCGCCCTGTGGGCGCCGGCGCCGGGCCTTGTGCTGCGCCGCGCGGGCCTGGAAGTGGTGATGGTGATTTCGCTGATGCTGAGCGTGGAAACGCTGGGGCCAGCGCGCGCCTTCGCCCTCTGGCGTTGGCTGCTGGCGGCGGTTCTGCTGGTGAATTTCCTTTCCATTCCCCTGGTCGCGAGCGCGCGGCATGGCGCGGGCGAGATCGATCCCGCCCTGGTCGGCAACTGGCGCGGCCTTTACGGTCATAAGAACATCGCGGGCGCGGTGTGCGCCATCACCGCCATCCTGTTTCTCTTCACCCGGACCGGCTGGAAGAACTGGATCGGCATCGCGGTCGCGCTCGCGGCCTGCATTTTCCTGGCCATGACTCATTCCAAATCTTCCGCCGGCTTTCTGGTGATCGCGCTTCTGGCCGGCCTGCTTTACCGTGTCGGCTGGCGCGACGGGCTTTCGCGCGCCGTGCTTTCGGCGGCCATCGCCGTCATCGCCTGCGCCGGCATCGCCTTTGTGCTGATTGACGCCGATGTCATCGCCAGGCTTTTGGAAGACCCCGACGAATTCACCGGCCGCGCCGAAATCTGGGCGGCGGAGCTGCGCTATATCGCCGATCATCCGCTTCTGGGCGCGGGTTTTGGCACCTTCAGCAATTCCGGCAGCCAGTCGCCCCTGCACAATTATGTCAGCGGCAGCTGGGTGGACGCGGTGAGCCACGGCCATAACGGCTATCTGCAGGTGCTGGTCACCATTGGCGGCGTGGGCTTTGCCTTGACCATGCTGGCGGCATTGATCGCGCCGCTCAACCGTTTCTGGACGCTGGACCGTCCGGACGGGGACGGCTTCAAGCCGATGCTGATGGCGCTCTTCGTCTTCGCCATCCTGCACAACTTCATGGAGTCGGATTTCCTGGAAGGCGACGCCCCCAGCTGGGCGGCCCTGCTGCTCGTCATCGCGGGCCTGAACAGCAGCGCCAGGCTCTATTCGTTAACGAGGCGCTAACGCGGGCCGCCCTAGACTGGCGCGGCATGGCCGCTCCGTTCTTCAGCGTCGTGATTCCGGTCTATAACCGCGCCACAGCACTTGCGGCGGCGATTGCATCGGTGCGCGCCCAGAGCTTCCAGGATTTCGAGATCGTGGTGGTGGACGATGGATCGAAAGACGATCCGCGCGCGGTTGTCGAAGCCATGGGCGACCCCCGCATCCGTTTCATCCGCAAGACCAATGCCGGAGGGGGTGCTGCGCGCAACACCGGCATCGATGCCGCGCAAGGCGCCTTTGTCGCCCTGCTGGATTCCGACGACTTGTTCCTGCCCCATCACCTGGAAAGCATGCATGCGCTTTTGCAGGGCACCGCCGATCTGGCCGGTTATGCCCGCGCGCGCGTGGATCGCGGTAAAGGCCGTGTCTTTCTCAAGCCGCCGGGCGCGCTTCTGCCGGGCGAAAGTATGGCGAACTATCTTCTGTGCGACCGCGGCTTCACCCCCACCAGCACGATCGTGGCGCCACGCCAGGCCGCCGCGAAGGTTCGTTTCGACGAGCATCTGCGCGCCGCCGAGGACACCGATTTCGCCATCCGCCTGAGCCTTGCGGGCTGCCGTTTCGCGATGCTGGAGGCGCCTGGCGCGATATGGAACGATGGATTTGATCCAAGCCGCCTGTCCGCCAGCATGGGCGGCGAGGAGCTGGATGCCTGGCTTGCCCGTCTCAAGCCTGAAATTCCGCCACGCGCCTGGCACGGCGCGCGCGGCTGGGCCTATGCCAAGCTGATTGTGCGGCAACGCCCGTTGATGGCGCTGGGCCTCTATCTCAATGCGGTGCTCAGGGGCTGCTATCGCCCCAGGCTCGCGGCCACCATCTTCCTGCAAATTTTTCTCGGCCGTGCCGCCTATCGCAGGCTGGCGGATTATGGCATTGCGCGGCTGCGCCTTGGCTTGCGCGAGCGCAAGGAAAAGACCCCGGCAGCAAAGCTGGGACGGGCGTGACGCGCGCCTTGCGCCGCCGGGCTTTCCTGGCCGCAGGCGCCGGCGCGTTGGCCTTTCCCGCCGCCGCGCAGGACGCGCAATCGCTGAAAGCAATCGCCGGATCGCGCGGCATCACTTTTGGCGCGGCCGCCGCCACATACCAATTGCAGGATGCCGGATTTGCACCGCTCCTGGCGTCGCAGGCCGCGGAGCTGGTGCCCGAATATGAAATGAAGCGCGATGCGCTGGAGCCCGGGCCCGGCCGCTATGATTTCTCGGCTCTGGATGTGCTCTTCGCCTTTGCCGCGCGCAACCGTCTTTCCATGCGCGGCCACACTTTGGTCTGGTATTACGCCAACCCGCCTTGGCTGAAGCCGGCGCTGGAAACGCGGCGCGACGAAAGGCTGCTGACCGGCCACATCCAGACCGTGCTGAGGCGTTACCGGATGACATCGGTGGATGTGGTCAATGAAGCGCTCCAGCCGCCCGACCAAGCCCAGGCGCGCCCGGACGGATTGCGTCCCTCGCCGTGGCTGGACGCCTTCGGCCCCGGCTATGTCGATCTTGCCTTCCATGCGGCCCGGGCCGCCGATCCCGCCGTCATGCTGGTCTATAACGATTGGGGTTTCGAGCAGGGCGGCGCCGGGAATGACCGCTTCCGTGCCACCACCCTGCGTTTTCTGGACGGCCTGTTGAAGCGCGGCGTGCCCATTGATGCGCTGGGGGTTCAGGGCCATCTCTTCGCTTTCGGCAACCGGGTGGATCAGCGCAAGCTTGCCCGCTTTCTGGGCGAGGTCCGCGCCCGCGGCCTGGCCGTGCTGGTCACCGAACTGGATGTGGACGACACCGGCGGCCCTTATGACATCACGGCCCGTGACCAGGCCGTGGCGGATGAGGCGCGCCGCTTCCTGGACGTGGTGCTGGATTGCCCCGCCACAAAAGCGGTGCTGACCTGGAACCTGTCGGACCGCTATGTCGATCCCCCCGATGGCTGGAAGCTGAAGCTCCTGGGCTGGCGCTTCCGCAAGACGCCCTATGACGCCGCCTTTCGCCCCAAGCCGCTGCGGGGCGCGATCGCCCAGGCCTTTGCCGGGCGAAGGATTTATTAACGGCCCAGGCGCGGCTTTTAACGGCTTTCCGGCCGCTTCATGGCCCACAGTGTTAACCATTCGTCAGGCACAGCAAGGGTAATGGTTAAAGTCTTGGGGATGCAGGCCCCGGCGGAAGGCTGTTCGCGCGTCATGTCTCCTTATCGGCCACCCAATGAGTTTCTGCCGTCGGCTTATGCGCCGGGCAGTTACGCGGCCCCATCCTATGCGCCGCCCGCTTTCCAGTTCGCCGACTTCATTCGTCTTCTGGATGCGCGCCGCGTCCTGATCTTCCGCGTGGCGCTGGCCACCATCCTGGGCGGCCTGGCGGTGGCGCTGGTGCTGCCCACCGTCTATGCCAGCTCCGCGGTGGTGATGCTGGACCCGCGCAAGAACAACATCACCGACCTCACGGCGGTGCTTTCCCCGCTCGGCAACGATCCGGCCGCCGTGCAGAACCAGATCCAGATCATCACCTCGCGGGATCTGGCGGGCACCGTGGTGGACCGGCTGAAGCTCACCGACGATCCGGAGTTCAATCCCGCGCTGGCCCGGCCCAGCATGGTCCATCTGGCGGGCGAGATGCTGGCGCTGCTCAATCCCAGGAACTGGATGGAAGGCGACATGCCCGCCGCCAGCGGGCTGGAGCGTGACCGGGTGATCGAGAGCTTCCAGCAGCATGTCGGCGCCGACGCGCAGGGCCTGTCCACCGCCATCACCATCACCGCCACATCGCATGATGCAGCCAAGGCCGCCCAGATCGCCAACACCGTGGCCGACGCCTATGTGAAATCCCAGATCGCCACCAAGGTCAGCGCCACCAACGCCACCACCGGCTGGCTGAACAGCCGCCTGCAGGACCTGGCGCAGCAGCTGGAAGCGCAGGAGGAAGCGATCCAGCGCTACAAGGCCGAGCACGATCTCAACGACGCCGCGCCCGGCAACTCCATCGTCGACCAGCAGATGGTGGGCATCAGCGCCCAGGTGGTGCAGGCCCGTTCCGACCTGGCCGAGAAACAGGCGATCAATGACCGCATCAATCATCTGGTCGCCTCAGGCAATCCCGCCGATGTCGCCCAGATCGTCTCTTCGCCCCTGATCGTGCAGCTGCGCACCCAGCAGGCCACGCTGGTGGCGCAGGAAGGCGACCTCACCAGCCGCTATGGGCCGCTGCATCCCAAGATGCAGGCGATCCAGGAACAGAAGCGCGACCTGGATTTCAAGATCACCCAGGAGGTCAACCGCCTGGCCGCCAGCGCCGCCAATGACGTGATGACGGCCAGGGCCCATCTGAATTCCCTTGAAGCCAGCCTGGGCGGCACCGAAGGCACCGCGCGCAGCCAGAACATGGCGCGCGTACAGCTCCAGGCGATGCAATCCAATGCCACGTCCACCCGCACCATGTATGAGGCTTTTGTCCAGCGCCTGCGCCAGGCCCAGGGCCAGGACGATGTGCAGACCCCGGAAAGCCGCATCATCAGCGGCGCCTCGGTGCCGCTGCGTCCCGCCGCCCCCAAGCGCGGGCTGATCGTCGCCGCGTCCGTTCCGCTGGGGCTTCTGCTGGGCGTGCTGGCGGCCTTGCTGGTCGAAAAACTGGGGCCGATGATGCCGGTGCGCGTGAACGGCGTGCCCCGCGCCGCCATCGTGCCGCCGCAGCCGCGGCCAAAGCCGGCGCCGGCGGCCGTGTGGAACGGGCCGCCGATCCTGGGCGAGATCAACGATCCCGCGCAATTGCGCGCCGCCGATTTCGTGCTGGACTATCCGGCCAGCAAATATTCCCACGCCATGGCAGCCCTGGTGCGCCAGCTCGAGGCGCAACCGGAATCCGGCGCGGCCATCGTGGCGCTGACCTCGGCCGACAATGGCGAAAGCCGCAGCGCCATCGCCGTCAGCCTGGCGCGCGCGGCCTCCAGGATGGGCAAGAAGGCCATCCTGGTGGATTGCGCGCCCGCGCGGCTGGCGACGCGGGCGATCAAGGCGCCGGTCAAGACCGGCCTTTATGACGTGCTGACCGGCAGCGTCACCCTGAACCAGGCCCTGGCCAAGGATCCGCGCAGCGAAACCTGGCTGCTGGCCACGCCCAGGCGGCCGGCCAACAGCGCCACCATGTTCGCCTCGCGCCCGATGCAGCGGCTGGTTTCCGTGCTGCGCGGCGGCGCCGATTTTGTCGTGATCGATTGCGGGCCGGTCGGCGCCGGACCTGAAGCCGGCGTCATCGCCCGGCTGGCCGACGCCACCGTGCTGGTATCCCGGCGCCAGACGCTGCATGGCCCGTTGATGGCCAATGCCGCCAAGAGCCTGCAAAGCGCCAATGCGGCGCCCATCGGGATTGTGATTACGAAGTGACTTCGCGCCAAAGCGCGAAGTCATCCCGTCCATAGCGACAGCGTATGGACGAGCGGCGTTCAGCCGCGAGGAAAGGGGATCGAGGTTTAAACCGCGCCAATATCCAGAAATTGGATGCCCGCTTTCGCGGGCATGACAAGATTGGCTTTATCGCGGCAACTCAGAACTTCCCATCAGGAACTCGTCGACACCGCGCGCGCACTGGCGGCCTTCGCGGATCGCCCACACCACCAGCGACTGGCCCCGACGCATGTCGCCACAGGCAAAGACCTTGGCCTTGCTGGTCTTGTAGTCGGTCAACGGCGCTTTCACATTGCCGCGCGCATCAAGCTCCACCCCGGCCTGCTCCACCAGCCCCTGCTTGCGCGGGCCGGTAAAGCCCATCGCCAGAAGCACCAGATCGGCCTTGAGGGTGAATTCGCTGCCCGGCACTTCGACCAGCTTCATCTGGCTGCCATCGCCCAGCTGCCAATCCACCCGCACGCATTCCAGCGCCGTGATCTTGCCGTCTTCGCCAATGGCGCGCCTGGTCTGCACCGACCAGTCACGCTCGCAGCCTTCCTGTTGCGAGGAGGAGGTGCGCAGCTTGAGCGGCCAGTCCGGCCACACCAGCATCTTGTTTTCCTTCTCCGGCGGCTGCGGCAGGATTTCAAACTGGGTGATGGACACGGCGCCATGGCGGTTGGAGGTGCCGATGCAGTCCGAGCCGGTATCGCCGCCGCCGATCACCACCACATGCTTGCCCTTGGCGCTGATGGTGCCTTCGGGCGCGGCCCGGCTTTCCGGATCGCCCGCCACCCGCTTGTTCTGCTGGGTGAGAAAGTCCATGGCGAAATGGATGCCGTCCAGCTCGCGGCCGGAGACCGCCAGGTCGCGCGGGGCTTCCGCGCCGCCCGACAGAACCACCGCGTCGTAATCGGCCAGCAGCATGTCCATGGAGACGCCGACGCCGACCTCGACATTGGTGCGGAACACCACGCCCTCGGCCTCCATCTGGCGCATGCGGCGGTCGATCAGATGCTTTTCCATCTTGAAGTCGGGAATGCCGTAGCGCAGCAGCCCGCCGATGCGGTCGGCCTTTTCGAACAAGGTGACGCTGTGGCCGGCGCGGGCCAGCTGCTGGGCGGCCGCCATGCCGGCGGGGCCCGAACCCACCACCGCCACGGTCTTGCCGGTCTTCTTCGGCGCCATCACCGGCTGGATCCAGCCTTCTTCCCAGGCGCGGTCCACGATCTGGCATTCGATCGTCTTGATGGTGACCGGGCTGTCGATGATGTTGAGGGTGCAGGACGCCTCGCACGGCGCCGGGCAGATGCGGCCGGTGAATTCCGGAAAATTGTTGGTGGAATGCAGCGCCTCTGATGCCGTGCGCCACTGGTCGCGATAGACCAGATTGTTCCAGTCGGGGATCAGGTTGTTGACCGGGCAGCCCTGGTGGCAGAAGGGAATGCCGCAATCCATGCAGCGCGCCGCCTGCTGGCTGACCTGGGTCGGCGGCAGCGGACGGATGAATTCCAGATAATTGTGAACCCGCGCTTCCGGCTTTTCGGAGCTGCGGTCCTGGCGGTCGATTTCCAGAAAGCCCGTGATCTTGCCCACTTTGTCTTTGTCCTGTCGCTTCGCTATTTGAGGACGATGTTCTTTATTCCGCCGCGATGGCGGCGCGCGCCTTGAGGTCGGCCAGCGCCCTGGCATAGTCGGTCGGCATCACCTTGACGAACTTCACCAGCGACGCCTCCCAACTGTCGAGCAGCGCCCTGGCGCGCGCGCTGCCGGTATGCAGCAGATGCCGCTCCACCAGGATGCGCAGCCGTTCGGCGTCAAAGCGCAGGAGATCGCCCATGCCCGCATCGGAGACGCTGACCGAACGCTGCCGGGGCATGTCCACATGCTCGGCGCCGTCTGAAGCACCGACCTTCTCGAGCTTGACCATGGCGTGGTTCAGGCGGTGGGAGAAGCTCTCGTCCTCGTCAAACACATAGGCCACGCCGCCCGACATGCCAGCGGCGAAATTGCGCCCGGTCTTGCCCAGCACCACCACCACGCCGCCGGTCATGTATTCGCAGCCATGATCGCCGGTGCCTTCCACCACGGCGATGGCGCCGGAGTTGCGCACCGCAAAGCGCTCGCCCGCCACGCCCTGGAAATAGGCCTCGCCGGCGATGGCGCCGTAGAGCACGGTATTGCCGACGATGATGTTCTCGGTGGGTTCGCGGGTGAGGCCGAGCGGCGGCTTGACCACGATGCGGCCGCCCGACAGGCCCTTGCCGACATAGTCGTTGCCATCGCCCACCAGCTCGAGCGAGACGCCGCGGGCGAGGAAGGCGCCGAAGGACTGGCCGGCGGTGCCGGTGAATGTCACGCTGATCGTGTCTTCAGGCAGGCCGGCATGGCCGTGACGCTTGGCCACCTCGCCCGACAGCATGGCGCCGACGGTGCGGTCGACATTGCGCACGCTGCGCTCCAGCCTGACCGGCTGGCCGTTCTCGATCGAGGGTCTGCTGGCCGCGATCAGATCGTGATCCAGCGCCGATTCCAGGCCATGATTCTGCTTTTCGCGGTGATGGATGGCGACGCCGGGCTTGGGAACCACGCTATAGAGGATGCGCGACAGATCCACGCCCTTGGCCTTCCAGTGCGATACGGCCTTGGACATGTTGAGCTTGTCCACCCGGCCGATCATCTCATTGACGGTCTTGAAGCCCAGCTGCGCCATGATCTCGCGCAGCTCTTCGGCGACGAAGAAGAAATAGTTGATCACATGCTCGGGCTGGCCGGTGAAGCGCTTGCGCAGCACCGGATCCTGGGTGGCGACGCCCACCGGGCAGGTGTTGAGATGGCACTTGCGCATCATGATGCAGCCCGAGGCGATCAGCGGCGCGGTGGCGAAGCCGAATTCATCGGCGCCCAGGAGCGCGCCGATGGCGACGTCGCGGCCGGTCCTGAGCCCGCCATCCACCTGGACCGCGATGCGGCCGCGCAAGCCGTTCAGCACCAGGGTCTGCTGGGTTTCGGCCAGGCCGATTTCCCAGGGGCTGCCGGCATGGGTCAGCGAGGTGAGCGGGGATGCGCCCGTGCCGCCTTCGAAACCGGAGATGGTGACATGGTCGGCGCGGCATTTGGCGACGCCGGCGGCCACGGTGCCGACGCCCACTTCCGACACCAGCTTGACCGAGATGCGCGCCTTTTGATTCACGCTCTTGAGGTCGCGGATCAGTTGCGCCAGGTCTTCGATGGAATAGATGTCATGGTGCGGCGGCGGCGAGATCAGGCCGACGCCGGGCGTGGAATGGCGCACCTTGGCGATATTGGCGTCCACCTTGTGGCCGGGCAGCTGGCCGCCCTCGCCGGGCTTTGCGCCCTGCGCCATCTTGATCTGGATGTCGTCGGCATTGACCAGATATTCGGCGGTGACGCCGAAACGGCCCGATGCGACCTGCTTGATCGCCGAACGCATGGAGTCGCCATTGGGCAACGGCTTGAAGCGGTCGGTTTCCTCGCCGCCTTCGCCCGTATTGGAGCGGCCGCCGATGCGGTTCATGGCGATGGCGAGAGTGGTGTGGGCTTCGCGGCTGATCGAGCCAAAGCTCATCGCCCCGGTGGAGAAGCGCTTGACGATCGTGCTTGCCGGCTCGACTTCGTCCAGCGGAATGCCGCCGCCCGCCTTGAACTCCATCAGCCCGCGCAAGGTGAGCAGCCGTTCGCTCTGTTCGTTGATCTGTTGGGCGAACAGCCGGTACTCGGCCGGATTGTTGCCGCGCACCGCATGCTGCAGCCGCGACACCGAATCCGGCGTCCAGGCATGGTCCTCGCCGCGCAGGCGGAAGGCATAGTCGCCGCCCACATCCAGCATGTTGCGATAGACCGGATTGTCGCCGAACGCGTCCCGGTGACGGCGCACGCATTCCTCGGCGATCTGCTTGATACCGACGCCTTCGATGGTGGTGGCGGTGCCGGTGAAGTATTTGGCGATGAACTCGCTCGCCAGGCCCACCGCGTCGAAGATCTGCGCGCCGCAATAGGACTGGTAGGTGGAGATGCCCATCTTGGACATCACCTTGAGGATGCCCTTGCCCACCGCTTTGATGTAGTTCTTCTGCACTTCGTAAGGCTTGAGCGCCAGGCCCTGGCGCACCCGGATATGCTCCAGCGTCTCGAAGGCGAGATAGGGATTGATCGCTTCCGCGCCGTAGCCGGCCAGCACGCAGAAGTGATGGACTTCGCGCGCCTCGCCGGTTTCCACCACCAGGCCGGTCTGCATGCGCAAACCCTGGCGCACCAGATGGTGATGCACCGCGGCGGTCGCCAGCAGCGCCGGCACCGGAACGCGGTCGGTGCTGACCGCGCGATCCGACAGGATCAGGATGTTGTTGTCGGCCAGCACCGCGTCGGTGGCGTTGAGGCAGATGCGCTGCACGGCATTGCTGAGGCCGTCGGCGCCTTCCGACGCCGGCCAGGTGCAGTCGATGGTGGCGGTGCGGAAGGCGCCGTCCACCAGTTCGGAAATCGAGCGGATCTTCTCCACATCGGCGTTGGTGAGCACCGGCTGGAGCACTTCCAGCCGCTTGTGCGCGCCCGCATCGCGGCCGAGCAGATTGGGCCGCGGCCCGATCATGGACACCAGGCTCATCACCAGCTCCTCGCGGATCGGATCGATCGGCGGATTGGTGACCTGGGCGAAGTTCTGCTTGAAATAGTTGTAAAGCAGCCTGGACTTCTTCGACAGGACCGCGATCGGCGTGTCGACGCCCATGGAGCCGACCGGATCGTCGCCGCCGGTCGCCATCGGCTCCAGGAAGAATTGCAGGTCTTCCTGGGTGTAGCCAAAGGCCTGCTGCTGATCGAGCAAGAGCGAGGGATCGTTGGCCGCGGGCCTGTGGTCTTCCGGCAGGTCGGGCAGGTCTTCCAGCTTGAACTGGGCCGACTTCAGCCAGTCCTCGTAAGGCTCGGCGGCGGAGAACTTCTTCTTGATCTCCTCGTCCTCAACGATGCGGCCTTCCTCGAAGTCGATCAGCAGCATCTTGCCGGGCTGCAGGCGCCATTTGCGCTTGATCTTGTCCTCCGGCACCGGGATTACGCCCGACTCCGAGGCCAGGATCACCAGATCGTCTTCGGTGACGATGTAGCGGGCGGGGCGCAGGCCGTTGCGGTCCAAGGTGGCGCCGATCTGGCGGCCATCGGTGAAGGCGATCGCGGCGGGGCCGTCCCATGGCTCCATCAGCGCGGCATGATATTCGTAGAAGGCCTTGCGCTTGGCATCCATGCTCTTGTTGCCGGCCCAGGCTTCCGGGATCAGCATCATCACCGCATGGGCGAGCGGATAGCCGCCGGCGACCAGCAGCTCCAGCGCATTGTCCAGGCAGGCGGTGTCGGACTGGCCGTGCGGGATCAGCGGCCACATCTTGTCGAGATCGGGGCCCAGAAGCTCCGATTCCATGCCGCGGCGGCGCGCATTCATCCAGTTGACGTTGCCGCGCACGGTGTTGATTTCGCCATTATGGGCGATCAAGCGATAGGGATGCGCCAGCTTCCAGGACGGAAAGGTGTTGGTGGAGAAACGCTGATGCACCAGCGCCACCGCCGAGACGGTGAGCGGGTTCTGCAGGTCACGGTAGAAGCGGCCCACATCATGGGCCAGCAGCAGGCCCTTATAGACCACCGTGCGGGTGGACAGGCTGGGCATGTAAAGCTGCTGGATGGCGGGCAGCTTGTGCTTCTTGGCGAGATCGGCCAGCGGGTTCTGCGCCTGCTTCCTGATGGTCAGCAATTTGCGCTCGAACTGGTCCTGACCCTTGATGTGGGGACCAGCCGCGATGATCGCCTGGCGGATCAGCGGCATGCCGTCGAGCACGGTCTTGCCCAGGCCGGCGGGATCGGTCGGCACATCGCGCCAGCCCAGCAGCTTCTGGCCTTCCACCTTGATGAAATGCTCGAACTGCTTGACGACAATCTCGCGCGCCTTGGCTTCGCGCGGCAGAAAACACATGGCGACCGCATATTGGCCGGGCGGCGGCAGGGTGACGCCGGTTTCTTTCGCCCAGTCGCGGAACAGGGGATCGGGAATCTGAATCAGGATGCCGGCGCCATCGCCCACCAGCGGATCCGCGCCCACCGCGCCGCGATGGTCGAGATTGATCAGCAGCTGAAGACCAAGCCCGATGATCTCATGGGACCTGGCGCCCTTGATGTTGGCGACAAAGCCGACACCGCAGGCGTCATGCTCGTTGCGCGGGTCATAAAGACCCTGTTTCGGCGGCAAACTCATTTCGACCCCAACCACGACACATCCAGGCGCAAATCCCCTCGCCTTCGCAAGGAAAGCCAAGGAAATGCCCGTTTCTTAGAAATTACCTGTCATGTGAACACGATGCCAGTTGCGGCGCAACATGCCATATACGCGCTAGTGTCGTGGTTTCGACGTTAGCCCCACGATTGATATCAAGCTCTGGCGAACTTCGAAACCAAAACGACACTAGAATCAATAATTTGCCAGTGTCCTTCGATTCCGAAATTCGCCCAGAGCCCTGTATGGAGATCGTGCGAATTTCGGAATCGGGACACTGGGTAAATGAGTGCGCATGTCGAACGCGCGGGATTGACTCTTTCGGGGCGGCGGGCATTATAGAACATATCATGAACAAAAGCGCAAAACTGGCGAAATTGCACCATTCTTTGGCGCGCTATGGCCTGCCTGCCGACCGGCCCCCAGTTCCCTTGGGCAACGCGGCTGTGGATGACGTGCTGGGCGGCGGATTGCGGCCCGGCGCGCTGCACGAAGTTTTTGCGAGAGGTTGGAGCGGCGGCGGTTTTGCCGTGCTGCTGGCGCTGCTGGCGGCGGGAACAAAACCGCTGTTCTGGGTGCGGCCCGACTATGAGGCGATGGAGTATGGCGCCCTCTCGCCGGGCGGACTGTTGGAGCTGGGCGGCGATCCACGCCAACTGGTGATGGTGCGGACCCGCGGGTCCCCCGATGCCCTGTCGGCGGCGGGCGATATCCTGGCTTGTCCGCATGTGGGCGCGCTGCTGCTGGAACTGGAAGGCGCCCCCAAATGCCTGGACCTGGTGGCCAGCCGCAGGCTTGTGCTGGCGGCGGAAGAGAGCGGCGTCACCGTTGTGATGCTGCGCGCCGGCGCGATCCCCCAACCCAGTGCCGCGCTGACCCGCTGGCAGGTGGCAAGTGCTGCGTCATCGCCGCTGGATGATGATTGGGGCAATCCGGTTTTTGACGCCCAGCTTGTCCGCCATCGCCTGGGCGGGCTGGGCCGTTTTTTGCTCACATGGAATCCCGAACATGGCTGTTTCACTGACTCCTCGAAGGAGGGAGCGGATTCTGGCGCTGTGGCTGCCGCGCCTGCCAACCGACCGGCTTATCCGCAAGCACGGCGCGCGGTTTGATGCGCCGCTGGTGATCAGCCAGAAGGCGAACAACACGCTCACCGTGTATGCCCTGGAAGCGCGGGCGCAAAAGCTGGGCCTCACCAAGGGTCAGCCTTTGGCCAATGCCCGCGCCATGGTGCAGCCGCTTGCCATCATGGGGTGCGATGAAAAGGCCGATGCGGCGCTGCTGGAATCCATCGCCGACTGGTGCGACCGTTTCACCCCGCTAGTCAGCCTGGATGCGCCGGACGGGCTGTTTCTCGACATTACCGGCGCGGCGCATCTGTTCGGCGGCGAGACGGCGATGCTGGCAACCGTCATCGGCGGCATCGCCAGACAGGGTCTTGCCGTGCAAGGTGCGATTGCCGGCACATCCTTGGCGGCGCATGCGCTGGCGCGTTATGCGCCTGCCACCATTGTGCCGCCCGGCGGCGAAGCCCAGGCCGTGGCGCCGCTGCCCATCACCGCGCTGGAATGCGACGACAAGGCCTTGCGTGCCCTGCGCCATGCCGGCCTCAAGAGTGTGGGCATGGTGGCAGGCCGTCTTCACAGCGAATTGTCGGAACGGCTGGGCGCGGGCTTTGTCACCCGGCTGAAGGTGATGCTGGGAGCTTCGGGCCAACCGCTTCAGCCCCACCGCGCCCTGCCCGACCTGATGGCCGAGCAGCGTTTCGCTGAACCCATCGTCACCGAAGAGATGATCGCCGCATCGCTGCTGCAGCTGGCGCAGCATCTGAGCGCCATACTGGAACGCGAGGGCCGTGGCGCGCGCCATCTGGAAGCAGCCTTCTTCCGCGCCGACGGCAAGGTGGCGCGCATTGTGGTCAGAATGGGCGAACCCTTGCGCGATCCCAAAGTGATGCTGCGGCTGTTGCGCCAGAGGCTGGATGCGCTGGCCGATCCGCTGGATCCCGGTTTCGGCTTCGACCTGATCCGGCTGGAAGCGCTGCTGGCGGAAGAGACCAAACCCGCCACCATCAGTTTCGACAGCAACGAAAACGCCCGCCGCCAGATCGGTTTTCTGGTCGACCGGCTGGCGGCGCGGTTTGGCGATGCCCGCGTACAGCGCTTTGTGCCGCAGGACACCCATATTCCGGAAGCGCAAAGCGCGGCGGTGCCGGCGCAGGACAGTGATTTTGACCGGCAGCACTGGTCCTTGAAGCGGCTGCCCGGCGATCCGCCGCGCCGGCCCTTGCGGCTGCTGGAAAAGCCGGAAGAGATTTCCGTACCCCTGTCGGAAGTGCCGGATGGCCCGCCGGTGCGCTTCCGCTGGCGCCGGGCGCAATTCGACATCGCCCGCGCCGAAGGCCCCGAACGCATCGCCATGGAATGGTGGAGAAGCCGCGGATTGACGCGTGACTATTTCCGGGTGGAAACCCGCGACGGCCAGCGTTTCTGGCTTTATCGCGACGGGCTTTACCGGACAGACGGGTTGGCGCCGCGCTGGTACCTGCAAGGCCTGTTCGCATGAGTTACGCCGAACTCGCCGTCACCACCAATTTCTCGTTTCTACGCGGCGCTTCGCATCCCAAGGAGTTCGTGGAGAGGGCGCACACATTGGATTATGCCGCCATCGGCATTGCCGACCGCAACACATTGGCCGGCGTGGTCCGCGCCTATGAGGAATGGCGCAAACACGCACAGCCTCCACGCCTCTTGATCGGCGCGCGCCTGGTCTTTCGTGACGGCACACCCGACATCCTGGCCTATCCGAAAGACCGCAAGGCCTATGCCCGGCTGTCCCGCCTGCTCTCGGTCGGCAAGTTGCGCGCGGAAAAAGGCGAATGCCTGCTCGATCTTCCGGATCTTCTGGAATATCGCCGCGGCCTGCTTCTGATCGTGATGCCGCCGGTCGATCTGGAGACCACCAAGCCGGTGTTGGCGCGACTGGGCGCCGACACATGGCTGGCGGCATCCCTGCTCTACACGGGCGAGGATCGCCGCCGCCTGCGCGATCTGACGCGGCTGGCGCGAACCGCGCGGGTGCCGCTGATCGCCGTCAATGACGCACTCTATCACGACGCGGAACGCCGCGAGCTGCAGGATGTCGTCACCTGCATCCGCAAACATCTCAGCCTGACGCAAGCAGGCTCGCGGCTGCAGGCCAATGCCGAACGGCACCTGAAGACACCCGAGGACATGCGGCGACTGTTCCGGGATTGCCCGGACGCAGTGGCCGAAACGCTGCGATTTGCGAAACGCATCCGCTTCACCCTGGGCCAGCTCGGCCAACGCTATCCGCGCGAGCCGGTGCCGCGCGGCAAGACCGCCGACCAGCATCTGCGCGACCTGACTCTGAAAGGACTGAAATGGCGCTATCCCTCCGGCACGCCATTCAAGGTGGTGCGGCTGGCGGCAAAAGAATTGCGCTTCATCGCCGAAAGCCACATTGCGCATTATTTCCTCACCGTAAATGATATTGTGTGGTTTGCGCGCGGCCAGGGAATTCTCTGCCAGGGGCGCGGTTCAGCCGCCAATTCCGTGGTCTGCTATGCCCTGGGGGTCACCTCTGTCGATCCCGCCGAGATCGATGTGCTGTTCGAGCGCTTTCTCAATACTGAACGGCGCGAGCCGCCCGATATCGACGTCGACTTCGAACATGAGCGGCGCGAGGAAGTCATCCAGTATGTCTATCGCCGGTATGGCCGCCGCCGCGCCGCACTGACCGCCACCGTCATCCATTACCGCCCGCGCAGCGCCATCCGGGAAGTGGGCAAGGTGTTCGGCCTGACCGAGGACGTCACCGGCAAGCTGGCCGACACCGTCTGGGGCCATCACGGCGATGAACTGGAGGAGCACCAGGTGCGTCAGGGTGAATGTGATCCCGGCAATGCAACCGTGGAACGCGCAGTTTTCTTTGCCAATGCCCTGATGGGCTTTCCCCGTCACCTCTCCCAGCATGTCGGCGGCTTTGTGCTGACCCGCGACAAGCTGGACTGGACCGTGCCCATCGGGCCGGCCGCGATGGACGACCGCTTCTTCATCGAATGGGACAAGGACGATCTCGACACACTCGAGATCATGAAGGTGGATGTGCTGGCGCTGGGGATGCTGACCTGTATCCGCAAGGCTTTCCAGCTTATCGACGCCAACTATTCCGGTCCAAGACGTCTGCCGCTGGAGCTGGCGCATATTCCACCAGGTGACCCCGAAGTCTATGACATGCTGTGCAGAGCCGACGCCATCGGCGTGTTTCAGGTGGAAAGTCGCGCCCAGATGAACATGCTGCCAAGGCTTCGGCCCCGCGAATTCTATGACCTGGTGGTGGAAGTGGCGATCGTCAGACCTGGCCCCATCCAGGGCGGCATGGTGCACCCTTATCTCAAGCGCCGCGCCGACCCGTCATTGATAAAATTCCCCTCGCCGCATCCCGATCACGGGCCTCCCGACGAGCTTTACGAACTGCTCAGGAAAACAAAGGGCGTGCCGCTTTTCCAGGAACAGGCGATGCGGCTGGCCATCGTCGCGGCCAAATTCACGTCCGACGAAGCCAATGGCCTCAGGCGCGCCATGGCCACCTTCCGTCATGTCGGCACGATCGGGACCTTCGAAGAGAAATTTATCGGACGGATGAGCGCGCGTGGTTATGACCCGGCTTTCGCCAAATCCTGCTTCGACCAGATCAAGGGTTTCGGCTCCTACGGTTTTCCCGAAAGCCATGCCGCCAGCTTCGCGCTGCTGGTCTATGTTTCCGCCTGGATCAAGAAACATCATCCGGCCGCCTTTGCCGCCGCCCTGCTCAATTCCCAGCCCATGGGCTTTTATGCGCCGGCCGAGATCGTGCGCTGCGCGAAGGAGAACGGCAAAGTCACGGTGCTGCCGCCGGATGCCTCCTTCAGCAACTGGGACAGCACCCTGGAACGCACGCCAACAGGCCTGGCCCTGCGGCTGGGCCTGCGCCAGATCGACGGCTTCGCCGAAAGCCATGCCCGCATCGTGATGGAGGAGCGTGGCTATGGCTATCCGGGCTTCGCCGCTTTCGCCCGCCGCACCGCATTGCCCAAACGCGCCCTGATCACCCTGGCGGAGGCCGATGCCTTCCGGGGTTTTGGCCTGGACCGCCGCGAAGGCCTGTGGGCGGTGCGCCGGCTGCCGGATGATTCCCCGCTGCCTCTGTTTGCGCATGAAGGAAACAGGGGCGCCACGCCGGAAATGGGGGCAGAGACCATCGCCCCCCTGCCGCGCATGGCCGAAAGCCAGGAAGTGGTGGCCGATTACCAGACCCTGCGCCTGTCGCTGAAAGGCTATCCCACCCAGTTCCTGCGCCCCCTGTTCGACGCCGAACAGATCACGCCTTGCGCCGGGCTGGCCGCGCTCCCCGATGGCGCCCGCGCCCGGGTGGCGGGCGTGGTGCTGGTGCGCCAGCGCCCCGGCGAAGGCACCGCCATCTTCATCACCCTGAGCGACGAAACCGGCGTCGCCAATCTGGTGCTGTGGGAAAGCATCTTTCCCCGCTTCCGCAAGGAAGTGATGGGCGCGCGCCTGCTTCTGGCCGAAGGCAAGGTGCAGAAAAGCCCGGAGGGCGTGCTGCATCTGATGGTTGAGGCGCTGATCGACCGCAGCGCCGATCTCAGCCGTCTGTATGCCGATGAACCTCCGCTGACCGCCGCAACCCACCTGAAAGTGGAAGGAGGCCATCCCCGCAATGTCCGGGTGCTGCCGCCCTCCCGGGATTTTCATTGAAAATCCCGGCATCCAACCGGCATCCAATAAGTCGATTTTCATTGACCCTGTTTTGGCAAATAGGCCGCACGTGTCGTCCGTGACCTGAGCAAACCCTTTCCCTTATGATCCGGCCGCGGAACATGGGGACAGGGATGGAGCGCAGCTGGGCGCCGCGGCATTGGCCGGAAAGCCATTTGACCGGCATCACCCTGATCGCCGCCGCCCTGATGCTGGCCACCCCGCTATGGTGCGTATGGGCGCCGGCCATGCCGGACTATCCCGCCCATCTGGCCAGCTTCGCCCTGATCGAAGCTGGTTCAAAGGGCGGCGCCACCGGCAACGCCATCTATCACCTGCACTGGGCCTTTGTGCCCAACCTGGCGTCGGAAGTGCTGGTGCCATGGCTGGCGCGGCTGACCGGGCTGGTGGTGGCGACCAAGCTGTTTCTCACCGCCGCGATCTTCCTCTGGGTGCTGGGACCGGGCGCGGTGCACCGCGCGCTTTACGGCCGCACCGGCATCGCGCCCTTGTTCGGCTCCTTCTTCGCCTACAACGCCAATTTCATCTGGGGCTTCTTCAATTATTATTTTTCCGCCGGGCTGAGCTTTGCCGTCTTCGCCGCTTGGATCTCCACTGGGAAACGCAACGGCGCGATACGGCTCGCGAGCTTCACCCTCGCCGTGACCCTGCTTTATTTCTGTCACGTCTTCGCCGCCGCCAGCCTGCTGATGATGATGGCGGGCTTCGAAGTGGCCCAGAATTTCCGGCTGGAGAACCGCGATCCCGCCGCGCTTGTGCGCCGCGCCGCATCGGTGGCGGTTCTCTATGTTCCCGCCGGTCTCGCCTTCCTCTTCCTCAAGCCGCATGGCGAGGGCGATGAGGCGGTCATTTTCGATCTGGCCGACACCATGCTGGACCGTTTCGAAAGCCTGGTGCAGCACGCTTTCGACGACAGCGCCTATGTCCTGCCCATTGCCCTGTTCGCCGGCCTGGGGCTGGCGCTTTATCTGCGGAAAGGCCGCCTGCATCCCGCCATGTGGGCAACCCTTGGGCTGCTGCTGGCGGGCGCGGTCTTCGCGCCGGAATGGGCCTTCGGCGGCTGGGCCGTGCATCTGCGCCTGCCCGCGGTCTTCGGCGCCATGCTGTTTGCATCCACCGAGCTGCTGATGAAACCCGCCACCCGCACCGCGCTGGTGGCGCTGGCCCTGGTGACGATCGGCTGGTGCGCCGTCACGCTCGCGCAAAGCTGGCTGGTCTATGACCGGCAATTTCGCGAGTTCCAGGCGGCGCTGGAGGAAGTGCCGCGCGGTTCGCGCATGCTGACGGTGCTGGACGGCGACGCCATCGGCGATCGCCCCGACCAGCCTTACTGGCACATGGCGGAATTCGCGGTACCGGAGCGCGGCGTGTTCACGCCCCTGCTCTTCACCACCAAGGGCCAGCATGTGGTGCAGTTGAACCCGCCTTACCAGAAATATGCCGCAGCGTCGGCGCAACAAGGCTCGCCACCCGATGTCGACGAGCTGGGCTTTCTGGCGCGCGGCCAGATGGACCAGGACGAAGACATTCAGGAAGACATGCCTTACCTGAACCATTTCCAGTGCCACTTCGACATCGCGGTGGTGGTGCACCTGGACGGCAAGCGCACGCCGGTGCCGCCCATGCTCAGGTTGCGCCATGCCGGCACGTTCTTTTCCTTCTACGACATCCTGCCCGACCGGTCCTGCGCGCGATGAGCCCGCACCTCTCCGAGAGGCTGGTCTGGGGCGCGTCGGCGGTGCTGGCGCTGGTTACCCTGGTGCTGCTGGTGCGCAACATCCTGGCGATCCCGGCACATGTGCCGCTGGATCCCAATGAGGGCTGGAATGCCGCCCATGCGCTGGCGGCGATGGCCGGACATGGCCTTTATCCCCCGCCGCAGGCGCTGATGGTCAACAACTATCCGCCCTTGTCCTTCTATCTGATCGGCGCCATCGCCCGGCGTGGCGGCGACGTTCTCATCGCCGGACGCTGGGTCGCGCTTGGCGGGTTTCTGGCTACAGTCACCGGCATCGCCGCGGTGCTGCGGCGGATGGATTGCCGCCCGCGCGCGATTGTCCTGGGCGCGCTGTTCTTTGCCGGCCTGCTTCTGGTCGCCAGCGACTATGTCGGCATGGACGATCCCCAGTTGCTGGGTCATGCCGTGCAGTTGGGCGCGTTGCTGTGTCTGTTGCGTGACCGGACCATGATCGCGGCGGCGCTGTTCGCGATAAGCCTTTTCATCAAGCACAATCTGCTGGCCATGCCGCTGGCGGCCGGCCTGTGGCTGCTGGCACAGGACCGCCGCGCGGGCATGGCATTCGTGCTTTGGGGCGTGGCCTTTGTCCTGTCGGGACTGGTTCTGTTCCAGCTCGGCTTTGGCGCCAGCCTGATCGCGCAACTGGCGTCGCCGCGCCTGTCCTCGCTGGCCAACCTCAAAGCCGCCGTCCCCCGTCTATGGTGGGTGGTGCTGCCCGCGATCGCCATGACGGGCCTGTGGCCTGACCGGCACGGCCTGTTCAGTCTGCTTTACGTGGGCGCCGCGCTGCTGCTGGGCCTGATCTTTGCCGCCGGAGACGGCGTCGACGCCAATGCCTTCTTCGATCTGGGTATCGCCTTGTCGCTGGGGCTGGGTCTGGCGGTGGAACGCGGCCGCTGGCCGATACTGGCCGCGGCCAGCGCCCTGCCCCTGCTGATTTTCCTGGCGGTGAATTTCCGGGACAATAATTTTTTCTTCACCCGGGATTTCGCGCAAAGTTCGGCCCGCGATATCGCCTTTTTGAAAAGCCGCCCGGGACCGGCTTTGTGCGATCAGCTTTCATTGTGCCTGTGGGCCGGCAAAGGCGCCGAGGTGGATGTCTTCAATGTGGGCGAGGCGATCAAGGCCGGCGCCCGCTCGCCCGCGCCGCTGGCCGGGATGATCGCCGATCACCGCTTCGCCACCCTGCAGCTGATCGACAGGGATGGCCTGGGCCCCGATGTGCGCCGTGCGATCGAGAAGAATTATCGCGCCGATCACGGCGACGACAACGGCGCGTTTCTCGTACCGGTTACGCGCGCGCCTTGACGGTGCCATGCCGCTCCAGCTTGCCCCAGCCGACAAAGGGGCCGCGCAGCGCCGTCCAGAGCGAACGCACCACCACATAATACATGATCTGGCGATAACCGAAGCGCTGCAGCGGCAGCCACAACAAAAGCCGCCAGTCCTCGCCCTTCTCCATCACAAAGCCCACCATCGCCGCCAGCAGGTCGACCAGGATGAAGACGATATAATAAAGCCCCACGATGCGCAGATTGTCGCCGGTATAGGTGCCGACATGCTGGGCGTAGTTGATATATTCCGCCACCAGCTGCCAGACCAGCAGCAGATCGGCCACCGGCGCGAGCGTGGTGAGCAGGATCTGGAACAGCCAGACCTGGGGCAGCGCCACAAGGCCCAACTCGCCATATTCGGGATTGAAGGTGATGCCGCGATACTTCCACAGGCATTGCAGGGTGCCATAGGCCCAGCGGAAACGCTGCTTGGCCAGACCGCTCACCGTGGCGGGCGCTTCGGTCCAGGCAACGGCATCGGGATCGAACTGGACACGATAGCCCTCGGTCTGGATGGCGATGGTGAGATCCTGGTCTTCCGCCAGCGTGTCGGAGGGAAAACCGCCCAGCGCGCGCAGCACATCGCGCCGCCAGGCGCCCACCGCGCCAGGCACCACGGTCAGCGTATCCAGCGCCGAAAGCGCGCGGCGTTCCAGATTCTGCGCCACGATATATTCCAGCGCCTGCCAGCGGGTGATCATGTTGATGCGGTTGCCGACCTTGGCATTGCCCGCCACCGCGCCGATCGCGGGATCGGTGAACCAGCGCACCAGCCTTGAAATGGTGGTGCTTTCGAACTGGGTGTCGGCGTCCAGCGCCACCACCACTTCGCCCCGGGCATTGGCCAGCCCGACATTCAGCGCATTGGCCTTGCCGCCATTGGGAATGGAGATCGCGCCCACCCGCGGTTCGCGCATGAAGTGGGAGCGCACGATATAGGCGGTGTGATCCTTGGAGCCGTCATCGATCACCAGCACTTCCATATTGGGATAGTCGCTGGCCAGGATCCGCTCGATGGTGGTGACGATCACTTTCTCTTCATTGAAGGCGGGGATCAGCACCGTCACCGCCTGGGGCTTGCCATCGCCGGGGATGGGTACGCCCGATCCCTTCATCCGCTTCCACAATGCCAGGCCGGCCAGCACGAACAGCCGCGCCAGGCCGAGCACGATCGCGCCCAGGAAACAATAATAGAGGAATTGCGCGACATAGCTGATGGTCAGGAACACCGCCCGGTCGGCATAGAGCGAGATGGTGAAGGGCAACCTGGGCATCACATCGTCGCGCTTGAAGCCGCCCAGTTCCGACAGCGGCACGAAGGTATAGCCCTTGGCCCGCAGGGCATCGATCAGCCTGGGCAGCAGCACCAGCGTGCGGCTGCGGTCGCCGCCGGAATCATGCATCAGCACCACATTGCCGCGCAGGTCGGGATTGGGATTGGTCAGCGCCTTGAACACCAGCGTCATCATCTGGTTCACCGGCAGCTGCTCCCAGTCCAGCGTGTCCAGATTGGCGGTGACTTCGATGTAACCCAGTTCTTGCGCCTGCTCGATCGGCTCGAGCTCGTCGGCGTCGGACGGATTGGCGTCGGTCAGATAAGGTGAGCGGAAGAACCGCATCGAACGCCCGGTGAGCGCCTGGAACAGGCGCTGGGTCGCATTCAGCTCCAGCCGCACCGCCGCCGGCGGCGTGTCGGCCAGGTTGGGATGGGTATAGGTGTGGTTGCCGACCTCATGGCCTTCGGCGAGCACACGCTGCACCAGGCCGGGATGGGCCTCCATGTTCGAGCCGATCATGAAGAAGGTGGCGGCCACCTTCTTCTGCTTCAGGATATCAAGAATGGCCGGCGTCCATTCCGGATCGGGACCGTCGTCAAAGGTGATCGCCAGCTTGCCGGGGACCGCGCCGACCTTGCGGATCACATAGCTGGTGGGAAGGCTGTCATAGCGTTCGTCGACGATGTCGCCGGTCGAGGCTTCGATGGTGAGCGTGCGCACGCCCACGGACGGACCGGCCTCGATCCTGAGGATCTCGCCAAAGCCGTCGTAATCGGGATCCTCGATATCGTTGGGAATGTGCTTCAGGCTGTCGGGCGCGGGCGCGTCATAGGACCGGCCCATCAGGGGCAGGATGGACGGGTCTTCCGACCCCAGCCGCCACAGCGCATAGCCCGCCGGGCGATAGGGATCGGCGGCATGGATCTGGTTGAAGGCGGTGACGCCATCCAGGAACCAGACCTGGTGCTTGGTGCCGTCATCCTCTTCATAATTGAAATGCGGGTTGTTGCTGGCGGGATCGAACAGCACCGTGGCGCTGTCATCGCGCGCCATGCCCATGGCCCTTTCGAAGGAGACGACCGCCGCAGGCTTGTTCTGCGGCCAATCATAGGCCCAGGAACCAACGACGACGATGGTGGAATCGGCCGGAAGCTGGCGCATCCGCTGATCCAGCGTCTTTTCGTACCAGTCCTCGCCGGCGATCGAGCCGGGTGGCCCCTGGTCGTCCACCTGGTCATAGGCCATCAGCATGGTGTAGTCGACGATATTGGCATAGGTCTGGTAGGGCCAGTCGTCGTCCTCAAAGGGCGCGGCCTGGGCGATGATCCAGTCATGGGGCGCGAAAGCCGCCGACATGCGGGAGAGGAAATCCTCCAGATCCTTGTGCGCGCCCTTGGGCACGTCCTCGAAATCGATGGTGACGCCCTGCAGCTTGTTGGCGGCGA
This sequence comes from Rhizomicrobium sp., assembly GCA_036267165.1. Classification (GTDB taxonomy): domain Bacteria; phylum Pseudomonadota; class Alphaproteobacteria; order Micropepsales; family Micropepsaceae; genus Rhizomicrobium. Next base: position 11,617 of record DATAWO010000011.1, on the reverse strand, counting down.
CAAAGGCGATGATCTGGTCCAGCAATTCGTCCGTGCGGCCACGGTCCGCCAGCAACCGGGCAAGCGCGAGGCCATCGAACTTTCCGCCGGAGAAATTCTGGATCATGGGCAGGATGGCGACGCCAGGCTTGTTGGTGCGGATGAAGCCCAGGGCGCGCTGGTCGATCTGGGCGCTGAAATCCATGTCGGGGCCGTTCAGCTCCATCCAGTTGGGCACCACCCAATCCAGATATTTCAGTGAACGCTTGAGCGAAGACCAGGACGTATCATCCGCGCCTCCCCAAGGAGCATAGAAGCCGATGGCCAACGGCCGCCCGACCTGCGGCTTGAGGATGGCCGGCAGCATCCGGTTGGGCAGCGCGCTCTGCGCCCGGTGCAGGCGGGCGATATCCTCCAGCCGGCGTTTGCGGGCCGCCAGCGCCAGCCGCTCGGCGCGGGCAAGCAGGCCGGGTTTCTGGGCGCGCTTCTCCAGCTGGGCCGGATTGGCGATCGCCACCCGTCCGGGAAAGTCCAGTCCATTGACCCGCGGCGACAGCGCCAGGCTGGTGGCGAAGCCGACCAGGATCAGCAGGGCCGACAGGCTGACGGCCCAGGCCACAACCCGGATACGCGCCGCGCGGCGTCCCGACTCATCGAAAAAGATCGGCTTGTTGGACATTGCCTTTTGATACAATGCGGGCCTGATACCGGCAAATGTGTGACGCGCCTTTGCATGCCCTTGCCCCTGTTCCCTTGCGTTTTGGCGCGTCATGGCGTCGCCACCGCCGGGGAGCCGCATGGCACTATCGCGCGTTCATGCTAAGGGTAGTTCAGCGACTCAGGCGGGAAGAACGTGGCGTCCTATAATTGTGCGAAGTGTCCGGGCTATTGCTGCTCCTATCCCCTGATCCCGCTCAAGAAGCGTGATGTGCAGCGGCTGGCCGATCATTTCGGCCTGAGCTTTGAAGAGGCGCGCAGCAAGTTCACCAAGGTGGACGGCGAGGAGCCCTATGCCATGCGCCGCAAGGCCGACGTCCATTTCGGCAAGATCTGCCGCTTCTTCGACACCGACAAGCGCTGCTGCACCATCTACAAGGCGCGGCCCGCCATCTGCCGTGAATATCCGGGCGGCGGCTGCGGCTACTACAGCTTCCTGATGGCGGAGCGCAATTCCCAGGAAGACCCCGATCACGTCGCCTCGACCTGGAATAGGTAGGACGTCCCCCGCGCGCGCGGGCCAGCGAAGCTGGAGGGGGATGTTGCGCTGCAATAGCTAACTACCCGACTTTCTTCACAAAAAGCCGTCCTGCCGCATGACAGCAGAGGATTTCCTGCTCTAAGGTCGCCTGGCAAAAGGGATGCCCGGTTTTTGGGCGCGATCTTGGGGGGACCATATGACTTGGGCACAGAATTACGATCCGCTGCACAATACCGTGCTATCGACGGCGGTTGCGGCGGTTCCGATCCTGCTGCTCCTGATCATGATCGCCACCAACAAGGTCAAGACCTATTGGGCGGCGGCGATCGCGCTGGTCCTGACCTTCCTGATCGCGGTCTATATCTTCACCATGCCGGCGGACATGGCGGCGAAATCCGCCACCCTGGGCGCGGTCAATGGCTTCTGGACCATCGGCTGGATCATCCTGAACGTGATCTTCCTCTACAACCTGACCAAGGAAAAAGGCCTGTTCCAGATCTTCCAGCATTCGCTGGGCCGGGTCACCGCCGACCGGCGGCTGCAGATACTTTTGATCCCTTTCTGCTTCGGCGCCTTCTTTGAGGGCGCGGCCGGCTTCGGTACCCCCGTCGCGGTGTGTTCGGCCATGCTGATGGGCCTGGGCTTCTCGCCCCTGACCTCGGCGGCCATGGCGCTGTTCGCCAATACCGCAACCGTGGCCTTTGGCGCCATCGGCGCGCCCATCAATGGCCTGGCCCAGTCCACCGGCATCGACCCGCTGCTTCTGGGCAAGGCCATCGGCATCCAGTCGGTGCCGTTCTCGATCATCATCCCCTTCTACATGCTGTGGGTGTTCTGCGGCTGGAAGAAGACCATGGAAGTGTTGCCGGCCATCCTGGTAGCGGCGCTGTCCTTCACCATCCCGCAGTTCCTGATCTCCTACTTCGTCAATCCCTATATCGTGGACGTGGCCTCGGGCGGCATTTCGCTGGCGTCTCTGGTGCTGTTCCTCAGGGTTTGGAAGCCGGCCAACGTGATTACCGACACGGCCATGCGCTTCCGCGACGATTCCCATGACGAGGTAAAGCCGCCGGAACCGCTGGACGAGCTTCCCACCGGCAAGCAGGTGTTCCATTCCTGGCTGCCCTGGGTGATCCTCTGCGCCGTGCTGGCCTTCTGGGCCAGCCCGTTCTGGAAGACGCTGGGCAACAAGCTGTTTGACCCCGTCTATCACGTGCCGGGCCTGGACAAGCTGATCCTGGCCGTGCCGCCGGTCGTCACCAAGATCACGCCGCAGGCTGGTGCGCTGAGCTGGCAGATCCTCACCTATTCCGGCACCGGCGTGCTGGTGTCGGGCATCATTGCCGGCCTGGTGATGGGCTTCTCGCCCGCCCAGCTGGTCAAGAACTGGTTCAAGACCATCTATGTCGTGCGCTTCCCGCTGATCGCCATTGTGCTGATGCTGTCGCTGGCCACCCTGACCGGGACCTCGGGTATCCAGAGCACCTTGGGCCTGGCCTTTGCCGCGACCGGCAAGCTGTTTCCCTTCTTCAGCGCGGTTCTGGGCTGGCTGGGCGTGGCGGCGACGGGATCGGACACCTCGGCCAATGTGCTGTTCGGCGGCCTTCAGGTGGTGGCAGCCCAGCATGCCGGCTTCAATCCGGTCCTGATGGCGGCGGCCAATTCGACCGGCGGCTGCATGGGCAAGATCATCGCCATCGCTTCCATCGTCATCGCGGTGGCGGCGACGGGCTGGCACGGCAGCGAAGGCAAGATCCTGCGCTTTGTGCTGCCCAGCGCCATCCTCATGGGCACGCTGGTGGGCCTGTTTGTGATGCTGCAGGCCTATGTCTATCCCTTTACCCTGACGGTGCCCGGCCTGAACTGAACAGGACAAAATCGCCTAAAACCAAAGACCGGGCCCTCACGGGTCTGCCTTCGCGTGGACCCTACGCTGTCGCCAGTCCACGCTCGGCGTCCTGATGGCCGGCTTTGCCGCGCCATCAGAACTCTTTTCGTTTTGACCCCAACTTCCACGCCTACTAGGCTTGGCTTTCATCCATGAAAAGCCATCCCCCATGTCTGACCGCATCGAAAAACACGGACTGAAGGTCAGTCCCGCCCTTTATTCCTTCATCGAAAAGGAGGCTTTGCCCAACAGTGGGGTGGACCCGGACAGGTTCTGGGCCGGCTTTGCCGCGCTGGCGGTCAAGTTGATGCCGCAGAACCGGGCACTTCTGGCTGAGCGCGACCGGCTGCAGGCGGCAATCGATCAGTGGCACAAGGCCCATCCGGCCAAGCCGATCGACCAGGCCACCTATACCGCCTTCCTCAAAGAGATCGGCTATCTGGAGCCGGAAGGCGCGGACTTTCAAATCGGCACCGAAAATGTCGATCCGGAAATCGCCACCGTGGCGGGGCCGCAGCTGGTGGTGCCGCTGACCAATGCGCGCTTTGCGCTCAATGCCGCCAATGCCCGCTGGGGCAGCTTGTATGACGCGCTCTACGGCACCGACGCGATTGCGCAAGGTGGCGAACTTGCGCCCGGCAAGGGCTATAACCCCAAGCGCGGGGAAAAGGTCATCGCCTTCGCGCGTGAGGCGCTGGACCAGGCAGCACCTCTGGCCAACGGTTCCTGGAAAGACATCACGGGCCTTTCCGTCGAAGGCGGCGCGCTCAAGCCCGCGCTGAAAGACCCGTCCCAGTTCAAGGGCTATGTCGGGGATGCCGCATCACCCAGCACGGTTCTTCTGGCCCATAACGGCCTGCATATCGAAGTCCATGTCGATCGCAGTCATGTGATCGGCAAGACCGACAAGGCCGGCATCAGCGATGTGGTGCTGGAATCGGCCATCACCACCATCATGGACTGCGAAGATTCCATCGCCGCGGTCGATGCGCAGGACAAGGCCGGCGCCTATCGCAACTGGCTGGGCTTAATGGACGGCACCCTCACCGCCAGTTTTGAGAAAGGCGGCAAGACCCTGACCCGCGCGCTCAATCCTGACCGCGATTACACCGCGCCTGACGGCGGCAAAGTCACCCTGCCCGGCCGCAGCCTGCTGTTCATCCGCAATGTCGGCCACCTGATGACCAGCGACGCCATCCTGCTGCCCTCTGAAAACGGGAATGGCGGCAGCGAGATCGGCGAGGGCCTGATGGACGCGGTGGTCACCAGCCTGGTGGCGCTGCACGACATAAAGGGCGCCAAGCGCAACAGCCGCAAGGGCAGCATCTATATCGTCAAGCCCAAGATGCACGGACCGGCCGAAGTGGCCTTCACCAGCGCGATCTTCGACGGCGTGGAAGATATTCTTGGACTTGAGCGCAACACCATCAAGATGGGGGTGATGGACGAGGAGCGCCGCACCTCGACCAACCTCAAGGAATGCATCCGCGCGGCACGCGACCGCATCGTCTTCATCAACACCGGCTTCCTGGACCGCACCGGCGACGAGATGCACACCTCCATGTATGCCGGCGCCATGGTGCGCAAGGGCGAGATGAAGACCTCCAAATGGCTGGCGGCCTATGAAGACCAGAATGTGGATATCGGTCTTCTTTGCGGCTTTCAGGCAAAGGCGCAGATCGGCAAGGGCATGTGGGCGATGCCCGACAGGATGGCCGACATGCTGAAGGCCAAGATCGGCCATCCCATGGCGGGCGCGAGCTGCGCCTGGGTGCCGTCGCCCACCGCCGCCACATTGCATGCCCTGCACTATCACCAGGTCAGCGTGAAGGTGCGGCAGGACGAATTGAAATCGCGCCCCCGCGCCAAGCTGTCGGACATCCTCACCATTCCGCTGGCGGACCGGCCCAACTGGAGCCCGGAAGAAGTGCAGCAGGAGCTGGACAATAATGCGCAAGGCATATTGGGCTATGTGGTGCGCTGGGTGGACCAGGGCGTGGGCTGCTCCAAGGTGCCCGACATCCACAATGTCGGCCTGATGGAAGACCGCGCCACCTTGCGCATTTCCAGCCAGCACATCGCCAACTGGCTGGAGCATGGCATCGCCACGGAAGATCAGGTGCGCGAAACCCTCAAGCGCATGGCCAAAGTGGTGGACCAGCAGAATGCGGGCGACCCGCTCTATCAGCCCATGGCGCCCGGCTATGACGGCATCGCCTTCAAGGCGGCCAGTGACCTGGTGTTCAAGGGCAAGGAGCAGCCATCCGGCTATACCGAGCCGCTGCTGCATCAGGCGCGACGCGATTTGAAGGGCGACTAACCCCACTTGTCATGGCCGCCCTTGAGGCGGCCATCCAGTGCGCGAAGCGCCATAAAAATGGATGGCCGGGTCAAGCCCGGCCATGACAACTCAAGAAGACTTATCCAGCGCCTTCAGGATCGCATCCGTCATGCCGGCGGTACCCACCCTGTTCATGCCGGGCTGCATGATGTCGCCGGTGCGAAAGCCTTCGGCCAGCACCCTGTCCACCGCCTTCTCCAGCCGCGTCGCCTCGTCCTTCAGGCCGAAGGAATAGCGCAGGCACATGGCGAAGGAGAGAATGGAGGCAATCGGATTGGCCAGGCCCTTGCCCGCGATGTCGGGGGCCGAACCATGGATGGGCTCATACAGCGCCGAAGGCAGGCCATTGGCCTTTTTGTCACCCAGCGAGGCCGAGGGCAGCATGCCGATCGAGCCGGTAAGTTGCGCCGCCTCGTCCGACAGCACATCGCCGAACAGATTGTCGGTGACCAGCACGTCGAACTGCTTGGGGTTGCGCACCAGCTGCATGGCGGCATTGTCGGCCAGGATGTGATGCAGTTCCACATCGGCATAGTCGCGTTTGTGCAGGGCGGTGATGACTTCCTTCCACAGCACGCCGGTGACCATGACATTGGACTTTTCGGCGCTGTGCACCTTGTTGCCGCGCAGGCGCGCCATGTCGAAGGCGACGCGGCAGACCCGCTCGATCTCGCTGGTGGTGTAGACGCCGGTGTCCACGGCGCGCTTCTGGCCATCGGCCAGGGTGGTGGTTTGCTTGGGCTCGCCGAAATAGACCCCGCCCATCAGTTCGCGCACAATCAGGATGTCGAGGCCCGAAACGATTTCCGGCTTCAGGGTCGAGGCATCCTTCAGCGCATCAAAGCACAGCGCCGGGCGCAGGTTGGCATAAACCGCCATATCCTTGCGGATACGCAACAATCCGCGCTCGGCGCGCTTCTCGAACGGCAGGCCATCCCATTTGGGGCCGCCGACCGAGCCCATCAGCACGGCATCGGCGGCAATGGCCTTCACAAAGGTCTCATCGGGATCGGGACGGCCGACCGTGTCGATGGCGACGCCGCCCAGCGGCGCTTCCTCGGTCTTGTAGGCCAGGCCCTTCTGGCCGAACCAGCCCACCACCCGCATGGTGGCGTCCATCACTTCGGGGCCGATACCGTCACCTGGTATCAGAAGGAGCTTGTATTCGTTCATCACCGTCTCTTCACTTTTTGAGTGGTCGCTCGCCGGTACGCTGCCGCTACCGGCCCCGCCGACGCTCCTAAAGCCAGGGCGCCTGGACGTGCTGCTGCTTTTCAAACGAGGCGATCTTGTCCTCGGCGCGCATGGTCAGCCCGATATCGTCCCAGCCGTTCAAGAGACATGCTTTTCGGAATTCATCGACCTCGAACTTGATCATGCCGCCATCGGGGCCGCGGATCTCCTGCTTCTCCAGGTCGATCGAGATCACGGCATTGGCGCCGCGCTCGGCATCGTCCATCAGCTTGTCGACCTCTTCCTGCGGCAGCCTGATCGGCAGGATGCCGTTCTTGAAGCAGTTGCCATAGAAGATATCGGCGAAGCTGGGCGCGATGACGCAGCGGATGCCGAAATCCAGCAGCGCCCAGGGCGCATGCTCGCGGCTTGAGCCGCAGCCGAAATTGTCGCCCGCCACCAGGATCTTGGCCTTGCGATAGGCCGGCTTGTTGAGCACGAAATCCGGCTTTTCGCTGCCATCGGTATTGTGGCGCAGCTCGTCGAACAGGGCCTTGCCCAGCCCGGTGCGATGAATGGTTTTCAGATATTGCTTGGGGATGATCATGTCGGTGTCGACATTGATCATGTTCAGGGGGGCGGCGACGCCCTCGAGGGTCTTGAAGGGTTCCATGGCGCGGCGGACCATAGCCAATTTGCCGGAAAAGTGAACCCCAGAAAAAGCCCCGCCGCAGCGGGGTTTTCCCCTGGCGTTCAGACCACCGGGCTGGTGGCGTCGGGAGCCAGCTTGCGGCCCGCGTCAATCTGGGTGAACAGGGCCGCGCCGACAATGGCCAGCGCCGATACCGCAAAGAAGGCGGCATTCCAGCCATAGGCCTTGACGATGAAGCCGGTCGACGTGGCGATGATGGCGCCGCCGATATTGCCGAAGGTATTCATCACCGCCGAACAGGAACCGGCGAAGCTGCCGCCGATATCGAGCGTCACCGCCCAGGCATTGCCCACCACCAGTTCCAGCCCGAACACCGCGCCACCGAACAGCGCGGCGCTGAGATAGCGGTCCGGCTCATACACCGCCAGCGGGATGCAGGCCGCCGCCAGCAGGAAGCCGGTGATCGCCACGCTTTGGCGGGCGAATTTGATGCGGCCGGTCTTGTGGATGATGAAATCGGAGAACACCCCGCCGCAGATGTCGCCCACCACCCCGGCCGCCAGGGGCAGGCTGGCGAAGAAGCCCATTTCCGCCAGGGTATAGCCGCGCGCGCTGTCCAGATATTTGGGATACCAGGCCAGGAACATGTTCAGGCAGTAGCCGTAGCAGAAATACATCGCGGCCAGCGTCCACATCTGCCGGCTGGACAGGATCAGGCTCCATGGGATCGGCTGGCGCTTCTTGGCATGGCCCAGTGCGGAGGCGAGCTTATGCCGCTCGGCCTCGTTGACCCCGGCATGTTCGCCGGGCACGTCGCGATAGTACCAGATCCACACCCCGACCCAGACGACGCCGACAAGGGCAAAGACAAAGAAGGGCACATGCCAGCCGTAAAGCCCGATCAAGGTGGCGACCAGCACCGGCGCCGCGGTGCTGGCCAGGCGCGAGCCGGCATGGGTGGCGCCTTGGGCGAAACCACGCTCGGTCGGCAGCATCCAGCGCGACAGCGCACGGTTGGAGATGGGAAACGCACCCGCCTCGCCCATGCCGATCAGGAACAGGCAGACCATCATCATGCTGACGGAGAAGGAAAAGCCGGTGAGGAAGGTGAACACCGACCACCAGACCACCACACTGGCCAGCGCGATGCGCGGGCCAAACCGGTCGCCGAACCAGCCGCCGGGAATCTGGAACAGGGCATAGGCCCAGTTGTAGCAGCCCAGGATCAGGCCCAGCGTTTCGATGGAGAAATGGAACTGCTTCTGGATCACCGGAAGCGCGTTGGAAAGCAGAACCCGGTCAAGATAGGTGATGAAATAGACCGCGACCACCAAGCCAAGAACGGTGTGACGGACGCGCGTTGGCCGGGTGGTGGATGACATGGCTCTTCCTTTAACCGCCTGCCGCGGAGACCCGAAAATCTCCGCGCCAGCGCAAACGCAACTCAGTATGGCATGTCAGGCAGGTCGGCCGGGCGCGGCTGGCACTGGCTTTCCGGCCGGTCGCGGCAGGTCTGCCAGATGGTCGGCACCGAATTGCCCGCGATATAGACCGAATTGATGGTCTCGGTATTGTGGATGTCCGTGACCGGGTCCTTGTCCAGCACCAGCAGGTCGGCCCACTTGCCGGCGGCGATGGTGCCGATGCTGTTGTCGCCCAGCCAGCGGGCATTGTCGCTGGTCGCCGATTTGATCGCATCCATCGGCGTGCGGCCGGCCAGCACTTCCAGCTGCATTTCCTCATGCGCGTTGAAGCCGGGGAAGCGGCCGTTGGGACCGGAGTCGGTGCCCATGCCGGTGTTGATGCCGGCCTTGACCATCGCCTGATAGTTCTCCAGCGCCTGCTGCAAGGTGCGGTCCATGTCCGCGAACACCTTCTTCTGGTATGGCAGTCCCGGGAATCGTGTGTAGCCCAGCACCACGGCCTTTTCGCGATCCGTGCTCTTGAGCGCGGTCAAAGTGCCGGGTGTCACGCCACGGGTGAAGAAGGGATCCTCCAGCCAGGGCATGATGGCGAGGCTGTAGGCCATTTCACGGCTGAGCGTGGCGGACACCATCCACACGCCCTTGGCCTTCATCATGGTCAAGAGTTCATTGTCCACCGGCTGGTCGCGCACCATATGGGCGAAACCATTGATGCCTTCGCGCACCAGCTCCTTGGCGTCGGCCAGATAGAAGACATGCGCCACGGCGCGCAGGTGCTTCTTGTGCGCTTCATCGATGATGGCGGCGGAAACCGCGGGCGGCATCTTTATCGGAATGGTCTTGCGCTCGTCATCCACCCAGAGCTTGATGAAGTCCACGCCCTTTGCCGCCTGCTCGTCCACCAGCTTGCGGCCCTCTTCCGGCGTGGAAATGGGGTTGGTCACGCCCACCAACCCACCATAGCCGCCCTTGATCACCGCGCCCTGGCCGGCACTGAAGATCCGCGCCATGGTCGGGCGGCCCTTGCGCTGCCGGTTGCGCATGTCGAGGACGAAATCCTTGTCGGTGCCTAGCACCTGCACCGTGGTGATGCCGTAAGCGGCATACTGCTTCAGGTCAGCCTGGACATTCTCAGGGGTCTCGTATTTCTCGTCCTGGGTGACGTCATGCATCATGCCAAGATGAACATGGCTGTCGATGATGCCGGGCATCACGAACTTGCCGCTGAGGTCCTTCACCGTTGCGCCGGCCGGCGCCTTCAGGCCCGACACCGGGCCGACCCAGGCGATCTTGCCGTCGGTCATCACAATGGCGGAATTGGGCTGGGGTGCGGCGCCCGTGCCGTCGATCACGGTGACATTTTTCAGCACGGTGGTTTCGGCCAGCGCCGGAACAGTGATGGCGAGCAATGCCAGAAGGCCGACGCCCAACTTCAATCCCTGCATCTCGAAACTCTCCTGTTTGCTGCGCTGCTCGCAAGACCCGGTTCTTACGAGACGCCTTCAAAAAAAAACAGCACAGAGTTACGCTGCACTGCGAAATGGACCGCGCCATTTGTTATCCAAGAAAAATGCCGCCCTCCAAAAGGAGGACGGCACCAATCGCGGGTTGTTCCCGCCTTATCTCTGTCACCCTCGGGGTGCACGGCCAAAGGCCCATCCACCCATCCGGCTGTCCCGCCGATAACGCGTTGATTCTTTGTCTTGTTTCCTCGACCCCAGTCAGCGGTCTTTGCCGCCTTCACTGACGCGACTCCCTTTGGCGGGGCCGCTTACAGAGATGTTATGTCAGGACGCGGACGAAAACAAATGCGGCGAAACACTTTCCCACATCACAGTGAAGACCTAACCTTCCGCCAAACAAAACATGAGGGAGGATTGGTCATGGCAAGATTGTCGCGCCGCGATCTGATGGTGGCTGCCGCCGGGACAATGATCCCCACAGCGGCTTTCGCAACCGATCCGGCCATTCCCGAAACCACCATCTCGGCGCGCAAGAATGCGCCAGTGGTGCCCAAAAAGGTGAACCGGCTCTACAACCTCACCGCAGCGGGGGTGAAAGAGCCCAATGACATGCAGTTCGCCCCCAATGGGCAATTGTGGATTCTCGACCAGGTCGATCCCAACCATGTCGCCACCATCGATCCCAAGACCGGTCAGGTGCTGGCCAATGTGGTCACCGAATGCATCCATGGTAGCGGCATCACCTATGGCGACGGCGCCTGGTTCCTGACTTCGACCAAGGTGCTGTCTGGCAATCCCTCGACCCTGAAGGTCGATCCCAAGACCGGCAAGACGCTGAAAAAATGGGAGACGCCGGGCTGGGGCATTTACGGCGTCTACACCCAGCGCACGCCCAAGCCGGGCGATCTGCCGCTGGCTTCGGGCGGTCATGGCGTCAAATGGGCGGGCAATGGCCAATATTGGATGGCGGTACCGGCCAGCGGCAAGCTGTTCCTGATGAATGCGGAAGAGGGCACCGTGGCCCGCAGCATCCAGGCGCCGACCGTGCGCACCCATGGCATCGCACTGGAGGGCGACCACATCTGGTGCGTGGGCAGCGATGAAGCGGAAATCTACAAGCTGCAGATGTCCGACGGCGCCATTGTCGCCAAGATCGTGCTGGACAAGGTCAACGACCCATCCGTGCACGGGCTGGACATGAAGGATGGCGTGCTGTGGTATTGCGACGCCAACAAGGGTTGGATCTGCAACCTGACATAGAAAATCAAGACATGAGGGAGGGGAGTATGGATCGCCGCAGTGTGATGACGGGGATGCTTGGCACGGCCGCGGCCATGCTGTGGACACCCCCCGATGCCTTCGCGCTTGGCCTGCCCAAGGACAAGATCAAGCGCATCCGCTATTACAAAACGCCCACCGACGCGGCGGGCCGTCCCAACATCCACCAGCCGACCTTCAACCAGTCCACCAATATCGTCACCGTCGAGACCGAAAGCGGC
>DATAWO010000010.1:0-21416 GCA_036267165.1 Rhizomicrobium sp. | reverse complement strand
GGTTACAAAAAGCGTTGCGATCCCTGCCGGTCAGGATCATGCGCGAGACCGATTACTACGCGCAATTTTGGTCCCAGGTTTCGAACCTTCTTTATTATATGGCCTATGTGCTTCTGCTGATCATGGGCACAGGCGCGCTATCGGGAACGGTTCACACCGTTTATGCCGCGACCAGCGCGCGGGCGCATGAGATCGTGATCCTGCGCGCTATCGGCTTCAATGGTGCGGTGGTTGCGGCGTCGGTCGCTGTGGAAGCCATGCTGTTGGCCTGTCTGGGCGCATTGATTGGCACCGGCATCGACTGGCTGTGGTTGGAGGATTATTCCTACAATGGCGGCGTGGAAGGCGGCGTGTTTCCCATTCAGGTGACGCCGCATATCGTCGGCATCGCTTTGGGCTGGGCCATTGTCATCGGCGCCTGGGGTGCGCTGATGCCATCGCTCAAGGTCGCGCGCGGCACGGTGGTGGAGGCGATGCGGGATTTGTGAGCGCCGCTAAAGCACCGTCATCGGCAGGCCGCTCTCCCGCCAGGCCTTGATGCCGCCGTCCAGCGCGGCTGCGCGCGTATAGCCCAGCTCCCGCAAGGTCGCCGCCGCCAGGGTCGAGATGCGGCCGAATTCACAGGCCACCAGAATCCGCTGGGTGGGATCGGGCAGTTCGCTGTTGACCCGCAGCTCCAGTTGGCCGCGCGGCAGGTGGCGCGCGCCGGGAATATGGCCATCCGCGAAAGCCTCCTTTTCCCGCACATCCAGCAGGATCAATCCCAGGTCATTGCGGTTCACCCGCTCGGCCAGTTCGGCCATGGAGACAAAGGGCACATGGGCGGCCGCTTCCGACAGAAGCTGCTCCACCGTCTTGCCGCCGCTCATATTGGTGCGCAGCGCCTCGGTCAGATGGGTGGGCGCGTCCAGGTTGAGCTGGTTCATCATGGCGATGAATTCGCCGCGTTCCGGCTTCTGCAGACGGGGATTGCCGGCGATCTCATCGCCGATGGTGGAGTGGCTGCGGCCCTTATAGTCATGCGCGGGATAGACCAGCAGCGCCGGGTCCTGTTTCAGGAGCCGGTTGAACAGGCTGTCATAAAGCGCGTCGGGATCGCCGGTGGGAAGGTCGGTGCGGCCGGTGGCGCCGATCAGGAGCGTGTCTCCCGTAAAGACGCGGTCTTGCGCCACCACACACAGGGAGTCGCGGGTATGGCCGGGCGTGTGGATCGCCCGCAGCCGCATATTGCCCACCCGCAGGATCTCGCCGTCATCCAGCCGGAAGTCGGCGTAAGGTGCAGGCGACAATTTGCTCGCCACCACCGGCACGTCCAGCCGCCGGCCCAGTTCCTTCGCCGCCGAGAAATGATCGGCATGGGTGTGGGTGTCCAGCACATAGCGGATGCGCACGCCGTCCTTCGCCGCCATGCCCAGATAGCGGTCGACCTGGTTGAGGTGCGGGTCGATCAGGATGGCGGAATGGCTGTCGCTGCAGCCCATCAGATAGGACTGGCAGCCGCCCGTGGCGATCTGTTCGAAAATCATCCCGCTGTCCCCTTGGCCCGCACCCAGTCTGCCCCAAACCGGGCCGGCGCGTCAGGGGTTTGCTTTGTGTGGCGGGTTGGCGCCGGTTTCCATCAAGAGCCGCGTGATCAGATAGAGCCGGGGTGTCAGGCTGCCCAGGTCGATCCATTCGTGATCGGTGTGGAAGTCGCCGCCCACCAGCCCCAGACCGTCCAGCGCCGGGGTGCCCACCGCTTGCGCCACCGCCGACTCGGATGCGCCGCCATTGCCGGAGCGGGCGATAGTCTTGCCCAGTTCGGCATAGATGGCTTGCGCGCGGTCGGCCAGCGCGTCCACATCGGGCGTTTCGATCAGGGGCGGATAGCCGGGATCGGCGGTCACGCTGACCTGTGTGTCCAGGGTCGGCTCCATCGCGGCACTGAGCTTCGCCAGGATCTGGTCGCGCTCTTCGGGCTTTCGGATGCGCAGGCTGAACTGCGCCTCGGCGTTATCGGGGATGATGTTGCTGCGTTCGCCTGCATTCAGCATTGTGAGATTCAAGGTCGGCCCGTCGCCGCTCAGCGGCACCAGGCCGGCAATGCGGTCCAGCTGATGCACCAGCCCGGTGGCGGCATTGCGTCCGTCCTGCGGCGCCATGCCGGCATGGGCGGCGCGGCCCTTCACATGGATATGCACCACGCTGGAGCCCTTGCGCCAGACGGTCAGCGCGTCGGGCGGATCGCCCGGCTCCATGTTGAATTCCACGTCATGCCGGGCAGAAAGTGCGCGGATCAGCTTGGTGGTGCCGATCGAGCCACGCTCCTCGCTGGTTTCGACCAGCAGCGTGATTGTGGCGAAATTCTTGAACCCTGTGTCGTGCAATATCTTGAGCGCCGTCACGGCGCTGACCAGTCCGGCCTTCTCGTCACCCACGCCGGGACCATGGGCTTTGGTGCCGTCCATGCGGAATGGCCGCCCCGCCACCGTGCCGGGGCCGAACACAGTATCGGCATGGGCGATGATCAGGATGCGGCCCTTGCCGGCGCCGTGAAAGATGGCGACCAGATTGTCGGGCAGGCCGGGGGCTTCGGCGGCTTCATAATGTGTGTCCGCGCCAAGCGCCTTGAGCCGGCCGGCCAGAAGAGCGGTGATCTTGGCGCCGCCCGCCACATCGCCGGTGCCGGAATCGATATTGACGATCTGGCCCAGCAGGTCGAGAAACCCGGCGCGGTTGGCCTGGACCGCCGCATAGATCGCGTCGTTGCGGGATGCCGCAAATGCCGGCGTGACGAGAAGTGCTGCATACAGGGCGGCGAGGGCGGTTTTTCGCATGGAACCACGCTAACAGATCAGCCGCGCAAGCTGCTGCGAAATTTCCTGTCACATTTCAGAACCCATTCCCGGCGCATCGCGCCTTTGCGGGTCCGGTGTTTTTCCGCATAGGCCAGCGACCAGAGCCGGCCGCGCGTCGACTTCGCGCCTTTTTTGGGAGCGCCGGCGCGCGCGCCATTATGCTCGGCCAGACGGCGGTCCAGATCCAGCGTCCAGCCGACATAAGTGACTGTCCGGCCGCCGGGATTTTGTGCTGTCAAAATATAGACGAAGGAGGGCATGTCACACCGCGGCTGGGCCGGTCGTCCTATTTTGTGATGCGATTTGCCCGGAACTGGCAAGACGAAAAAACCTTCCGTGGGTTCCGATATTGCACTTGCGGGCAGGTGCGGGCAGGTCTATATGCTTGCCAAAGCAAGTATTGTTCCGACAAATATTTCACAAGACGGGGTAAGTTTTGCGGCCTTATTACAAGTCCAGCAACTACACCATGCGCAATTCGGTCGGCTACCTGATGCGCATCTGCACCAACCGCGTCCTGCCGCAGATGGAGGCGCTGTTCGAAGATCAGGAACTGACCTTCTCGCAATGGACGACCCTGGTCGCGCTTCATGACGGCCGCGTTGCCACCGCGGGCGACCTGGCCCACAGTATCTGCCATGACGCGGGTTCGCTGACCCGGCTGGTCGACGAGATGGTCAAGCGCGGGCTTGTCACCAGGAGCCGCAGCGAAAGCGACCGCCGGGTTGTGACCCTGGCGCTCACTACCCGCGGCGGCGACCTGGTGGAGGGCCTGGCGCCCCGGGTGATGAACTTCTGGAACGGGCTGCTCGCCGGCTTCAGTCATGCCGAGATTGACAGCCTGATCAATCTCCTGACCCGCCTTGTCCTGGTGGCGGAGGGTCAGCCGCGCAAGAACAAGCTGTTGCTTTCCGACGTTCCGATTTCCAAACCCGTCAAAGCGAAGCAAGCGCCATGAGAAAACCTCTCACTCCGACTTCGGCCCTGGTTTCGGCGCTGATGCTGTCGGCCCCTCTTCTGAGTGGATGTGTGGACGCTCCGCCCACCACGCCGCAGGTGAGCGAGGTTCAGCAGTCGAGCCTTGGCCTGACGGGCGCCGCCGCGCCGCGCTATCCGCGTGAATGGTGGAAGGCGTTCAAGGACCCCCAGGTGGACCGCCTGGCCCCCATGGTGATCGCCAACAATCCCTCCTTGCTGGGCGCGCTGGCCAAGCTGCGCGCCGCCCAGGCCGAACTGGCCGTCAATCGTGCCGAAGACCGGCCGCAGGTTACCTTGGACGGCAGCGAGCAGCGCATCCTGTTCAGCGACAATTACATCATCCCGCCGCCCTTCGGCGGCTCCTATCGCTGGTACGGCTCGCTGGCCGCCAACATGAGCTGGGACCTGGACTTCTGGGGCAAGCAGGCTGACCTGATCGCCAAGGCGCGCAACACCGCCCTGGCCGATGCGCTGGACTACGAAGCCGCCCATCTGGCGCTGTCGGGCGCCTTCGCCCAGGCCTATGTCGATCTGCTGCTCAACTACCAGAATGGCGACATCGCCGACGCCACGGTGGCCGAGCGCACCGAGATACTTTCCATCTCCCAGGGCCGTTTCGATGCGGGCCTTGAGAATGCCAGCGCGGTGGAACAGGCCAAGTCGCTGCTCTCCATCGCCAAGGCCGACCAGCTGCGCTACGCCGCGGCGCGCGAAGTGGACATTCATGCCATCGCCGCGCTGGCGGGGCAGGGCGCGGCCATGTACGGCACCGTGACCCGGCCCACGCCCGAGGTGGATGCCGCGATCCCGCTGCCCGACAAGCTGCCCGCCGATCTGTTGGCGCGCCGTCCCGACATTCTGGCGGCGAAAGCGCGGGTGCAAGCCGCGGTGCAGGGTCGCGAAGCCGCGCATGCCGATTTCTATCCCGACATCAATCTGGAGGCGCTCGCCGGCTTCCAGTCCATCGGCCTGTCCAACATGTTCACCGGCGGCGCCTTTACCATGGGGATCGGGCCGGCGCTGCACTTGCCGATCTTCGACGCCGGCAAGCTCAGGGCGCAGTATGCCCATGCCACCGCGGACCTGGATTCCTCCGTCGCCGACTATAATGGCGCGGTGGTCAATGCCATCAAGCAGGCCGCCGACGCCATGACCGAAGTGAAAAGCCTGGCCGCCCAGCGCACCCGGCAGGAAGACGCGGTCAAGAGTGCGGGGCGCGCCTATGAGATCGCGCGCGAGCGCTATCGCAGCGGGCTGGACACCCAGCTTCCCATGCTGACGGCGGAAGCGACCCTGCTGCAGGCCCGCCAGGAGCTGGCCGGCGTGGTCGCCGATGGCCTCAAGCAGCGCATCATTCTTCTTCTCACCGTGGGCGGCGGCTTCAATCCGGAAGCGCCCGCCGAATCCGACAGCAAAATTGCCAAGCAGGACGTTTCCCATGACTGATACAGCCCAGGCCCAACCCAATCGCTCGCGCCGCCTCTGGTTTCTCGTCCTGGGCGTGATCGTGCTGATCGCGGCCATCGCCTATGGCGTCTACTGGCTGCTCTATGCCCGCTATTTCGAGAGCACCGATGACGCCTATGTCGGCGGCAATGTGGTGACCATCACCTCCAAGGAAAACGGCACGGTGCTGGCGCTGCATGCCGACAACACCCAGACGGTGAAACAGGGCCAGCTGCTGATCGAGATGGACCCGACGGTGCCCGCGGTCAATCTGCAATCCGCCGAAGCCAATCTGGCGCGCACGGTACGCAATGTGCGGGCGCAATTCTCCAAATCCGACGCGGGCTCCGCCGAGGTGAACCAGGCGCGGGTGGCGCTGGCGCAGGCCGAAGACGATTATGCGCGCCGCCAGAAGGCTTTCGCCACCCAGTCGGTGTCGGGCGAGGAATTGGCCCATGCCCGCGACGCGGTCGCCTCGGCCCAGGCCGCGCTCAACAACGCCTCCGGCGGATTGCAGCAGACCAACGCCACCATCGAAGGCGCCGATATCGCACACAATCCCGATGTGCTGGCGGCCGAAGCCCAGCTGCGCGCGGCCGCCATCACCTATGGCCATATGCGCATCATCGCGCCGCTGGATGGCGTGATCGCCCAGCGCACCGTGCAGGCCGGCCAGCAGGTTTCGGCCGGCACGCCCCTGATGGCGGTGGTGCCGCTGGCGGATGTGTGGATCGACGCCAACTTCAAGGAGGTGCAGCTCGCGCGCATGCGGGTGGGCCAGCCGGTGACGGTGGAGACCGACATCTATGGCGGCAGCGTCACCTATCATGGCCATATCGAGGGCCTGGGGGCGGGTTCCGGTTCGGCCTTTGCGCTCTTGCCGCCGCAGAATGCCTCCGGCAACTGGATCAAGATCGTGCAGCGGGTGCCGGTGCGCATCGCGCTGGATCACAAGGAGCTGGCCGAACACCCCCTGCGCGTGGGGCTGAGTGTGACCGTCTCCGCCGATGTGCGCGATGAATCAGGGCCGATGATCACCACCAGCGTCGGCCCGGGCGTCACCCGTGCCGATACCGGCGAGGACAGCGGCCCCGTCGCCGACCAGCTGATCGCCAATATCCTGCGGGAGAACGGCGCCAATGTCCGCGAGGCCAACGGAAATGCCCGGTGAAGGCGTCACACGGCCGCCTGAAGAACGGGAACTGGGCGAGCGAGCGTCGCGCGCGCCTCTGCCCCAGGCAAAGGTGCTGGCCGCCGACGCGCCGCTGAAGGGGGGGCAGCTGGCGGTCACCGCGCTGGTGCTGGCGCTGGGTACCTTCATGCAAGTGCTGGACTCCACCATCGCCAATGTTTCGCTGCCCACCATCTCCGGCAATCTGGGCGTCTCGTCCGACCAGGGCACCTGGGTGATCACCGCCTTCGCCGTGGCCAACGGCATTGGCGTGCCGCTGACCGGCTGGCTGATGGGCCGCTATGGCGTGGTGCGCACTTTCTGCTTTTCAGTCCTGGCCTTCACGGCCGCTTCCTTTCTTTGCGGCGTGGCCTGGAGCCTGCCGTCACTGATCTTCTTCCGGGTGCTGCAGGGCGGGGTCTCCGGCCCCATGATCCCGGGCTCACAGGCGCTTCTGATCTCCATCTTCCCGTCACAGAAACGCAGCACCGCGCTCGGCATCTGGTCTATCACCACCCTTGTCGCGCCGATCTGCGGTCCGATCCTGGGCGGTTACATTTCCGACAATTACCATTGGGGCTGGATATTCCTGATCAATGTGCCGGTGGGCATCATTGTCACCTTCCTGGCCTGGGTGAACCTCAAGGATCGCGAGACGCCGACCCGCAAGCTGCCCATTGATACGGTGGGGCTGATGCTGCTGATTGTCTGGGTGGGTTCGCTGCAGGTGATGCTGGACCAGGGCAAGGACCTGGACTGGTTCTCCTCCAACGAGATCGTCATCCTGGCTATCGTCACCGCCATCGGCTTCGCCGCCTTCCTGATCTGGGAGCTGACCGAGAAAAACCCCGTGGTTGACCTGTCCCTGTTCAAGCGGCGCAATTTTGCGCTGGGGACACTGTCCTTCTGTCTGGGTTATGCGGTGTTCTTCGCCTGCAACCTGTTGATGCCCCTGTGGTTGCAGACCCAGGTTGGCTATACCGCGACCTGGGCCGGGCTGGTGGCCGCGCCCACCGGCGTGATTGCGGTCTTGCTGACGCCGCTGTCGGCGCGGATGATGAGCAGGGTCGATGCCCGTATCATCGCCACGGTGGCCTTCATCGCCTTTGGCGTCTCCTATCTGATGCGCGCCAACTTCACGGCCGATGCGAGCTTTTTGGACTTCACCCTGCCGCTTCTGGTGCAGGGCGTCGCCATGGCGACTTTCTTCCTTGCCATGATCACCATCCTGCTGGATGGCATCCCGCCGCAGAAGATTCCCCTGGCATCGGGCCTGTCCAATTTCGCCCGCATCACGGCGGGCGGGTTCGCGGCCTCCGTTGTCACCACCGTGTGGGACCGGCGCGAGGCGCTGCATCAGTCGCGGCTGACCGACCAGACCACCATCTTCACGCCCGGTCTCTCGCAGGTGTTGACCAGCCTGCATCATTTCGGCTTCTCGCAACTGTCGGCCGATGCGTCGGTCGCCCGCACTATCACCAGCCAGGCCTATCTGCTGGCGGCTGACGACATCTTCTGGGCATCGGGCTGGATCTGCCTGGCGCTGATCGGGATAGTGTGGCTGTGCAAGCGCGCTGTCTCGAGCGGCGGTACGCATGCGGCGGCGGATTAAGTCCAGCGTCCCCCGGGGGCGCGTCCACACGCTGGCGTTATGGACGGCCGCGCGCCCGGCCTTCGGACCCCAAGATTGACACTTTTGCCCCGGATTGCAGTATCGGCGCATGGACCCTGGGCATCTGATTCGGCGGCGTTTGCCTGAAATCGCCTTCGCCGCGCTGTTCGGCGCCGGCCTGGTTCTGGGCGGCAATGCGGCGCTGGCGGGCCTGCCCAAATTCGTCGATGCGGCGCTGCCCGGCATGACGGCCGAGGCCGATGTCGGCGACGGCCTGGCCCATGGCGTGGCGCGGCTGGCGGTGCCACAGGGCTTTGTCGAGAGCCGCTTCTCGCCCCAGGTGCTTTATCCCGTCATCCAGAGTCCCATGCCCGCCTGGCTGGCCGAGGCCATCCGCGAGGGCGGCGTCCGCGAACCGCCGCCGCTGCGTGGACTGCCCGATAACGTTGCCGCCAGACGTCCGGTGATCGCCATCTGCATCGACGATCTGGGCGAGGATCTGGCGGGCACCGACAAGGCCATGGCCTTGCCGCGCGAAGTGGCGCTGTCCTTCCTGCCCTATGCCGACGCCACGCCGTTCCTGGCGGAAGCGGCCGGCCGGCGCGGCCATCTGGTTCTGGCGCATGTGCCGATGGAGGCGCTGGGCGGGGAAAATCCCGGGCCCATGACCTTGAAGTCCGGCATGGCGGCGGACGAGATCGCGCGCCGCCTGGGCTGGAGCCTGGCGCGGGTGCCCGGATTGGTGGGCATCAACAATCACGAGGGCAGCCGTTTCACCGCCGACGCCGCCGCAATGGCGCCGGTGATGGCGACCCTGCACGCGCGGCATCTTTTCTTTCTCGACAGCCGTACCGGGCCCGGCAGCCAGGCGGAGCCGGCTGCGCATGCGGCCGGGGTGATGACGGCGGGCCGTGACATCTTCCTGGATGATGACCAGAGCGCGGCGGCGGTGTCGGCCGAACTTGAGATGCTGGCGCGCGAAGCCAAACGCACCGGCGTCGCCATCGCCATCGGCCATCCCCATGACGTGACCCTGAAGCTTCTGGCCGCCTGGCTGGCCCGGGACCATGGCGTGACCCTGGTGCCGCTGGACGAGGCGATCCGGCTCAAAAACCGGAACCCCATGGCGCTGGCGGCGCGATAGAGCGATGGCCAGGGGAACGACCGCGCACCATTCACCGATGAAGACGATCGGGGTGCTGGGCGGCATGAGCAACCAGGCCACCGCGGAATATTACAGGCTGATCAACGAGGCCGTGAACCAACGGCTGGGCGGCTGGAATACCGCCGAGGTGATCATCAATTCGGTCAATTTCGCCGATATCGAACGCTTCGTTCGCACCGATGCCTGGGAGGAAGCCGGACGCTACCTGGCGGGGAAAGCGCAGGCGCTGGAACGGGCGGATGCCGATCTTCTTATCTGCGTCTCCAATACCATGCATCGCGTCTGCGATGCCTTCACAGCCGGTCTCACCATCCCGTTTCTGCACATTGCCGATCCAACCGGGGACGCCGTCAAGGCGGCCGGTCTCACATGCGTCGGTCTGCTGGGCACCAAACCGGCCATGACGGCGGGCTATCTGAAGGAGCGTTATGCCAAGCGCTTCGGCATCGAAATCCTGGTGCCGGGCGAAAGCGAGCAGCAGATCGTGGACCGCATCATCTTCGATGAGCTTGTACGCCGCGATCTGCGTCCGCAGTCCAAGGCAGCCTATCTTTCCATCATTGACGGATTGCGCGGGCGGGGTGCGCAGGGCGTGATTCTCGGCTGCACCGAGATTTTCCTGCTGGTCGCCCAGAGCGACTGCCCGGACTTTCCCATGTTCGATACCACCGCGCTTCACATTGCCCGCGCGGTGGAGCTGGCATTTGACAAGGCCGGTCCGGATATCTGATCTGGGACGAGGCGATCCGTCTCAAAAATCGGAACCCGATGGCGCTGGCGGCGCGTTAAGATGATAGAGTTTCAGAGGCATGTCAGCCCATGCGGCATTGTTTATGGCCTGGCCTTGGGTGCTTTGCGGCAGGGATCGCGCTTTGGTCCCTGAGCAGCAATGATGGTTTGGCCCAGAACACCACCAGCCCCTTTACCCAAGCCGAGGTCACAGCCGGCCATGTGAGCTATCACGGTTATTGCGCGGGCTGCCATGGCGACGAAATGCAGGGCGGCGGTTTGCAAGGCGGCGGCGACGCCCCGCCGCTCACGGGACCCAACTTCAACCAGGACTGGTCGAAATACACCATCCGGGTGCTTTACCAGTATGTGTCAAAGACCATGCCGGACGGGCTTGCCGGCGACCTCGACGCCAAGACCTATCGCAACATCCTTGCCTTCCTGCTGGCCGCCAATGGCGCCAAGCCCGGCGCCGCGCCCTTCGACCCAAACAGCGGCACCAAAATCGGCGATATCGCCAATGGCCGGCTTGTGCCGGCGGTCACGGACGCGCCAATGGACCAGCAGGCTGTGCAGTGACTGTCTGCCCCGATGACGGGCATCCGATGGCGCGGTAAAGCCCTGGAACTTGCAGACGAACCAGCGGTAAGGCCGTTGTCATGTCGCCTAGCCGCAAGTGAAGTCCGGCGGCCAGCAGGCCACACTGACGGTCGTACTGATCAGCGTAGCGGCAACACCAGCTTGAAGCTTGCGCCGCCGGCGGCGTTGGGAGCGGCGCTGACCCAGCCGCCATGCTTGAGCGCGATCTGGCGCACGACACTGAGCCCGATGCCCGAACCGCCGGTCTTGGTGGTGAAGAACGGCACGAAAATATCTTCGCGGAATTGTGCCGGAATGCCCTTGCCATTGTCGGCGACGGAAATGACCACCGCCTCGTCTTCCCGGGTGCAGGCCAGTTCCACGGCCGGGGTTTCCACATCGGCGACCGCATCCACGGCATTGTGCAGCAGGTTGATCACCGCCTGGCCCAACAGGTCGGGATCGGCGATGACGGACAGGGTTTCCACCCGACAATTGTATTGCACGCCGTCCAGCCGTTCGCGCATCAGGGACTGCACGTCGTCGGCCAGCGTTCGCAGCGAGACGGTCTGCAGTTTCGGTTCCGGCAGTTCCGCCACCTGGCGGTAGCGTGCCACGAAGCCCGCCAAGCCCTGGCTGCGGCGCGCGATGGTGTCCATTGCTTCCACCACCTCGCGGCTGGCTCCTTCCTGCCGGATCATGCCCGATAGGCTTTCAGACAAGGACGCAATTGGCGTCAGGCTGTTCATGATCTCATGGGCCAGCACCCGCGACATGTCTTCCCAGGCCTTCAACTGCAGCGCGTCCAACTCGCCCACGACGGCCTGCAGCGAAACAAGACGCTCGTTGCCGCCGCCGCTAGAGAAAAAGCCGGCCGAGGCGAACATCTGCTGGCCGGCTGCCAGCCGGACCAGCACAGGCTGGCCCGGCACCAGACGCGCGATGGTTTCAGCGGCCTGCACGCCAATGGCGGTGATGGCGGACAGGCGCGGACCTTCGCCCCGCATCAGCAGCCGCGCGGCACGGTTGGCGTCTGCGACACGGCCATCCTCCGTCACGACCAGCAGTGCCGCGCTGACGGTGTCCAGCAGCGCCTGAAGATGATCCTGGGCCTGGGCCGCGCATTTCTGCTCCGCCTGCAGCCGGGTGATGGTGCGATTAGCGGCATGGCTTTCCGCTGCGCCCTCAACCTGCAGCACCAGCCTTGCCACCCCGAACATCAGCCCCAGCGTCAGCAAGCTGAGAAAGAAGATGGTGGCATAGAGCTGAGTGGTCATCACCAGCCGCACCGCAAGCACCGCAAAGGCCAGCGCCGTGAACGTGCGCCAGGCAATCGGCAACAGCGTCGCGTGCGCGGAGTCAGAGCCCATATTTGTTCATGCGGCGATACAAGGCCGGGCGGCTGACACCCAGTGCGGCGGCTGCCTGGGCGATATTGCCATCATGGCGGGTCAGCGCCTTTTCGACGGCGATGCGTTCGACATCGTCCAGCGGTAACAGTTCGCGTTTCTCGCATGTCTTCAATGCAGCGGCTTCGACGGCCGCGGCCAGGGCATCGTTGCGCCAAGGCTTGAGCAGGAAATCCGCGCCGCCGCGCTTGAGCGATTCCACCGCCAGCGAAACCGCGCCAAACGCCGTCATCAGGATAACCGACAGATCGGGATCGGCGCGGCGGATACGGTCCAGCCCGTCCAGTCCGTCACGGCCGCTGCGTTCGCCCAGCGCGAAGTTCATATCCAGCAGCACGGCGTCGAAGGTGTGTTCGGCGAGCGCCGCGTCCATCGCATCCAGGGAGGCCGCTTCCCGCGCACCGGCAACCGTCGCCAGCGCCAGCCGGGCGGCGCTGCGCACATCGGCGTCATCATCGGCAATCAGAAGTGCGAGCTTTTCCATGGCCCGCGAGCCTAGAGATTCGCTCGGGCCACACAACTGTCCGTTTCCGGACGTGTTGGATGCGCGCCCGCGCGCGACCATGCGCTAAACCCTTGGTGCGGCTGATTTCTCGCCAGGCCTGTGCGGCCATACACTGGGCACGACCCATGCGCGAGGCTTCATGCTGGCTTTGTCCCGTCTCAGCAAACATTACCGCACCACGGAAGTGGAGACCGCGGCGCTGAGTGACGTCTCGCTGACCGTTGCCGAGGGCGAGTTCGTCGCCGTGATGGGGCCGTCGGGCTGCGGCAAGTCCACCCTGCTGAATATATTGGGCCTGTTGGACCGGCCCAGCGCCGGCTCCTATCGGTTGCTGGGCGAGGAGATCACCACCAGCAGCGAGCGCTTGCTCACGCATCTGCGCCGCGATCACATCGGCTTTGTGTTCCAAAGCTTCAACCTGATCGATGAGCTGACGGTGGAAGAAAATGTCGAGGTCTCGCTGCTCTATCGCAAGGATGGGGGGCTGCGGCGCAAGCGCGTGGCCGAGGTGCTGGAGCGGGTGGGCGTGGCGCACCGCGCCCGCCACCGGCCGCAGCAGCTTTCCGGCGGCCAGCAGCAACGCGTCGCCATCGCCCGTGCGCTGGTGTCGGGACCGCAGTTGATCCTGGCCGACGAACCCACCGGCAATCTGGACACCGCCAATGGCGAAGCGGTGATGGACCTGCTGAAGGCCGCATCCGCCGCCGGAACAACGATCGTGATGGTGACCCACTCGCCCATCCATGCGGCGGTGGCAGGGCGCGTCGTCAAGATGCTGGACGGCCGGATCGTCAGCGAGACCCAACTGTGATGCTGCGCCATTTCCTGGTCACCACCTTGCGCATCCTGGGCGCCAACCGGCTGCAGTCGGCCATCGCCATCTTCGGGCTGGCGCTGGGCCTGGCGGCGGCGATCCTGGATGGGCTGGTGGTCGCCAACCAGCTGAGTTTCGATCATTTCATTCCTGGCCATGAAAATCTCTACTTCGCGGCGATAAAAAGTCCCTTCGGCGCCGGGCTCCGCGGAACCGAAGCCGCATACACCTTGTCATCGCCGCACGAGCTGGCGGCGCTCTTCGAGCAGGTTCCCCAGGTTCGGGAAGCGACACGATACCAGGGCGATCACGTCCGGCTGCAGCGCGGCGAGATGGAGAGCCGTGAATCCATCTATTCGGCCGATCCGAACATTTTTCATCTTCTGCGATTGCCGGTTCTGTATGGCGATCTCGATACGGCGCTGATCCAACCGGATGGCATCGTGCTGCCGGTTTCGACGGCCCGGAAATATTTCGGCCGCGACGATGTGGTCGGCCAGACCATCGAGATCAACCGCATACATGCCATGACGGTTCGGGCGGTGATCGCCGACCTGCCGGCGAATGCGAGCAATTTCTCAACCGGCATCTTTGTATCCGGCAAGGCGCCCTTTTCCGGCCTGGCCAAGGATGACCTCAATCCCCCGATGGGCGCCCAAGGCAAGATATGGCTGGACGCGACGACGGTGGTCCGGGTTGGGCCGGGCGCCTCCGTCTCTGATGCCCAGGCGCGCATCACCGGGCTGGTTCAGACGCGGGTTCATTTGAAGAGCGGCCCCCTGGACGTGCATCTGGTGCCGCTGGACGGGGCGCATGTCGCACACGAGCTGGCGCCGGCGGTGGGCGCCAGGCTCGGTGTTCTCTCGTTGGTGGCGCTGCTGGTCCTGTTTCTGGGCTGCGCCAACTTCGTCAATATCTCCACGGCGCGGGCGGCGCGGCGCGGTGTCGAGGTCGGAATCCGCAAAGTGTCCGGCGCCAGTCGCATGGCATTGACGGCGCAGTTCCTGGGCGAGGGAATCGTCCAGGCTCTGTTGGCGCTGTGCATCGCCACCGTGGTGGTGGAGCTGTCGCTGCCGTCGGTGAATTCTTTCCTGCAGACCGGCGCGGTGTTCGATTACTGGCGTGATCCGATTTTGGCGGTCTCGCTGGTGTTGGGCGCGGCGATGGTGGGTGTGCTGGCCGGCGCCTATCCCGCCATGGTGCTCTCGGCATTCCAGCCTGCTGTCGTGTTGAAGGGCCTCATCCTGGGTGTCGGCCGCACCGTGCTGGTTCGCCAGCTGCTGGTGGGCCTGCAGTTCGTCATCCTGATCGTGCTGATCGCGGCCTCGGTGGTCGTCTTCGAGCAGTATCGCTTCAGCATCCGCGAGGCGCTGCGGGTGAATACCGACCAGATGATGTTCGTGCGCGACCAAAGATGCGACAGCCCGTTCGAGGCCGGCGTGCGGGCCTTGCCGGGGGTGCGGGGAGAAGCCTGTTCCAGTGTCGCCATGTTGCCGGAGTTGGGGTGGCAGGAAGAGGTCAAACGCCACGGCGGCGGCACGCCTTTCCCGCTTCGTCTTGTGCCCGCGGGATATGGACTGTTCGAGCTTTACGGCCTCAAGCCTGCTGCGGGACGCTTTTTCTCGCGGGAACGCGGCGGCGATGAAGTGCCGGCCGACCCGATGCAGGATCTGATGGCGCATTATGTGATCAACGAGACTGCGGTGCGCCAGTTGGGGTTCTCGTCACCGCAGGCTGCCGTTGGCGAGAGGATCTCATTCAACCAGCCGCCGCCGAACCACGCCATGTCTTCCGACAAGTCGGGAGGGCCCGCGGCGCTGAATGGCACGAGTTACGGCGACGGTCCCTCGGGTCGCGAAACACTGGATGGCGTGGTGATCGGGGTGGTGCCGGACTTCTCGCTGTTTCCATCCGACGACCCGGTGCCGCCCACGGCCTATTCGGTGGGCTGGACGGTGCTCAAGCCACAGCCTGCGGCCACTTTGATACACGTCAAGCTCAAGGGCCGCGACATTCCCGAAACCCTGAACGCGATCGATGGTCTGTGGCGCAAAACCGTCGCCGACAGACCGATCGACCGATCGTTCCTGGACAGCTATATCGAGAATCTGGTGATCACCATGCTGCGCCAGGGCGAGGCCTTCGCCGTCTTTGCCGGCATCGCGGTGCTGCTGGCCTGCCTGGGCCTGTTCGCGCTGTCCATTGCCGCCGCGGAACGCCGGACCAAGGAGATCGGCATCCGCAAGGCGATGGGCGCTTCCAGTACCGACATCGTGCTGCTGTTGCTATGGCAGTTCCTCAAGCCGGTGCTGTGGGCAGTCGTTATCGCCCTGCCGCTGGCCTGGGCGCTGATGCAGCGCTGGCTGTCGGGCTATGCCTATCACGTGACACCAGGGCCGTGGCCCTATCTGGGCGCGGCGGCGTTGGCGATTGCTATCGCGATGGTGACGGTGATCACCCACGCGATCCTGACGGCGCGGGCGGTGCCGGCCACGGCGCTGCGCTACGAATAACTCAGAGCAGCTTTTCCATTCGGTAATTGCCCAGGGCCTGGCCATTGGTCTGTACGGTCTGATAGGTCAGCACCTTGAAGCCGTGGCGCTCGAACACCGGACGCGCCGTGATGCTGACTTCGCTGTGCAACCGCTTGCGTTTTTCGTTCTGCGCCCGCTCGGCCAGGAAGCGCAGCATGGCGCTGGCGACGCCGCGGCGCTGGAAATCCGGATTGACGTAGAACATGTCGATATGGCCGTCCTCGTCCAGGTCGGTGAAGCCGGCCAGCTTTCCGCAATATTCGGCCACGAAAGTCGGCCTGGCGCTGCGGCGGGCGGCAAACATGGCGGTGTCGGGCGCGTCGGGCGCCCAAGCCATAACCTGCGCGCGCGAATAATCCTTGCGGGCGATCTCGCGCACCGCGCGCTGGAAGATGCCGGCCAGCGCCGCACCGTCGGAGTCGTGATAGTCCCGGATTTCGATCATTGGCCTTTCCTGGCGGCGCTGGCGAAACGCACCGCTTCCTCGGCAGCGGCGAGAAGCGCGCGTGCCTTGTTGATTGTCTCTTGATATTCCGCCTCGGGCACGCTGTCGGCGACCACCCCGCCGCCCGCCTGCACATACATGGTGCCGTCCTTGACCAGGGCGGTGCGCAGCACGATGCAGGTGTCCATCGAGCCGTCGGCGGCGAAATAGCCCACCGCGCCGGCATAGGCTGCGCCGCGCTTTTCCTTCTCGAACTCGTCGATGATCTCCATGGCGCGAATCTTGGGCGCGCCGGTCAGCGTGCCCGCCGGTAGGCCGGCGGCCAGCGCATCCACCGCATCCAGCCCGTCGCGGATCTCGCCTTCGACATTCGATACCAGATGCATCACATGGCTGTAGCGTTCGATGAAGAAGCTGTCGGTCACCGTCACCGCGCCGGTCTTGGCCACCCGGCCGACATCGTTGCGGCCCAGATCGACCAGCATCAGATGTTCGGCCCGTTCCTTGGGATCGGCCATCAGGTCGTCGGCCAGGGCCTTGTCTTCCTCCGGCGTCTTGCCGCGCCATCTGGTGCCCGCGATGGGGCGGATGGTGACCTTGCCGTCGCGCAGGCGCACCAGCACTTCGGGGCTGGAGCCCACGATCTCAAAGCCCGGCATCGCCAGGTAATAAAGATAAGGCGAAGGGTTCAGCCGGCGCAGCGCGCGATAAAGCGAAAAGGGCGGCAGCGCGAAAGGCCGGCGGAAGCGCTGGCTGGGCACCACCTGAAACACATCGCCCGCCAGGATATAATCCTTGGCGCGGGCGACCACGTCGAAATACTCGGCCTTGGTCATGTTGGATTCGACCGCAACCCCTGTGGGCAGGTCGGCCGGCACTTCGGCGGAGGGCGGGGCAGGGCGCTCCAGCTCCACCACCGCCTGGTTCAGCCTTTCGCTGGCCCGGGCATAGGCCGCTTTCGCGTCCACGCTCTTGCCTTGGTTGTTTTTTTCAGGCCAGACCGGAGTGATGACGATGATCTCGTCTTTCACACTGTCGAAGATGGCGGTGATGGTGGGACGCAGCAGGATGGCGTCGGGCAGGCCCAGCGTGTCGGGCGGCGGATTGGGCAGGTTCTCCACCTGGCGGGCCATGTCATAGCCCAGATAACCGAACAAGCCGGTCGCCATGGGCGGCAGGCCGTTCGGCACCGCGGCCTGGGTCTCGCGCGTCAACGCCCGCAAGGACTCCAGCGGCTTTGCGCCTTCCGGCGTGAAGCTATCCGCATCGTTGATCGCATTGCGGTTGATCTCGGCCTTTCCGCCCCGGCAGCGCCAGATCAGGTCGGGCCGGATGCCGATGATGGAATAGCGGCCGCGCACTTCGCCGCCCTGCACGCTTTCCAGCAAAAAGGCGTTGTGGCGTCCTTCACCCAATTTGAGAAAGGCGGAGACCGGGGTCTCCATGTCGGCGACCAGCCTTGTATAGACGAGCTGGGCGCGGCCCTCGGCATAGCCGAAGGCAAAGGCGTCGAATGCGGGCTCGATCATTCGGTCACGGATGGATCACTGGTTGCCCGTCAGCGAGGCGACCATTTTCTGGTTGACCTTCACGCCCTGGCGTTCGCGCGCGGCATTGGCCA
This sequence comes from Rhizomicrobium sp., assembly GCA_036267165.1. Classification (GTDB taxonomy): domain Bacteria; phylum Pseudomonadota; class Alphaproteobacteria; order Micropepsales; family Micropepsaceae; genus Rhizomicrobium. Next base: position 3,571 of record DATAWO010000010.1, on the reverse strand, counting down.
TGGCGATGGAAAAGTCGCCCGCCAGCGCCTGCGACAGGCGCGCGGCGCCGGCCTGGAAGCTGGGATCGCGCGGGTCGAGCTTGGGATGGGCGATGCCGGTGACGCGGGCCAGGATGTAATTGCCCGAAAGCCCTTGCGCGCCGGACACCACCCCGCCGGGCTCGGCCATGAACAGGCGCTGCACAAACGCCGCACTGAACATGGTGTCATTGGTCTGGCGCGTCAGCGCCGGGCTGTGCTGCACCGTGAGCTTCATTTCCTTGGCCACCTTGTCCAGCGACTTGTCCTTCTCGGCCTGGTCGGTCAAGGCCAGCGCCTTGGCGGCCAGAAGCTTGCCGCGCTGCTCATTGGTCCAATCGGCGATGGCCTGCGCGCGCACCTGATCCACCGGCTTGAGCTTGGGCGGGGTGATGCCATTCACATGCACCACGAAATAGTCGCCCGCCTTGGTGGGGGCGGGATCGCTGTCCTCGCCCATTTCGGTCTTGAACAGCGTAGGCAGGAATTCCGCGTCGGCCGGCATGTCCACCTTGCCGCCATCGGGGTTGAGGCCGTTCGCGTCCACCGCGGTCAGATGGCCGATCTTCATGCCGGATTTCTGGGCCGCTTCCTTGAGGTCGCTGCCGCCGGAGCGGGCGTCGGTATAGGCGTTGACCGCATCCACCAGCTTGTTGGCGGCGAGCGCGGTGGTCAGCGCCTTTTTAATGTCGTCCTTCACATCGGCCAGCGTCTTGTTCGAGCCGGGCGTGATCTTGGTGACGCGGACCAGCACATAGCTGCCCAACGCGGTCTTGAGCGGCTGGCTCACCTGGTTTTCGGGCAAGGCAAAGACCGCCTTGGCGCGGTCGGGATCGGGCAGGTCGGCTTGGGTAAGCGTGCCCAGCGAGATCTGGTCGGGCTTGAGGCCCTGGCGCGCGGCAAGTTCGTCAAAGCTCATGCCCTTGTCGATCTGGGCGCGGGCGGAGGCCGCATCCTTCCCGGTCTTGAATTCGATCTGCTGGATGTCGCGCTTTTCGGGAACGACATAGGTCGCCTTGTGCGCGTCATATTCTTGGCTGATCTGGGCGTCGCTGACGGTGACCGAGCCCATCACATCGGCGGGCGTGATCACCGCATAGTCGGCGTCGCGATATTCCGGCGTGGAATAGCGTTCGGGATGGGCCTTCACATAGGCCGCCAGCACCGTGTCGGACGGCGGCGCCACATCGCCGGCCTGGTCCGGCGACAGGATCACATAATCGACGGCGCGTTTTTCATTGAGGTACTGGAAGAGCGCCTGGGCATAGGTGGGCGGCACGACGAAATTGCCCTCCACCGCCTGGGTGAGCTGGTCGCGGGTCAGGTCCTGGCGGACCTCGGCCAGGAACTGGTCCTCGCTATACTGGGCGGTCTGCAGCGCCTGCATGAAGGTGGGACGGTCGAAAGTGCCCAGCGGCCCGCGAAAGGCGGCCATGGCGCGCACATTCTGGGCAAGCTCCGCATCGGGCGTGGTGAGGCCCAGCCTGACGGCTTCATTGTCCAGTGCGGTGCGGCTGATCAGCTGCTGCAGCGCCACCTGCGGCAGGCCCATCTTCTGGGCCATGTCGGGGGTTATCTCGGTGCCCATCTGCTGGCTCTGGTTGCGCACGAAATTGCGATACAGGCGCTGGAATTCCTGCCGGCCGATGTCGGTCGAGCCGACCGAGGCCACACCCGAGCTGGAGACCCCGGTAAAGACGTCGGCGATGCCCCACACGAGAAAGCTCAGGGTGAGGCCGCCCATCAGGAGCGTGGCCATCCAGGACTTGGACAGGGCGTGCAACCATTGAATCATGACGTCAATTCCGTGACTTAGAGCCTTGGCTTGGGAAGGCGGCGGATGATAGGGAGGGGGACCCTTGCCGGCAAGCCATGCGACGGGTGCGGTTTTGCCGGTGAGTCCGGGGAATTACAAGGTCTTACATGGGGAACGTGATGCGGCCGCTGGTGGCGGGAAACTGGAAGATGAACGGGCTGGCCTCCAGCCTGAAGAATCTGGATGCGCTCAGGACCGAACTCCTGGCCGGGCCCGCTGTGGCGGAGGTACTGGTCTGCCCGCCCTTCACCCTGCTCGCCCAGGCGGCCTGGACAGTGAAAGGCGCTTTCGCGCTGGGTGGACAGGATTGCCATGCCGCGCCGGCCGGCGCCCATACCGGGGACATCGCCGCCGAGATGCTGAAGGACGCGGGCGCATCCTATGTGATCGTGGGCCATTCCGAGCGGCGCCAGAACCATGGCGAGCGCGATGCCGATGTCGCCGCCAAGGCGCAAGCCGCCTGGCGCGCCGGGCTCACCGCCATCATCTGCATCGGCGAGACGCAAGACCAGCGCTCCAACGGCGACGCCCATGACATCTGCCGCCGCCAGATCGCCGGCAGCGTGCCCGCTGCCGCCACCGCGGCCAACACCGTCATGGCCTATGAGCCGATCTGGGCCATCGGCACCGGCAAGACGCCGACGGGGGGCGAGATCGCCAGGATGCACGACCAGATCCGCGGCGCGCTGGTGCGACAGCTGGGCGCAGGGGCGCGGGAGATGCGCATCCTCTATGGCGGATCGGTGAAACCGGACAATGCCGGGGAAATCCTCGGTCTTGCGGAAGTCAATGGCGCCCTTGTTGGCGGCGCCAGCATCAAGCACGATGATTTCCTGCGCATAATCCGGGCGATTTAAGAACGCTTAACCAACGCGGCTGACCCTTTCTTAACGCGCCCGCGCGCATTCTAACTTCATAAAAAGAATGCCTGTGGTGGGTCATGAGCAAACTGTCTTTCGACAGTGTCGATGTGCTGATTTACGATCCCGTCCCGGCAAACCGCACGGCGACGCGCGCGGCCATGTACGCGCTGGGCTTCCGCCGCACCGAGACGGTCTCCACGCTTGATGCCTTCCTTGAGGCCGTGCAGAAGTCCCCGCCGGACATTGCGCTGTGCGAAGCCCAGGGCGCGGCCGAGGAACTGTGCGTCACCATCCAGCAGATGCGCCAGGGCGGCGCCGGCCACAATCCCTTCGTCGTGATCATCGTCACGGCCTGGGAAAAGAACACCGCCATGATCAACCGGGTGGTTTCCAGCGGCGCCGACGATCTTCTGCTGCGGCCCTTTTCCACGGCGCTGCTGGGCAGCCGCATCGAAACCCATATCGAGCGCCGCAAGGGCTTTGTCATCACCACCGACTATGTGGGGCCGGACCGCCGCAAGGATGCCGGCCGTCCTTCCAATGTGGAGCTGTTCGAGCCGCCCAATTCGCTGAAGATGAAGGCCAAGGACAAGCTGCCCACCGACGTGATCGCCCGCCGGCTGGATGCCGAACTCAAGAGCGCGCGCGAGAAGCTGACATCGGAGAAGCTGCGCCGCGATTCCTTCCAGGTCTGCATCCTGTGGCGGCTGGTGCAGGATGCGCCGCTGGTGGCGGGACAGACTTCGCCCGACCTCGTCAAGCTGCAGACCCTGGCCAAGTCCATCGAGATGCGCAGCACCGACACCGAATTCCAGCCGGCGGTGGAATGGTGCCAGTCGGTGATGGCGGCGGCCGAGGGCCTGGCGCTGGGCGT
>DATAWO010000009.1:0-22695 GCA_036267165.1 Rhizomicrobium sp. | reverse complement strand
TTTCGAGCGCGCCGGCCGTGACGAGCTTAACCTGTCGGTAGCCGGCAAGTGGAGTGACCACCATTTCAACTTCTCCTGGCGGGAAGACCTTCAGTCGCTGCATCTCTCCAGCGCCTTCGACATGCGCATCAGCGAAGGCGTGCGCCGGCAGAATGTCGCGGACCTGCTGATGCTGGTGAACGCCAAGCTGTGGATCGGCCATTTCGACCTCTGGCCGCAGGACGGCACCATCATCTTCCGCCATGCCATGATCTTCCCCGACGCCGAGGCCAGCGCCGCCCAGTGCGAAGCGCTGCTCAACCTGGCGCTGGAGGCCTGCGAGCATTACTACCCAGCCTTCCAGTTCGTGCTGTGGGGCGGCAAGACGGCCGAAGAGGCGATCGCCGCGGCGGTGCTGGAGTGCGCCGGCCAGGCGTGAGAGCGCCGTGAGCATCCTTCTTGTCGGTGCGGGCAGAATGGGGGGCGCCCTGTTGAAGGGCTGGCTCGGGCGCGGCGTCAAATCCATCACCGTGGTCGAGCCCAAGCCGTCGCCGGAACTGCGCAAGCTGGCGCGGGCGAAAAAGATAACACTGTTCGCCGCGCCATCGCAGGTCAAGCGCAAGCCTGCCACCTGTGTGGTGGCGATCAAGCCGCAAGTGCTGAAAGGCGAGGCTGAGGCGCTGGCAGGGTTCGCGCAATCCGGCGCGTTGATGATTTCCATTGCGGCCGGCACTTCGGTCGCGGCTCTGTCCGCGGCCTGGGGCCGGAAGGCGCGCATCATCCGCGCCATGCCCAACACGCCGGGCGCCTTCGGCCATGGCATCACCGGTCTTTATGCCGCCAGGGGCACGACCGCGGCGGACAAGAAGCGCGCCGTGTCCTTGCTGTCGGCGTTGGGCGCGACCGAATGGGTGAGCCGGGAAGAACTGATCGACAGTGTCACGGCGGTGTCGGGTTCCGGCCCTGCCTATCTGTTCCTGATGGCGGAAGCCCTGACCGAGGCGGGTGTGGCCGAAGGCCTGCCGCGCGCCCAGGCTGAGAAATTCGCCCGCGCCACGGTGGCGGGGGCGGGCGCCCTTCTGGCGGCGGACAAATCGAGCGCCTCTGCTTTGCGCGAAGCCGTCACCAGCCCGGGCGGCACCACGGCGGCGGCGCTGTCGGTGCTGATGGCGGATGACGGGCTGGCGCAGCTGATGAAGCGGGCGGTGAAGGCCGCGAAAAAGCGGGCGGAAGAGCTGCGCTAAGCTCTCTTTTCACCATGGGCGGGCTTGACCCGCCCATCCATCAGCGGTGCGGCAGCGCCGCGAAAGAAGTTGGATGGCCGGCTCAAGGCCGGCCATGGTGAGAGGCTTAAACCGGCAACCGCACCGTCGCCTTCAGCCCGCCCGTCGCACTCTTATCCAGAATTATATCCCCGCCGGAGCATCTGCCAGGCGAGCATAGCGAGCCGTGGGCCGTGCGACCATTAAACAGGAAGGCGGATGGTGGCTTTAAGGCCGCCGAGCTCCGACTTAGCCAGCACGATATCCCCGCCATGGGCGCGGGCGATGTCGCGGGCGATAGCGAGCCCCAGCCCGGAGCCGCCGCTTTGCAGATTGCGCCCCTCATCCAGGCGATGGAACGGCCGGAAGGCTTCCTCGTGGCGGGTTTGGGGAATGCCGGGGCCGTCATCTTCCACCGCGATCTCCACGAGCCGTTCGTCCTGGGTCAGGTGGACCGCGACGCGCGCGCCGTGCTTGAGGGCATTGTCCACCAGATTGGTCAGCACCCGGCGCAGCCCTGCGCGCTTGACGCTGACCATCACATGGTCCGGCGTCTCGACGGTCACCCCATCGCGCTGGCGCGCCCTCGCCGCGGCATTGGCGGTGTCGCGCACCAACTCGCTCAAATCGGTGTTTTCCGATTCTTCGCCGCCCTCGCCGCGGGCAAAGGCCAGATATTCATCCAGCATATGCTCCATCTCGGCGAGGTCGGCGCGCATGGGAGCGGTGTCGGCATCGTCGGGCATCATCGCCAGCGCCAGCTTGAGGCGTGTCAGCGGCGTCTTGATGTCATGGCTCACCCCCGCCAGCATTTCGGTGCGCTGGGTGATGTGGCGCTCGATGCGCTCGCGCATGGTGATGAAGGCCTGGGCGGCGCGGCGCACTTCGGTGGCGCCATAAGGCTTGAAGTCGGGCACGGCGCGGCCCTTGCCGAAACTGTCGGCGGCGCGCGCCAGCCGCTCGATGGGCCTAACCTGGTTGCGCAGGAAGATGATGGCGATGCCCATCAGGATCAGCGCCGATCCCACCATCCAGAGGATGAAGATGTCGGGCTTGGACACGGTGACGCGGTCGCGCGGCACCAGCACCGCCAAGACCCCGTCATGCACATCAACCCTGATCTCGAAATTGTCGCCCGTCCGCGTGGCGCTGAAATCGCGGTCGCCCCCGATGCGCTGCTCCAGAATGTCGTTGAGGGCGATTTCGATATTGCTGGTGAGCCGGCCCTGATGCGGCGGCAGGTTCTGGCCCGGCAGGAAGCGGATGCGGTAGTTGAGCTGGCGGGCCGCCAGCGCCCTGAGATGCTCGCGGTCGGGGCCCTGGCTGTTGTCTTCCAGCGCCACCAGCATCGCGATGTCGGCGGCGACATCGCGCGCCAGCCTTCTGGTCGTGGTGTCGAGATCGCGCTCGAAAAAGACATAGGCGATGATCGCCTGCAGCAGCACGATGGGCGCGACGATGATGATCAGGGAGCGCCCGAACAGCCCGCGCGGCAGGAAACGCTTGAGGGAAAATCCCTCACCCACGGTCAGGCACTAGCATATAGCCAACGCCGCGCACGCCCCAATGCGCCCGGATTGGGGCATTAAAAAATGTGGAGGCGTGTGGTTCAACCACGGTCAGGCACCAGCATATAACCCACGCCTCGCACAGTCTGCAGATAGAGCGGCAGCTTGGGGTCTTCCTCGATCTTGCGGCGCAGCCGCGTCACCTGCACGTCGATGGAACGCTCCAGCGCCACATTCAGGCGCTTGCAGAGTTCGCTGCGGGAAAAAGGCCGCCCGGCATGGGTGGCGAACAGTTGCAGCAGGGCTGCTTCCGCGCCGGTCAGTTTCACCGGCCTGCCCGCGCGTGTCAGCCGCGAGGTCGAGGGATCAAACAGCGCCTCGCCCATGCGCACCGGCCCCGCCGCGGGACTTTCGGCGGGCGTGGCCCGGCGCAGCAGCGAATTGACCCGAAGCAGCAATTCGCGCGGCTCGAACGGCTTGGGCAGGTAATCATCAGCGCCGAGTTCCAGGCCGGCGATGCGGTCGGCCGGATCGCCCCGGGCCGTCAGCATCAGGATGGGCACCGCGGATTCCTTGCGCACGCTTTGGGTCAGCTCCAGGCCGGATTCGCCGGGCATCATCACGTCCAGGATCAGGAGGTCGAATTCCATGCTCTTCATCAGGGCGCGGGCCTCGGCCGCGCCCGGCGCAGCACTCACCCGGTAACCATTGCTGGACAGATAGCGCTGCAGAAGGGCGCGCAGCCGCTCGTCGTCATCGACCACCAACAGGTGCGGTTCGCCTGGCAAACTCATGGCTGCCATGCCCGGCCGGGGGGCGAAAAAGCCCTTGCCGCCCTTGCGGTTTTCGCATCGGCCATGCTGCAATACATGGCAGAAAAACTAGGCCCTCCCAGGGAGGCGGGCAAGCCCGGCAGGACAGTGACGATGGCAGACGTGATCCCTTTCGACCAGCGCGATGGCTCGCTCTGGTATGATGGCAAGCTGGTGCCCTGGAAGGACGCCAAGACCCATGTGCTGACCCATGGCCTGCATTACGGCTCCTGCGTGTTCGAGGGCCAGCGCATCTATGGCGGCAAGATCTACAAGCTCAAGGAACATACCGACCGGCTGTTCTGCTCGGCTGAAACCCTGGGCATGAAGATTCCCTTCACCAGGGAAGAGATCAACCAGGCCTGCATTGATGCCGCCCAGGTCCAGGACATCAAGGACGGTTACCTGCGCCCGGTGGCGTTCCGCGGCAGTGAGATGATGGCGGTGTCGGCACAAGCGACCACCATCCATGTCGCGGTCGCCTGCTGGCCCTGGCCGTCCTATTTCAGCCCGGCGGAAAAGCTCAAGGGCATCCGGCTGGGCCTTGCGCGCTATCGCCGGCCGGCGCCCGATACCGCGCCGGTGCATGCCAAGGCCGCGGGCCTCTATATGATCTGCACCGTCTCCAAGCATGAGGCGGAGGCGAACGGCTATGCCGATGCGCTGATGTTCGACTATCGCGGCTATGTCGCGGAAGCCACCGGCGCCAATGTCTTCTTTGTGCAGGATGGCGTGCTGCACACCCCCATTCCCGACTGTTTTCTCAATGGCCTGACCCGCCAGTCGGTGATCGCCATCGCCAGGGCGCGCGGCGTCAGGGTGGTGGAGCGGCATATCGAGCCGGACGAGATGAAGGATTTCAGCGAGTGCTTCCTCACCGGTTCGGCGGCGGAAGTAACGCCGGTGTCGGAGATCGGGCCTTACCGCTTCAAGCCCGGTGCGCTGACGGAAATGCTGATGACAGCCTACGCGGACGAAGTGCGTGGCGTCGCGACGGTTTCGGCTTAAGATCTTCGTTCAGCATAGTCGCGCTCCCTCATGCTTCGACAAGCTCAGCATGAGGAGTTTATGTAAATTCTTCACCCCGAGCTTGTCGAACGGTGAGGTGCAGTGGTTTTTGAGCTGCGGGCCGCGCGTCACTTCAAGCTTTCGGACTCACCCATACGATAAGCGCCGCGCCCGCCAGCAGCAGGACGATGCCCGCGGCTTCGCGGACCGTGGTCTTCTGGCGGAAGACAAAGCGCGTCACCCCTTGGGCGAACAGCACTTCCACCAGCGCCAGGGTTCGCACACTGGCGGCGGTGGCCAGCGCGAACGCCAGAAACCAGAATTCGGAAGCCGTGGCTCCCGCAAAGCCTGCCAGCAGGCTCGGCCGCCACAGTACGGCGATGGCCTTGAGCGTGGCGGGCTTGAACAAAAGCAGCCAGGCCAGCAGCAATAGGGTCTGCAAGGTCAGCCCCGCCGCCAGGGAAAAGGTTGCCGCCAGCACAAAGCTGGCCTGATGCAAGGACAGGATGGCGCCGCGATAGCCGATGGCCGAGGCCGCGAACAGGGCGGCCGATGACAGCCCCAGCAGTGCCGGCCCCCTCCAATTAGAAAAGTTGCCGCCGGTGAGTGCTTCGGGCTTGACCGAGATCAGGGCCACCCCGGCCATGGCCACCACGATCGCCAGCGCCATGGCCAGGGTCAGCGGATCGCCCAGGAACACAAGCCCCATCAACGCCACCAGCACCGGCTCGGTCTTGAGATAGGCGACGGTGACGACGAAAGAGCGTTGCTCCATGGTCATCAGCATCAGGGCGGTGCCGCCGATCTGGGTCGTCGCGCCCAGCAACGTCCACAGCGCGAAGCCGAAGCTGATCCCCGGCAAGACCGCATGGGTGGACGCCAGCACAGCGGCCAGGAACACAAGCGCGAAGGGAAAGCCGAACAGAAAGCGCACCAGGGTGGCGCCCAAAGCGCCCAGCCGGGGCGTCAGCTCGCGCTGCATGGCGTTGCGCGCGGTCTGGCCCGCCGCACCCAGCACGGTGAAAATGACCCAGAGAAAATTCACAGACTCACGCCGGTTCGCGCAGCCGCGTGGGTTCCGGGGTTGGCCCGGGGCGCAAATATGCCACGCCGTTCTTGAAATAGATCACGCCGGTATAGACGGTGAGCGCGGCCGCCACCCACAGCAAGAAATATGCGATGCCGGTGTACGTTTTTCCCGGCAGATCCGGAGCATATTCGTTGACCAGAGGCGTTAGAATCATCGCGCCAATGGCGATCATCTGCACCGCGGTCTTGAATTTGGCCACATGGGTGACCGGCACGCTGACCTTGGTGCCAGCCAGGAATTCGCGCAGGCCCGAGACCAGGATCTCACGCGACAGGATGATCAGGGCGGGCACTAGGCGCAGTAGGCTGAAGGCTGTGTCGCCGGTAGTTGGATTGACCCGGCGGAAAGTGCCTTCCGCCACCAGCATCATCAGTGCCACAGCCACCAGCACCTTGTCGGCGATGGGGTCCAGCATGCGGCCGAAATCCGAGCCGGCCTTGAGCTTGCGGGCGGCGAAGCCGTCCAGCCAGTCGCTGATCCCGGCCAGCGCGAAGACCAGAAACGAGATGAAGCGCGCCAGATCGCCCGGGATGACATAGGCAACGACAAACACCGGCACCAGTACGATGCGCATGATGGTGAGGGCATTGGGCAGGGCGAACATGGGGGCAGTTTAGAACCCCTCCACGGGCAGGTCATCCACCCGGGTGGAAGAAATCAAAGATTTTCTTGGCCAGTGTCGCGCTCACCCCATCCACCGCGGACAGATCGGACAGGCTGGCCCCGGCCACGGCGCGGGCGGAACCGAAATGCTGCAGCAGGGCGCGCTTTCGGCCGGCGCCCACGCCGGCGATCTCGTCCAGCGGATTGGCGCCGATGGCGGCGCTGCGTTTCTTGCGATGGCCGCCGATCACGAAGCGGTGGGCTTCGTCGCGCAACCGTTGCAAATAATAAAGGACCGGGCTCTTGGGATCGAGGCGGAAGGGCTCCTTGCCGGGCAGATAGAAATGCTCGCGCCCGGCGTCGCGGTCGGGCCCCTTGGAAATGCCCACCAGCGCCACGTCCTCCACACCCAGATCGGCGAACACCTGGCAAGCGATGGAAAGCTGGCCCGGGCCGCCGTCAATCAGCGCCAGGTCGGGCCGCTTCCATTTGCCATTGTCGGGTTCCTCGCCCTCTTCCTTGATCATGCGGGCAAAGCGGCGGGTCAGCACCTCGCGCATCATGGCATAGTCGTCGCCCGGCGTGAGTTCCCCGGTCTTGATGTTGAACTTGCGGTACTGCGCCTTTTCGAAGCCTTCGGGTCCCGCCACAATGAAGGCGCCCAGGGCATGCGCGCCCTGGATGTGGGAATTGTCATAGACCTCGATGCGCCGCGGCGGCTGTTCCAGGCCAAAGACATCGGCCACGCCTTCCAGCAACTGGGTCTGGGCGCTGTTCTCGGCCATGTGGCGGCCCAATTGTTCGCGCGCATTGGCCAGCGCGCGCTCCATGATTTCGCGCTTCTCGCCACGCTGGGGGGCGGAGATTTCGACTCTGTGTTCGGCGCGCAAACCCAGCGCCTCGGCCAGCAGGGCGCGGTCCGGCAATTCCTCGGATGTGAGGATCAGCCCGGGCGCGGTGCGTTCGTCATAGAACTGGCCGACAAAGCTTTCCAGCACCTCCGCCAGCGGCAGGTCGCCGGCATGGCGGGGGAAATAGGGCCGGTTGCCCCAATTCTGTCCGGCGCGGAAGAAGAATACCTGGATGCAGGTGTGACCGCCTTCGCTATAGGCGGCGAACAGGTCGGCTTCCTCGAAGGTCGAGGGATTGACGCCTTGCGACGCCTGAATGTGGCTCATCGCGCGCAAGCGGTCGCGCAGCTTGGCGGCGGCCTCGAAATCCATGGCGTCCGAGGCCTTCGACATCTCGGCTTTCAGTTCGTCCTGCACCGCCTGGCTCTTGCCCCGGAGGAATTCTTCGGCTTCCTCGACCAGCGCGTTGTAACCGGCAAGGTCGATGCGGTTCACGCAAGGCGCGCTGCAACGCTTGATCTGGAACAGCAGGCAGGGCCGGGTGCGGCTGTCGAATACCGAATCCGAGCAGGAACGCAGCAGGAAGGCGCGCTGCAGGGTGTTCAGCGTGCGGTTGACCGCACCGGCCGAAGCGAACGGCCCGAAATAGACGCCCTTCATGGTCTTGGCGCCACGATGCTTCAGCAACTGCGGAAAGGGATGGTCCTCGCGCAGCAGGATGTTGGGAAAGCTCTTGTCGTCGCGATAGCTGACATTGTAGCGGGGCTTCAGCCGCTTGATCAGGTTGGATTCCAGCAGCAGCGCGTCGGTCTCGCTGGCCGTAGTGACAAAGAGCATCTCCGCGGTTTCCGCCACCATGCGGGTGAGGCGGTCGGCATGCACCCCGCCGCGCGCGTAAGACGCCACGCGCTTCTTCAGGCTCTTGGCCTTGCCGACATAGAGCACGTCGCCCGCCGCATTCAGCATGCGATAGACGCCGGGCGCGTCGGGCAGGGTCTTGAGATAGGCGGCGATGCGGTCGGCGCCCTTCAGGGGCGTCTCGGGAGAATTCATGTCGCCAATATATTAGCGCGTGCGCTCAATCTCTATACCCGCCGCCTTTGGCCCGAGCGGCAGCGGTCGCTAGCTAGCGCCAGCGTAGCGCGAGGGGTCGCGGGCGGCGAATGGCAAGCAAAATGTCAGCGGGTGCGCTCGATCTCAATCCCCACACTTTCGGCATGGGTCAGGGCCTGCAGCTTTTCGACCCGCACCCGGACAGTGCGCACCCGCGCGTCCTCGAAACAGGCCGCCGCGATGCGCTCGGCCAGGGTTTCGGCCAGCCGCACATGGCCTTCGGCGATAATGGCGCGGATGCGCTTCTCGATCACGTGATAGTCCACCACATTTTCCAGCATGTCCTGGGCGTCGGCGAAGTCGTCGGTGGCCAGGTCGACATTGATGCGCACCGGCTGGGTGCGGCCTTCTTCGCGGGCATAGACGCCGATATGGGCCGGCAGTTCCAGGTTGCGGATGAAGACATGGCGGCTGCCGCTGGTGGCGCTGGCAAAACGCGGGGGTTCAAGCTTGCTCATTCGCCCACCTGCACATCGGGGGTCTGCCAGATCAGATGCTGGCCGCCATCCACCGCCAGCATCTGGCCGGTGACGGCCCCAGCCCCCAGAAGATAGCGCACGGCCTGGCAGATGTCGGCGGGATCGGCGCCGCGCTTGAGGATGGTGGCGTCGCGCTGGCGGGAAAAATCGACTTCCGACTGGCGTGGATTGCGCAAGGTGGGACCGGGCCCCACCGCATTGACGCGGATGTGCGGGCCCATGCCCTGGGCGAGCGTCGTGGTCAGCCAGTAAAGCCCCGCCTTGCTGATGCTGTAGGACAAAAATTGCGGGGTGGGCTTGAGCACGCGCTGGTCGATGATGTTGACGATATTGCCGTGCTCGCCGTCCGGAAGCTGCTTCGCAAACATCTGTGACAGCAGCAAAGGCGCACGCAGATTGGTTTCGATATGGTCGTCCCAGGTTTTGCGGGTGGCGCTGCGCCAGTCGTCATTCTCAAACAGGGATGCGGAATTGATCAGCGCGGTCAGCGGGCCCAATTCCTTTGCCGCGCGGTCCACCAGCGTCGCGGCCTCGGTTTCCCTGGACAGGTCGCATTTCAACGCGATGGCCTCGACGCCAAAGGCGCGCGCCGCCTGGGTGACGCCATCGGCGTCGTCCTCCGAGCCGTGATAATGGACCGCCACGTTCCAGCCATCGCCTGCCAGGTCCAGGGCAATGGCGCGGCCAAGCCTTTTGGCTGCGCCGGTGACAAGAACGGTGTTCAACATGGACTGTGGTTCTTTCGTGTCAAGACTTCCTTCTCTTCTCACCATGGCCGGCCTCCGAGCCGGCCATCCAGAGCCACAAGCACCGAATTTGTTGCCCTGGATGGGCGGGTCGTGAAGTTTACCCTCTGACCGCGCTTCGCGCGGTTCGAGGGGCCCGCCCATGGTGACGAGGGTAATAGTGATTCCGCTGCGACCCGGAAGACCTCTAGTGATATCCGGTGTCGGCGCGCACCTTGCCCCGGAACACCCAATAAGACCAGCCGGTATAGACAAGGATCACCGGCAGCAGGAACAGGGTGCCTACCCCTAAGAAAATCTGGGTGTCCGGCGAGGATGCCGCCTGCCACAGCGAATAGTGATGCGGCACGATCATGGGAAACAGGCTGATGGCGATACCCAGATAGGACAGGCTGAACAGCAGTATGGCGTAGACGAAGGGCTGCAGCTCCGCTTTGGGATTGGCGATGGCGCGCCACTCCAGAAGCCCGAACAGCGCCGTCAGGACCGGCACGGGCGCCAGGAACGCGATATTGGGCCAGGAAAACCAGCGCTGCGCGATGTCAGGATCTACCAGCGGCGTCCACAGGCTGACGACGCCGACCGCGGCGAGCGTGCCCAGGAAACAGAGGCGCGCTTGCCGGCGCGCGCCCTCCTGCAAGGTGCCTTCCGTCTTCAGGATCAGCCAGCCCGAACCCAAAAGGCTGTAGCCGAACAAAAGGGCGATGCCGGTGAACAGCGAGAATGGCGTGATGCAGTCAAAACTGCTCCCGCTGAAATGCCGTCCGTCCACCTGAAAACCCTGGATGAAGGCGCCCAGCACCACGCCCTGCGCGAAGGTGGCTATTGCCGAGCCATAGCCGAAGGCATGATCCCAGAAGGTGCGATGTTCAACGTCGCGGAAGCGGAATTCGAATGCCACGCCGCGGAAGATCAGCGCCAAGAGCATCACCAGGATGGGGAAATAGACGGCGGGCAGGATGATGGCGAAGGCCAGTGGAAAGGCCGCCAGAAGCCCCAGGCCGCCCAGCACAAGCCAGGTCTCATTGCCGTCCCAGATGGGGGCGATGGAATTCATCAGCAGGTTGCGGTCCCCGGAGGTGGGGGCGAAGTTGTAGAGAATGCCGACACCCAGATCGAAGCCGTCCAGCAGGACATAGAAGAAAACCGCCAGTCCCAGGATCAGTGTCCATATCGGCACGAAATCGAAAATGATCATGGCGCGGGCACCGGCTTGACCGGCGCGGCCGGGCGTCCGGCCTCGATGGGCGTGGCTTCCTCGGCCGTCACGCCGCCGCGCACGATGCGCAGCACGAACCACAGGCCGGTGGGGAACATGATGCAATAGACCGCCAGATAGCCCAGCAGCGAGATCAGCACGTCAATCCCGGTCAGTGACGGCGTCACCGACTGGGCGGTGCGCATCACGCCATAGACCGTCCAGGGCTGGCGGCCGGTTTCGGTGGTGGTCCAGCCCGCCACCACGGCAATGAAGCCCAGCGGCGCGGACCACATCAATGCCTTGAGGAACAGGCCGTTGTCATAGAGCCTGCGGCGAAGCCTGAACCAAAGCCCCGCCGCCACCAGCGCCAGCATCACAAAGCCGATCCCGACCATGATGCGAAAGGCAAAGAAGGGGATGATCACCGGCGCCAGATCCTGGCGCGGGAAATCCTTCAGTCCCGGCACCACGCCGTTGATGTCATGGGTCAGGATCAGGCTGCCCAGCAGCGGCACCTCGATGGCGTTGCGGTTGGTCTGCGCCTGCTGGTCGGGAATGGCGAACAGGGTAAGCGGCGCGCGCGCTTCCCGGTTCCAATGGGCTTCGATGGCGGCCAGCTTGGCGGGCTGATGGTGCAGGGTGTTGAGGCCCTGCAGGTCGCCCAGGAAAATCTGCAGCGGCACCAGCACGGTCAGAAGCCATAGCGTCATGGACAGCATCAGCCTGGCTTCTTCACGCGACTTTCCTTTCCGCAGCAAGGTTGCCGCCACGCCCAGCACGACAAAGCCGGTGGTGACATAGAAACCCGCCACCGTGTGCATGAAGCGATAGGGGAAGGAGGCGTTGAAGACGATCTCGCTCCAGCTGGTGGGATAGAAGATGCCGTTCACGATCTTGTAGCCGCCGGGCGTCTGCATCCAGCTGTTGGTCACCAGGATCCAGAAGGTGGAGAACAGCGTGCCGGTCGCCACCAGCACGGCGGAGGCGAAATGCGCCCAGCGCGGCACCAGATGGCGGCCGAACAGCAGCACGCCCAGAAAGCCCGCTTCCAGGGTGAAGGCGGTCAGGCCCTCATAGGCCAGCATGGGCGAAATGATATTGGCGGTGGCGTCGGAAAAGCGGCTCCAGTTGGTGCCGAACTGGAACGGCATCACCACGCCCGACACCACGCCCATGCCGAAGGCCACGGCGAAGATGCGGGTCCAGAAGCCGGAGATGCGAAACCAGATATCCTTGCCGGTGACGAACCAGATGCCTTCCAGCAGCGCGATATAGGAAGCCAGCCCCACGGTCAGCGCCGGCAGGAGAATGTGCCAGGCAACAACCCAGGCGAACTGCAAACGCGACAGGACAAGCGGGTCCAGCGTCATGGCCGGACCTTATAGCGCTCAGGTGATGAAGCCCACGCGACGCTTCACCTCATCCATGATGGGGGTCGCGATGCTGCGGGCGCTCACTGCGCCCTGCCGCAGGATGCGGTCGATCTCCGCCGGATCGGCCAGCAGGCGGCGCATTTCGTCATTGATTGGCGAAAGCTTCGCCACGGTGAGGTCCGCAAGCCGGCTCTTGAAGACGGAAAATTGCTGGCCGGCGAACTCTCGCATCACCGCATCACGCTCCTGGTCGGCCAGGGCGGCATAGATGTTGATCAGGTTCTCGGCCTCGGGCCGGTCTTTCAGTTCGTCCTTGGACGCGGGCAGGGGAAGGGGATCGGTCTTGGCGCGCTTGATCTTGTTGGCGATGGCATCGGCATCGTCGGTCAGATTGATGCGGCTCATGTCGCTCTCATCGGACTTGGACATCTTCTTGGTGCCGTCGCGCAGGCTCATCACCCGCGTGCCTGTGCCGGTGATCACCGGCTCGGGCTGGGGGAAGAAGTCGGGCACGCCGAAATCATTGTTGAACTTCTGGGCGATGTCGCGCGCCAGCTCCAGATGCTGCTTCTGGTCCTCGCCCACCGGCACATGGGTCGCCTTGTAGACCAGGATGTCGGCCGCCATCAGCACGGGATAGGTGTAAAGCCCCACGCTGGCGCGTTCCTTGTGCTTGCCCGACTTCTCCTTGAACTGGGTCATGCGGTCGAGCCAGCCCAGCCGCGCCACGCAGTCGAGGATCCAGGCCAGCTCGCCATGCTCGGGCACCTGGCCCTGGTTGAAGATGGGCGAGCGCCTGGGGTCCACGCCCCCGGCGATATAGGCGGCGGTGACTTCCCGCGTCGCCTGGGTCAGTTCGTCCGGCTTGCCATAGCCCGCATCCTGGGTGATGGCGTGCATGTCCACCACGCAGAACAGGCAGGGCATCTCCTCCTGCAGGCGCACCCAGTTTTTCAGCGCGCCCAGATAGTTGCCCAGATGCAGTGTGTTGGTGGGCTGCATGCCCGAAAGAACAAGAGGCTTGTGAGTCATAACCGGGGTTATGCCTTGGCTGGCGCAGTCGCATCAAGAGGCGCCGGTGACAGCGCACCTTTGAGACGGTTCTCCACCGCTTCCAGCCGCGCCGGATGCACGATCTTGTGGCCGAAGCCGTCGCGCACATAAAAAACGTCCACCGCCCGCTCGCCATAGGTCGCCACCATGGAGGTGGAGATGGAAAGCCCCGCCTCGAAGATGGCCTGGGTGATGTCATAGAGCAGGCCGGGCCGGTCCAGGCATTCCACCTCGATCACGGTGGCGATGCGCGAGGCCTCGTTGTCGAAATGGATCTTGGGACGGATGGAGAAGGCGCTGGCGCGGCTGCGCATGGTCTTGCGCGCCAGTTCGCGCCGGGGGCGCAGTTCGCCGCGCAGGGTCTTTTCGATGGTCTGGCGCAGGCGCCCCAGCCGTTCCGGATCGCTGAAGGCTTCGCCCTCCGCATCCTGCACCGAGAACACATCGACTGCGAAGCCGTCGCAGGTGGTGAAGGCCTTGGCGTCCACGATGGAGCCGCCCGCCATGGCGATGGCGCCGGCGAATTGCGAGAACAGGCCGGCATTGTCGGGAGTGTAGAGAATGACCTCGGTGATGGCGCGGAAGGTGTTGTTGGTGGTGTCCAGCACCAGCAGCTGGCCTTGCGCATCGGCCCTGGTGGTCAGGCGGGCATGGCGTTCCAGGTCGCCGGCGTCGAAAGCCAGCCAGTAATTGTCGTAATGGCGGTTCAGCACCCGTTCGCGCTGTTCGGGCGTGAAGTCGGCCAGCCGTTGCTCCAGCCCCGCCTTGGCGGCGGCGACGCGGCTGGAGCGCGACGGCACCTGGTCGCCGCCCATCATCATGTTCTCGGCCGCATAATAAAGTTCGCGCAGCAACTGGCCCTTCCAGCCGTTCCACACGCCGGGCCCGACCGCGCGAATATCGGCGACGGTCAGCACCAGTAGCAGGCGCAGCATCTCCGGCGACTGCACCATGTCGACGAAATCGCGCACCGTCTTGGGATCGGAGACGTCGCGGCGCTGGGCGGTGTCGCTCATCACCAGATGGTTCTTGACCAGCCATGCCACCGCGGCGGTGTCGTTGGCCGACAGGCCCAGCCGCGGGCACAGGCTCTGGGCGATGGCCGCGCCCACATCGCTATGGTCGCCCGGCAGGCCCTTGGCCACGTCATGCAGCAGGATGGTGCAATAAAGCACGTTGCGCGACTGGATGCGCTTGACGATCTCGCTGGAGACGGGGCTTTCCTGCTTGAGGTCGCCGCGCTCGATCGCCGCGACATTGCCCACGGCGCGGATCAGATGCTCGTCCACCGTATAGTGGTGGTACATGTTGAACTGCATCAGGCCCACGGCATGGCCGAATTCCGGAATGAAGCGGCCCAAGACGCCCGCCTCGTTCATCAGCCGCAGCGCCCGCTCCGGATCATGGCGCGAGGTCAGCACTTCCAGGAAGGCCTGGTTGGCGCTTTGGTTGTTGCGCACCTGGTCGGTGATCAGGTCGAGCGAGCGGGTGACGGTGCGCAGCGCATGGGGATGGATGTCCACGCCCTTGGCGTCGGCGATATGGAACAGCCGCAGGATGTTGGCGGGATCGGCCCGGAAGATGGCGGGATCGACATTCAGCCGGCCATTCTCGACATAGAAATCGTCATTGGCGCTGCGGGCTTTCAGAAACCCCGGCAGCATGCGCGACAGCGACGGGCGGGGCTTCCTGTGCTGTTCCTCCAGCGCGGCGCAGAAGATGCGGGTCAGATCGCCCACATCCTTGGCCACCAGGAAGTAGGCGCGCATGAAGGCTTCCACCGCCCGGCGCGGTTTTTCCGGGTTGACATAGCCCAGCTCGGTGGCCAGCCCCGGCTGCACGTCGAAGGAAAGCCGTTCCTCGGCCCGGCCCAGCAGGTAATGCAGATGCACCCGCACATTCCACAGAAAGGCTTCCGCCTTCTGGAAGGTCTTGTATTCGTCCCTGGTGAAGACGCCATGCTCGACCAGGTCGGCGGCGTCTTCCACATGATAGAGATACTTGCCGATCCAGTAGAGGGTCTGCAGGTCGCGCAGGCCGCCCTTGCTTTCCTTGATGTTGGGCTCGACCAGATAGCGGCTTTCGCCCTGGCGCCCATGGCGCAGGCTGCGCTCGCCCAGCTTGGCTTCGACGAAGTCGCGGCCATTGCCGGTGGCGACCTCGTTCCAGAACTTCTTGCGCAGGTCTTCGTAAAGGCCGCGGTCGCCCCAGATGTAGCGCGCCTCCAGGATGGCGGTGCGGATGGTGATGTCGAGCTTGGCCAGCCGCACGCTCTCCGCGAGACTGCGGGTGGCGTGGCCGACCTTCAGCCCCAGGTCCCACAGCATGTAGAGGATGAATTCGATGACGCTTTCGCCCCAGGCGGTCTGCTTGAAGGGGCGCACGAACAGAAGGTCGATGTCGGAGCCCGGCGCCAGCTCGCCCCGGCCATAGCCACCGGTCGCCACCACCGCGATGCGTTCGGCGCTGGACGGGTTCTGGGCGTAATAGACATGCTTGGTGGCGAAGTCGTAGATCACCTGGATCACGCTGTCCTGCAGCTGCGACAGGGCGCGGGCCGCGGCCAGGCCGGGCAGGCCCTCCTTCTCCACCGCGTATTTCACCTTCTCGCGGCCTTGCGCGAAGGCGGCCTTGATCAGGATCAGGCCCGACTTGCGCAGAGTGCCGGGATCGCCGGTTTCCCTGGCCAGCGCGGTCAGCCCGCGGCGCAGGGCGTCGGCGTCGATCAGGTCGCGCAGGGCAAGCGATTGCGGCTTTTCGAGTCCCATGGTGGCCCGGAATATGTCATGGCGGTTCCGGGGTTACCACCCGTCGGGTTTCCCACCGTCAGTGGGGCTTTTTATGCCTGGATTTGGGGCCCGCGGTGCGGATGACCACGCCGCAGGCGATGCGGTCCCCGGCATTGCCCAGGGGCTGGGTGCGGTAATCATCGGCTCGCGCATCCACGATGATGGCGACGCCGTCGCGGTCGAAGATCGAGCGTTTGCCATTGCCCAGGCCGAAGCCGTTCGCCACCACGCTGGCATGCAGGTGCCCGTCGGCGCCGGCGAACTGGTTGGGCAGGTCGCCCGCTTCCGGGCCGCCTTCGGCCAGATAGCCGTGCTGCTTGCCGGGGACCAGGGTCAGGATGGGCCCGGCCGCGGTGAAGCCGCTTTTGGCGTCGCAATTGCCGGAGGTGTGCAGATGGATGGCGTGCGCCCCGGGGGCCAAGTCATGCAGGTCGAAAGTGACCAGCACCCCGCGATTGACGGCGGCGAAATCCACCGCGCCCACCGGCTTTCCGTCCAGGTTCTTCAGGTGCGCGATGGCATGGGCCTTCTGCGCGGCGTCTGCGGGCGCGCCCAACGCAAGCAGCGCCAGCGCCGCCGCGATACCGTGATATCTGGTCATTCATTCCCCCCAGGAGGCGCCAGCCTGCCATGGAACCGGGGGAACCCGGAAGCTGTCTGTGCGCTTAGTCGGTGGGGGTAACGGAGAGATTTCAGATGCGACTTTTTCTGATCAGCACCGTCACCGTATTTTCCGCGGCGGTCACCCTGATGGCCACCCAGGCGCTGGCGGTGCAGGACACGCCCACCAACATCAACGGGGTCGATACGGTCTGCACCGGCGTGGGCTCCGCCAAGGACGATCCACGCTGGAAGGCCTATCCGGTCAAGATCGTGCTGGCCACCACCGGCGGCGCCGACCTCGCCAACGCCCATGTCACCCTGGCCAAGGGCGGCCAGACCCTGGTCGAGACCGATTGTGACGCGCCCTGGATCCTGTTCAAGGCGCCGCCCGGCCAGTACACCGCCACCGCCACCCTGATCGGCGGCAGCGGCCAGAGCCACAGCGCCAGCTTCACCAGCGGCACGGCGCAGAAGGAAGTGACCATCCTGTTCAAGCCGGCGGCCCAGCCGCCCACGCAGTGACGCGGGCGACAGCGGCGGCAAAATAAAAAGAGCCGGCGGATCGCTCCACCGGCCCTTTATTCGTCGCGAAACTTCGAAACCGTTAGACGGGCTTCAGGTTCGCGGCCTTGGCGCCACGGGCGTCCGGCACGATGTCGAACGAGACCTTCTGGCCTTCGTTCAGGGTGCGCATGCCCGCCGCTTCCACGGCGGTGGCGTGGACGAACACATCCTTGCCGCCGCCTTCCGGCGCGATGAAACCAAAGCCCTTGGAGGTGTTGAAGAATTTCACGGTTCCGATAGTCATTATACTGTTCCTGCAAAGATTTCCGCTGCGGCGGAATGCCGTGGCGGAACGGGGGCTTCGGTGTTGCAGGGAAGGAAGTTCAACCGTCGTCCAGGCGCGCACTCTAAGAGCGGGCAGGGATAGTTTAGGTGCGCTTCTCTGTAACGGGCCGTAACTCCACGTGACCGCGACAATACGCCCGGGCGAAGGCGATGGCAACGGGGTGAGCCGCGACCGCCGCAGGCGGACAAAATGGTCCAGTGGACCATTCTGAGCGGCGAACGGTCCGTAGCGCCAGCGTGCGGACGGGGCGCATGTCCAAATGCGCCACGAGGCCGGGAGGATGTGCCGATCAGAGACCAAACTGCATACAGCGCGAGGCCGGCGGTGGCCGTACCCCCAATGTCATGGCCCGGCCTGACCGGGCTACACAGCCGGCGAGCGTCCGCGAGCCGACAATGAGCGTTATGATCATCTGGATGGCCCGCACTTGCGGGCCATGACAGCCTGGCTGGGAGGACCGCCATCTACCATAACCCATCCTGCTCGAACTCCCGCAAGGCGCTGGAAAGTGAGCCGCGACCGCCGCAGGCGGGCAAAACAGTCCGGTGGACTGTTTTGAGCGGCGAACGCCGCGAGCACAAGCGAGCGGCAGCGCGGCCACAAGCTCTGAAATGGGAGGCCTGAATGAACGTGACCATCTATCACAATCCCAGTTGCTCCAATTCGCGGAAAGCATTGGAGATAATTCGCAGCAAGGGCATCGAGCCCCACATCGTCGAATATCTGAAGACACCGCTGACGCCGCAAAAGCTTCGCCACCTGATCAAGGACCAGATGAAGGTGCGGGTGACGGACGTGATCCGCAGCAAGGAGCCGGTCTATGACGAGATGGAATTGGAGGGCCGCGACGACGACTGCCTCTTGGCGGCGATGAGTGCCCACCCGATCCTGATGAACCGGCCGATCGTGGTGACGCCCAAGGGCGCGATGTTGTGCAGGCCGGGAGAGACGGTCGAAGGGCTGCTTTAGCCTAACGCCACGTCAGCCATCAATTTTGTCGAGTATGGGGCAAAGTGGTTTGCTCCATGAAAATATATGACCTAGATACCCTATCTCACGCACTTTACGATGATCTGGTCTGGCGGCAACGGGAGGTATCTGATTTAAAGCAAGTGGTTCGTATATCGGCGCCGACTTTTAAAAAGACGGTGCTGCGCGCATCGATACCGCTAATATATGCGCACTGGGAAGGTCACATTAAATTCTGTGCTTCCGCCTATGTCTCCTTCGTTGCTTCGAAGAGGATCAATCTAGGTTCGCTAAAGTATGGATATTCACTTGCAGAGGTGCGCGGTCGGCTGGATAGGTTTGCTGCGAAGCATTAGCTGAAAACAACTCAAATTGATTTTCTGCTAGATTTGGAAGGGGTGTGGAAAATTCGGTTTGGCAAAGAGGGTGACCAGATTGTCGATACGAGGTCGAACCTTTCTATGGATGTGCTTAGAGAGATCGGGTTGGTGATCGGCTTAGATGTTTCCCCGTTTGAAGGTGAGGGTTCTTTTATTGATAAGGCTCTTCTTGACCGGAGAAATCATATCGCTCATGGCCGGGAGATGCCTATTGAAGAAGGGGATTTTGAATATGCGGCGGATCGGACCGTGATGTTAATGCGGATGTTCAACAGTGCCATCCAATATGCTGCTCTCGAGGAAAAATTTAGAAGGGCCGCCTGATTAATTGTCGAATATTTCAATCTCCCCAACGGCTCCAGCGCTTCGATGATATCGCCGGGCCGCCGCTGCGGACCATTAGCGACAACCCGTCAGGTGATTTTCACGACTTCTATTTCGCCTAGTGGCTCCGCGGCCTCAATCACATCTCCCTCTTCAGAACCCAAGATGGCCTGAGCCAAGGGCGAGCGGAAGCTGATCAAGCCCCTGGCGGCGTCGGCTTCGTCAACTCCCACGATGCGGAAAGTCTGAGTGCGTCCCTTGCGGGTGATGGTGACGGTTGAACCGAAAGCCACGGCGGCGCCGGTTGAAGGATGCACGACTTCCGCCGTGCTTTTGCGGATTTCCCAATAGCGAAGATCGCGGGCGAGCGTTTCGCGCAACAGCACATTGGTCTCGGTCTTCATGCTTGCTTCGATGCGGGCGATATGGCCTTCGATCTGGGCCAGGCCTTCTTGTGTGACCAGGTTGGGGCCGTCGTCGACCATCCGTTCGGGTGGAGGAGCCGACTCTGCTGTTTCCTTTACAAAGGCCCTAGACATTGGATGGTCGGCTCCGCATTGGGTCGCACGCTGCCGCTACGCCCCAATGCGTGGCGGCCTCGGCGCGCTTCGCGCCTTTGACGAAGGCACGGGACATGGATGGCTTCTTTTATGGTCCTCACCCTTCGACAGGCTCAGGGTGAGGACACTGGGTGGCCCGGTCAAGCCGGGCCATGACAAGGGAGTTTAATGCGCGGGCAGCGCGCCAGATTGCGCTTACGGTCCCGGCGCTTCGCTGGGCGGATCGCGGCGCTTGGTGTGGGAGACCGCCGACATCACCCCAAGGCCTACCAGCACTAGGCCGCTGACCAGCACCCAGGTCTGGGGCACATGCAGCAGATGCTCGGCATAGAGCACGCCGGCCACGAAGACGACAAAGCCGATGGCATAGAGGGCAAAGGCGGACATGCGGGCTGCTCCACGAAGCTTGCCAGCGGAAACGGGCGGGGTGGCGGCTTAGTTCCCGGTCTCCGGCAGCGGCAGGTCGCCGGCCTCGTTGATCCTGCCGGTCAGGTAATCGTCGATATCGCCCAGCGCCCGGTTGATATCGCCGCCGCTGATGCCATGGGCGCGCGCGTCGCTGGTCAGGTGGGCGGCCAGCCGGTCCACTTCCTGCGGCAGGCTGCCGGCAAGGCGCGGTATCGCGCGCACATGGCGCGCCACCCAGCTGTTCACGAAATTTTCGACGTCGGCTCTGGTCTGCATTGTCATGTGCGTCATGCCCGTATGGTCACTGGAAACGGGATCAGCCGCTATTCTTGCTGCGCTTTTTGGCGGGCGCGGGCGGGGCGTTCAGGGCGGCGAGACGCGCAGCCTCCGCATCCTCGGCCTCCTTGGCCAGGCGCAAGGCGCGCAGGCGCGCGGTCTTGGCATCGGTGGCGGCGCTGGCCGCCGCCAATTCATTCTTCACCAACTGGGTGCGGCGCTCCCAGACCTGGAACACGCCGTCGGCGGTGCGGGTCGCGGACTTCTTGGATTTGGAATCGGAAATGGTGCTCTCCTTTTGAAAAAAGGCGAACAGAGGCGGCGCGGTTCGCGCGCCGCCTCCGCTATTCGTCAGGCGGCCGAAAGATTGGCGGCCTTGGAACCACGCGCATCCGGCTGGATGTCGAAAGTCACCTTCTGGCCTTCGCTCAGGGTACGCAGGCCCGCGGCTTCGACGGCGGAGACATGCACGAACACGTCCTTGCCGCCGCCTTCGGGCGAGATGAAACCAAAGCCTTTGGTGGCATTAAAGAACTTCACGGTACCGATGGTCATTGAATTTTCCTTACATCATCGGGGTTACGCCCACGCAACATGCGGGGACGGCCGTGGAAACAAGAACATCGGGTCGGGTGGGAAGTTTTTCGGTTCGTCCGGCGCGCCTTTCCGAAAAAAGGGCAGGTCAGAAAGACAGAAGCGCTTCGTCTGACAGGGACGCAAGAACCACGTGTTCCCTGTATAGGCTTTCCCACATAAATATACAATGCACGTGCTTTTATCGCACGCGAACAGCGGCTTATCGCGCGCGGCTGCCGAAAGTTTTCGGCCGGCCGGGACGGGAGAGGCGCTTGCCTTTCTTGGAACTCGGGAACGGCTTGGACGGGCCTTCCTCGCTGGAATAGGTGATCTCGGCGTCGAAACTGGCCTTGGCCACGTCCGACTGGCGGGCGAAGGGATCATCGGCAATCGCCAGCGCGGCTGTCTGCAGCCGCTTGAGCTCGTCGCGCAGCCGCGCGGCCTCCTCGAACTCCAGGTCGGCGGCGGCGGCGCGCATCTTCTTCTCGATATCCGCGATCACCGCCTTGATATTGTGGCCGACGAATTCGCGGCCCTCTTCCGCCATGCCGGCGTCCACCGTCACATGGTCCTTCTCATACATCGAACCCATGATGTCGGCGATATTGCGCTTCACCGATGCCGGCGTGATGCCGTGCTCCTTGTTGTAGGCCTCCTGCTTGGTGCGGCGGCGGCTGGTCTCCGCCATCGCCCGCTCCATCGAGCCGGTGATCCTGTCGGCATAAAGGATCACCTTGCCGTCGATATTGCGCGCCGCCCGCCCGATGGTCTGGACCAGCGAGGTCTCCGAGCGCAGGAAGCCTTCCTTGTCGGCGTCCAGGATCGCGACCAGTCCGCATTCGGGGATGTCCAACCCCTCGCGCAACAGGTTGATGCCGATAAGCACGTCAAAAGCGCCAAGACGAAGGTCGCGGATGATCTCGATGCGCTCCAGGGTCTCCACATCGCTGTGCATGTAGCGCACCCGGATGCCCTGGTCGTGCATGTATTCGGTCAGGTCTTCCGCCATCTTCTTGGTCAGGGTGGTGACCAAAGCGCGATAGCCGCGCTTGGCAATGAGATGACATTCCGCGATCAGGTCGTCGACCTGGCTTTCAACTGGTCGAACCTCGACAGGGGGATCAATGAGTCCGGTGGGCCGGATCACCTGTTCGGTGAAGATGCCGCCGGTGCGCTCCATCTCCCAGTTACCGGGCGTGGCGCTGACATAGACGCTTTGCGGCCGCATCGCGTCCCATTCCTCGAACTTCAGCGGCCGGTTGTCGATGCAGCTGGGCAAGCGGAAGCCGTATTCGGCCAGGGTCGCCTTGCGGCGATAGTCGCCGCGATACATGCCGCCGATCTGCGGCACGCTGACATGGCTTTCGTCGGCGAAGACCAGGGCATTATCGGGCAGATATTCGAACAAGGTGGGCGGCGGCTCGCCGGGTTTGCGCCCCGTCAGCCAGCGGGAATAATTCTCGATGCCGGCACAGCTGCCGGTGGCCTCGATCATCTCCAGGTCGAAGGTGGTGCGCTGCTCCAGCCGCTGGGCTTCCAGCAATTTTCCCTTGGCGCGGAAGTCGGCCAGGGTATGGATCAACTCCGCCTTGATCCCCTTCATCGCCTGCTGCAAGGTGGGGCGCGGCGTCACATAATGGCTGTTGGCGTAGATCTTGATCGCATCCAGGGCGCCCGCCTTGTGGCCGGTGAGGGGATCGAATTCGGTGATGCTGTCCACCACATCGCCGAACAGCTCCACCCGCCAGGCGCGGTCTTCCTGGTGGGCCGGGAAGATGTCGATGACATCGCCGCGCACGCGAAAGGCGCCGCGGGTGAAATTGTCGTCATTGCGCCGGTACTGCAGCGCCACCAGCGCCCCGATGGCGGCCTGGCGGTCGAT
>DATAWO010000008.1:0-3616 GCA_036267165.1 Rhizomicrobium sp. | reverse complement strand
TCTCACACCGTCTGCCAGTAAACCGTGTAGCGGCCGTCGCTTTGATAGAAGGGTTTCAGCACCACAGCCTGTCCGACGCCTTTGGTGCGCCAGGTCAGTTGTCCCGCCGGCTCCAGCCAGTGCTGCGGCGGCCGTCCGCCTGTCGCCATTGAGGGAACGGCAACGGGCGCTGCCGCCACATCGGGGCCATGCGGCTTGAGGTCGGGCGCAGGGACTATGCCAAGCGGAAACTGCCCGGCCAGCACCAGCGGACCATAGAGAACGGCTTGCACATCCGGATTGTCGGCAAAGGGCTCGACATGCAGATGCATCGGCATCTGAAGCGCGATCCGGTCGCCTTTCTTCCATACGCGATGGATGCGCAGGTAAGAACCGGGCACCGCTGCTGCATCCAGCCGCTTGCCGTTGACCAGCACGCTCGCGTCCTCGCCTGTCCATCCCGGAATCCGCAAGTTGATGGCAAAGGCCTTTGCCGGCGTGGCTTCAACGGTCAACTGGGTGCGCGCCTCATGCGGAAAGCGCGTGCTCTGCACCAGGCGCAGGCCCTTTTCCTTCCAGTCCAAAGTGGAAGACAGAAACAGGTTCACCCATAGATTGGCGCCGTCATTGTAATAGATGGTGTCGGCCAGCTTGTTGTATTCCTCTACCGCCGTGCCGTTGCAGCACCAGAAGGTGTCGGTCTCGCCGCCCCAGGTGCGCCACGCCCCCGGCGTCAGGGAAATGAAATACTGGTTCATGCCGTCGGGCCGGATGGTGCCCAGGCGGTGGTTGAACAGATTGCGCTCGTAATAGTCGATGTACGACGCTTGCGGCTCCCAGCCGAACAGATGCCGGGTCAGTTTCATCATGTTGTAGGAACAGCAGCATTCCTGATGCGCTTGCCCCGCCGCCCATTCCGCCGACAGCTGGCCGGCCGGCGCCAGCCAGTTCTCGCGGTTGGAGGAGCCGCCGGTGGCATAGGCGCGCGGGCCCGCGACCTCCTGCCAGAAGAAATGCGCCACGTCATGGAAGCGATGATCGCCGGAAATCTCATAGCGTTTGGCCGCGCCGATGATCTGCGGCACATGAGTGTTCATGTGCCGCCCCGCCAGCTCGTCGCGGGCGCTGGCCAGGGGGTTGAACACCAGCTTCTTGGTGAAGCGGTCGCCGACGCGCCCCCAGCGGTCGTCGCCGGTCAGGTCGGCCAGGTTGTAGAGCTGTTCCTGCATGCCGCCGAACTCGACATTGAGGATGCGCTGCATATGGGCTTCGTCCCATTGCCCGGTCCATTGATCGACCCAGCCGCACATGCCCGTCATCACCGCCAGCGCCTGGGCGTTTCCGGCAAGCGTATGCATGTCGTAAAGCCCGGCCAGCATCTTGTGCATGGTGTAGAAGGGCGCCCAAACGTAAGTCTGGCCTTGCTCCAGCCGGTCATAGAATTCGGTCGGATAGGCCGACAGATAGCCGCCCTGATTCAGTTTGGCCTGGCATTCCGCCAGCCCCGCCACCAGCACATCGCCACGGCGCTTCAACTCCGCATCGCCGGCGCCGGCCCAGCCCAGTGCGCAGGCCGAGAGATAGTGGCCGACAAAATGGCCGCGCAATTCGCCCTTGGGATCTTCCCAGCCGCCCAGCGGCGCGGCAGTGGACGCGATTCCGGCATTGACGCGGAAGGCTTGCAGCAGGCTGTCGGTGGAAAGCCGTTTCATGTAGCCGGTGTTCCAGCGATGCATGTCGTTGAACGGGCCGTCGCCCAACCGCACTTCGTTCAGGGCAAAAGGCTTCAGCCTGGGCGCCTGCGTGTTGCGCGTGAAGGTGATGGCTTCCGCGAAAGGCTCCACCGCCAGCCGCGCCACGATCTGGTGTATGGCATTGACACCGGCGGTGGGCGGCGTGGCCAGAGATGGTCCCGCCGCACTTGGCACGATCTGGGCCTGAACTTGGGTTTGGGCAGCGGCAAACGCCAGCGGCGCGGTGGCGGCGGTGATGGCGAAATGCCTGCGGTCAAGCTTCATGGCCAAGCCTCCCGGTTATTATTATGTCCGAGAAAACCTAGGCGGATTGCCCGGCACGAACAATACGGCAATATGGCGGTATAGGTTTGATGAAAGCCATTCCGTGAAAGACGTTCCCATCCCTTTCGACCTGCGGGAGAACGACCGCGACCGTCGCGGCCTGCCCATTCCGTTCGTCGTCTATCGCGATGTGAAGGGCGCCCCCCATTTCTCGGTCAATGACACGAACATGGTCGACGAGGTGCTGTCGAAAAAGCTTTGCGGCTTGTGCGGCAAGCCGCTGAAACCAGGCCAGGTATGGCTGATCGGCGGGCCGGGCTCTTCATTCCTGGAAGACGGAATGTATATCGACCCGTTCATGCATGAGGAATGCGGCCGTTACGCAGTTCAAGTCTGCCCCTTTCTCGCGGTGCGCAGCTATTCCGCGCGCGTCGAAGGCAAAACCCTGAAAGCGGAGGATGTCCACGACGAGGCCCTGCTCCATGACAATCAGATCGCGCCGCCGCGCCCGCTTTTCTTCGCCCTGACGCGCACGACCGGCTTCACGCTGGTGGACCCGCAGGATGGCTCCGGCCAGAAATACATCCTGCCGGACCGGCCCTGGCAGGACGTCGAGTTCTGGCAAAACGGCGAACCGATCACGCAGGCGGAAGCGGAGGGGATCGCCCAGATGAACGGGATTGAACTCAGTCAGTTCAAGTGGTGGCCGGCTTAGGCGCCTTGGGCAGCCGCCCTTCGCGCCTTCAATATGGTCGTGGCTGCCGGCGCTTCCCCAATCGCTGGAGCGATAAGGCGCTTACGATGTTGTGCTGGTGCTGGTCGTCCCGGTGACGGCGGATGAACCGCTGCCGCCGCCCGACGACACGCCAATGGTCACCGCAATGGCGACAACCGCCAAGCCAATGCCTGCAATCATGGTCTCATTTGACGTCAGCTGAGCCTGTTTTACGCTGGCAGGCTTTCCCGGCGCCAGAGACTCTCCGGCCATGGCCACATTGGACAAGGTCAGAGCGGCGACCGTTGCCGCGACTACGAAATGCTTCAGACTGCGCATGTGGAAACCCCTCGAATATCAGGCAACGTAACCAAACTGTCTTTCATTTTGCAATTGCAAAATACACAATGTAAGTAACTGATTGGTTTGGTTATTTTTTATGCGGCGGCGCAGCTAAAGCGCCCATTTACTGCGCATTTCCCGACAGGCTTGCTCATGCGTTCGGCAAGTCCGCAGGAGCGGGAAGCTTGGGTTCAAATCTGTCCGGCAACCCAAAAAGCCGCCGAGGCTCTCATTCGGCGGCGATGCGCTGCTGGACCTCTATTGGGCAGGATGGAAGGTCCTCACCATTTCGTACATTCCAGGTTCGAATGTCGCAAAGGTGAGCGCCTCTTGCAAAAAAGGCAGCGGCCCGGGGTTTTGGCGCATTTCCTGGCAGCGCCATTGCGCATACATGGTGACCTTTGTGCCGTCGATGCTGCGATGGAGCGTCGATGATATGAAACCCGGCGCGCGGTTGACCGAGCCGTCGGTTACACGAATGAGAAGATCGACAAGTCGTTGCTGGTTGACGCAGGACCGGGGCGCGGACAATGCCGGACTGGCGAAGCAGCGCGGCATCGCA
>DATAWO010000007.1:0-38604 GCA_036267165.1 Rhizomicrobium sp. | reverse complement strand
GCAGCGCGCCTCGCGCTCCGACCGAGCGCGAGGCGCGGGAAGCGTCAGACCAGGTTGATGGCGACGTCGATATTGCCGCGCGTGGCCTTGGAATAGGGGCAGATCTGATGGGCGGCTTCGACCAGGCGCTGCGCCACTTCGCGGTCCATGCCAGGAACATGGATGTTCAGGCGCGCCCGCAGGAAAAACCCACTCTCGGCCAGATTCAAATCGACCTCGGCGTCGATGGCGACATCGGCGGGAAGCGCGATCCTCAGCTCCTGCGCCGCGCGCGCCATGGCGCCTTCGAAACAGGCCGACCAGCCGGCGGCAAAAAGCTGCTCGGGATTGGTGCCGTTGCCGGGCGCGCCGGGCGAGGAAAGCTTGATGTCCAGGCGCCCATCGCTGCTGCGCGACTGGCCGTCACGTCCGCCGGTGGTGTGGGCCCTGGCGGTATAGAGAAGTTTCTCGCTGGTCATTGCAGATACTCCTTGCTTGCGGGTTGAGAGAAGAGGGGTCAGACAGCCCGCGCGGTGGTGTAGCGGGCGGCCGGGATTGGCCGTTGGGAAAGAGATGGGTCCGCTGGTGCCCGTCTTGAATGTCATATATACCTCGTTTTAGGACATAGTTGGAGACCCCGATGCAGCGGATCGGCTTTGTCGTCATTCCCGGCTTCCAGATGATGTATTTCGCGGCGCTCTCGGTCTTCGAGTTCGCCAACCTCAGCCAGCCGCTTTATGAGATCGAGCTGCTGTCGGAACATGGCGGGCCGGTGCCCAGTTCGGTGGGCGTCGCGGTCGATACCGCGCCGTTCGGCGATCCCGCCTTCGACACCCTGGTCGTCAGCGGCAACATGCAACTCACCGACGCCACTCCCGGCCTGATCGACTTTGTGCGGCGGGCGCAAACCCAGTCGCGGCGCATCGCTTCGATCTGCACCGGGGCGTTCATCCTGGCCCAGGCCGGAATCCTGGATGGCCGGCGCGCCACCACACACTGGCTCATGGCGCGCGAACTTCAGCGCCGCCATCCCAAGGTCAAGATGGAGGAAGACCGCATCTTCATCATCGATGGCGCGGTATGGACCTCGGCGGGCATGAGCGCGGGCATCGATCTGGCGCTGGGCATGGTCGAAAAGGATTTTGGCCCCGGCCTGGCCCGCTCCATCGCCCAGAAGCTTGTCCTCTATCACCGCCGGGCGGGCGGCCAGTCACAGCATTCCGAACTTCTCAAGATGGACGCCAAATCGGATCGCATCCAGGCGGCGCTGGCCTATGCGCGCCAGAATCTCAAAGCGCCCCTCTCGGTGGTGCAGCTTGCGGGAGCGGCCCATCTCAGCCCGCGCCAGTTCAGCCGCGCGTTCCGCGCCGAGACCGGGCAATCGCCCGCCAAGGCGGTGGAGAATCTGCGCCTGGAAGCGGCCCGGCTGATGATGGAACAGGGCCGTCATCCCATCGATGCGGTGGCCAACGAAACCGGGTTCGCCGATCGCGAACGGATGCGCCGGGCTTTCCTGCGCGCGTTCGGACAGCCGCCGCAGGCGATCCGGCGCAATGCGCATACGCCAGTTCGCAGTTAGAAGACGTTCCCATGTCAGAGCTTCCACCCTTGCTGATGGAAATCCATCGCGGCCTGCCGCGACAGGGACCGGGCGATGCCGCTTCCACGACCCGCGCCTTCGCCATGCTGGCGCTGAAGACCGACAAGCCCCGCATCCTGGATGTGGGCTGCGGGCCGGGCGCGCAGACGATCGACCTTGCGCGGCTGAGCAATGGCGCCATCACCGCGCTGGATTCGGGCCAGACATTCCTGGACGAACTTGAAGCCCGCATCAAAGGCACGCAGGCGCAGCCACGGATCAGGCCGGTGCGGGGCTCGATGTTCGACATGCCATTCGAAGACAGCGCTTTCGACCTGATCTGGGCGGAAGGCGCGATCTATATCATCGGCTTTGAAAAGGGTCTGAAGACCTGGCGCCGCTTCCTGGCCGAGGGCGGGGCGATTGCCGTCAGCCATATCTCATGGCTGAAGCGCGACACCCCGGACGAGCCACGCCAATTCTGGAACGCGGCATATCCCGCGATCACAACGGTGGAAGACAATCTGGCGATCCTGCGCGCCGGCGGCTTTGAACCGGCCGGGCATTTCGTGCTGCCCGAGGCGGCATGGTGGGCGGACTATTACGATCCCATGCAAACGCGGCTGGCCGTCTTGCGCGGCAAATATGCAGGTGATCAGGCGGCCCTTGCGGTGATCGCGGAAAGCCAGCGGGAGATCGACCTCTACCGCTCCTATTCCGGCTGTTACGGCTATGTCTTCTACACAGCGCGCAAACTCTGACGCCTACATCACCGTGCCGCAGCGGATTTCGCGGTCAGCGACCGGCTCGCCGGTCTGCTCCTTGTGCATCTGCTCGACCAGGCTGAACACCATGGTCCAGAACAGGGCCTTGTCATGATCCTTGGAGGTCGCCGCGGCGTCGAGGAAATCCAGCACGATCCCTTCCGGGTCGCGGGGATAGATCTCGATCACCATGCAGGCCAGACGTTCGGGATCCACGTTCCATTCAGGCATCGCTTACCTCGTCATCCTGGATACGAAGCGATTATCGCACCGGGGGGCTTTCGCTTTGAGTAAGGGGAAATGCCTAGGCGGCGTCCGTATTTGTACCTAGGGCCTTGCCGGCGGCGGGCCCGGCAAGGCGCCCAACCCCTGGGAAAAGACGATGAATGCGCGTTATCCAGTTCTTCCGGCCCGGTCGCGGCTTAGGGCGCGCGCGATTTTCACGGCCAACCGGCGCACTGAAACAATAGGTTATCAGCCGCGCCCGGCTCGCGCCGCTTTACCGATTGCCGTGCTCCCGCCCCCACCGCACCATCGGTGTGGATGCTCGCGATCCCGCGCCCCAATACATCGCAGCGTGCGCTCAGCCTTGTGCTGGTGCTGCTGCTGCACGCGCTGCTGCTGTTCGCGGTGCTGCACTTCATGGTGGTGACGCCAAAACGCGCCATCACCCCCGCGCCCGAACATCTGCTGGAGATGATCATCAACACGGCCAGGAAGCCGGTGCCGGTGGCCGTGCCGGCGGCGCGCACAAGGCCCGCGCCGTCCTTGCCGCGGCCGGGCGGCGAGCATTCCGGCGCAATGCCGTCCTATGCCCCGCCGGTCGCGCCGCCGGATGTCACCGGCCTGGGCCAGGCCCTGTTCGGCTGCGCGCCGGAGAACCTGACCAGCCTGACACCGGACCAGCGCGCCCATTGCACCAATGGCTTCACCCGGCCCGACGACAATGCGCTGGTCGAGCCCAAGAGCCATGTCCAGGATCCGGCGCGGCGCGAGGCCGAAATGCGCACCAAGAACACGCCCGGCCATATTCCCTGCGCCGAGATGATAAGCGGGCACACGGGTGCAGGTGACGTGCCTGTGCCCGGCGCCGATCCCCTCTGTGTTCTGGACGGCCTGATCAACGGCTTTGGCCCGCTGAACGGGTTGGAGAAGTAGGCCCACCTCTCCTGAAGGGAACTTTGTCCCCACGCTGCCCGTTGTTGAGGCATTCCCGGGGAGATTGCCGATGAAGCCGATTGCCATTCTGGGTCTGGTGCTGATTGTTCTGGGCGTCGCCGGCCTGTTCTTCAGCCATGTGAGCTGGACCGAGACCAAGCCGGTGGCCAAGCTGGGTCCGCTGGAGATCAACTCCCAGCAGGACCACACGGTCTGGATTCCCACCGCCGCGGGTGTGATGGCGGTGCTGGCGGGCGTGGGCCTTGTCTTTGCCGGCAGGCGCTCGGTTTAAGCCCGATTTTGCTGCGTTTGCGAACGTCCGGAGCATCCGGCAACCCGAGCAATTGCGTTAGCGATTGCGAAGGGTCCATAGCGGCAGCGTATGGACGCCGGCGCGACCATTTGAAAAAGTCGCGCGTTGCGGCTGTCACAAGGATACGCCTATCATCGCCCCATGATTTTCCATGGGGAGAGAAAAATGCATTCCGTCACCAAATTCGCGCTGGGCGCGGCCGTTGGCCTGGCTGTCGCCGCTACCGGCTTTGCCGCCGTCGCGCAGAAAGACCCGAAGGTCGGCGTCACTGTCAACGATCCGATCGGGCCTGCGCCCGATCCGGCCAGCGTCGGCATGACCCTGCCCAAGGACATCAAATGCACCGGCACCGAGGGCAAGCAGCAGATGTGCTACCTCTATGGCGATCCCGCCAAGCCCGGTCCGTACATGGTGAAATATATCTGGTGGCCGGGCAATTTCTCCAAGCCGCACTATCACAACAACGAACGCTTCGCCTATGTCGTGTCGGGCACCTGGTGGACCTCGACCAGCAAGGTCTATGACGAGCGCACCACCTATCCGGTCCATGCCGGTTCGGTCGCGGTGGACAAGCTGCACGGCATTCACTGGGACGGCTGCCGCCTGGGCGAGAAGCAACCCGCAGTACTGATCCTGGCGGGCACGGGTCCCAACATCACCCAGGGCGTGGACGAGAACGGCAAGGACATGGGTCCGCCGCGCTAAAGGAGGCCATGATGCGCTTTTCTGTTGCCGCGCTTTGTCTGGCGGGTCTGACCGCAACCCCTGTCCTCACACCTGCCTGGGCTGAAACCCAGGAGCAGTTGCTGAACCAGGGCCCGCCCAAGACCAGCCAGCCAATGCCTGATCCCGCCAACATCCCCATCGTGTTCGGCAAGGACATTCCCTGGAAGGGTGAGAATGGTGAACACACCGCCGCCCTGTTCGGCGATCCCGCCAAGCCCGGCATCTATGGCGTGCTGATCAAATGGGACCCCGGCCACAATTCCAAGCCGCATTTCCACTCGACTGATCGCTACATCTATGTGATCTCGGGCTCCTGGTGGGTGTCATCCAGCACCCATTATGACCCCGGCAAGATGTATCCGATCCCGGCCGGCAGCTATGTGCGCGACATCAAGAACACCATCCATTGGGACGGCGCCAAGGCCGAGACCGGACCGTGCCTCCTGATGCTGGTGGGTGAAGGTCCGATGACCTCCGGCCGCTATGTCGCCAAGGATGCGAGCAAGCCCGAGGAAGGCCAGGACTTCGTACCCAAACAGTGAGAGCGATTGAGCACTGCGCCGTGCGGCCCGCTTGACGGATCGCGCGGCGCAACGCTGTGAGAGGGCACGGACGCCAAGGGGACATGCTTTGAAGAAATTCCATCCCATCTATCTGTTTCTTCTGGTCCCCTATGCCGCCTGGGTGTGGGTGCCTTTCTACAACCGCATCGAGCCCGCGCTGTTCGGCATACCCTTTTTCTACTGGTGGCAGATTTTCGGCATCTTCCTGACCGTGGCCAGCATCCTGCCGGTTTACCTGCATCAGGAACGCCATAAATGAGCGCCACCGTCCTTGTCTTTTTGGCGCTGATCGTCTTTGTCACCTTTGTCGGCCTGTTCGGGTCGCGCTGGCGTGCCGGCGACCTGTCGCAGCTGCATGAATGGGGCCTGGGGGGACGCAGCTTCGGCACCCTGATCACCTGGTTCCTGCTGGGCGGGGATCTCTACACCGCCTACACCTTCATCGCCGTGCCGGCGCTGATGTTCGGCGCGGGCGCATCCGGCTTCTTCGCCGTGCCCTATGCCGCCTTGATGTATCCGCTGCTGTTCATGGCCTTTCCGCGCCTGTGGTCGGTGGCGCACAAGCACGGCTACATCACCGCAGCCGATTTCGTGCGCGGGCGCTTCGGCCATCGCGGCTTGGCGCTGGCCATCGCGGTGACCGGCCTGGTCGCCGTGATGCCCTATATCGCGCTGCAGCTGGTGGGCATGCAGGTGGTGATCGCGGCGCTGGGCCTGGACTGGAATATCGCCCTGCCGTTGCTGGGCACCGTGTCGGTGCCGCTGATCGCGGCCTTCATGGCGCTGGCGGCCTTCACCTATACCAGCGGATTGCGCGGCACCGCCTTGATCGCGGTGGTGAAAGACCTGCTGGTCTATATCACCGTGCTGGCGGCGATCATCATCATTCCCAGCGAGTTGGGCGGCTATGGCAAGATCTTCGCCGCGGTGCCGGCCAAGCAGGTGCTGCTGGCGCCCACGCCGCAAGGCAGCCTGGGCGCGGGCTTTGCCTATGTCACCCTGGCGCTGGGTTCGCTCTTGGCGCTGTTTCTTTATCCCCATTCGGTGACGGGATTGCTGTCATCCTCCAGCCGCCAGGTCATCCGCAGGAATGCGATGGTTTTGCCCGCCTATTCGGTGGCGCTGGCCCTCATCGCCCTGCTTGGCTACATGGCCTTGGCCTCGGGGGTGAAGGCGATGCCGGAATATGCCGCCGGCTTCAAAAACTTCGGCAACAATTTCGCGGTGCCCGCGCTGTTCCTGCACATGTTCCCCGGCTGGTTTGCGGGCCTTGCCTTCGCCGCCATCGCCATCGGCGCGCTGATGCCCGCGTCCATCATGGCGATCGCCTGCGGCAACCTTTTCACCCGCAACATCTTCAAGGAATTCATCGCGCCCGACTGCACGCCCCAGGCCGAAGCCAAAATGGCCAAGCTGGTCGCCTTCGCAGCCAAGCTGGGAGCCCTGTTCTTCGTGCTGAAGCTTCAGACCGCCTACGCCATCCAGCTGCAGCTTCTGGGCGGCATCTGGATCTGCCAGACGGTGCCCGCGGTACTGCTGGCGCTCTATGTGCGCCTTGATCCCCGCGCGCTGCTGGCGGGCTGGGCCGTGGGTGTGGGGCTGGGCACCTGGATGGTGGTGGAGCTGGGCTTCAAGAGCTCGACCTATCCGCTGCACATCTTCGGGCTGACGGTGCCGTGTTACGCCGCGGTCAGCGCGCTGGCGGCAAACCTGGCTGTGAGCTGGCTGCTGACGCTGATCCTGCGCGGCAGCGCCATGGTGCGCGACGAGACGGCGGCGGAAGATTACGCATAACTCTCCACTTCACCATGGGCGGCCTTGAGCCGCCCATCCAGAGCCACAAGTCCAACTGAGTCATTTCGGACGCTGGATGGCCGGGTCAAGCCCAGCCATGGAGGAAAAGTCTAGCCAAACCGCCCGGTAATGTACTGCTCTGTCCGCTTGTTATCCGGCGCGGTGAAAATCTTCTCCGTCGCCCCATATTCGATCAACTCGCCCAGATACATGAAGGCGGTATAGTCGCTGGCGCGGCTGGCCTGCTGCATATTGTGGGTGACGATCACGATGGTGTAGTCGGCCGCCAGCTCCTCGATCAGTTCCTCGACCTTGGCGGTGGAGATCGGATCGAGCGCCGAACAGGGCTCGTCCAGCAGGATCACTTCGGGACGCGTCGCCACGCTGCGGGCGATACACAGCCGCTGCTGCTGGCCGCCCGACAGCGACAGGCCCGAGGCGTGCAGCTTGTCCTTCACCTCGCCCCACAGGGCGGCGCGGGTCAGGGCGTGTTCGACGCGGCCGTCCATCTCCGAACGCGGGATGCGCTCATAGAGTTTGATGCCGAAGGCGACGTTGTCATAGATCGACATGGGAAAGGGCGTGGGGTTCTGGAACACCATGCCGATGCGGGCGCGCAGCAGGTTGAGATCCTTGAGCTTCAGGATGTTCTCGCCATCCATCATGATCTCGCCCTCGGCATGCTGGTTGGGGTAGAGCTCGAAGATGCGGTTGATGGCGCGCAGCAGGGTGGACTTGCCGCAGCCCGACGGGCCGATGAAGGCGGTGACCTTGCGGTCCATCAGGGGCAGGGAGATGTTCTTGAGCGCCTTGGTCGCGCCGTAGAAGAAGCTCAGCTCCTTGATGTCGATCTTGGTCTTCTCGGCGCTGGAAGTCTCGACGGCGGCGTCCATTGGGGTCAGGTCCGTTTCTGTTCAAGCAGGCGGGCGATGATGGAAAGCGCCAGCACGGTGGCGGTGACCAGCAGCGCGCCGGCCCAGGCCAGCGCGTGCTGGTCTTCATATGCGGAATTGGCGAATGTGTAGATCACCGCGGGGAGGCTGGCCATCGGCTGGCTCATGAAGTTTCCGCTCCAGTCCCAGCCCGAATTTCCAAGCGCGGTGAACAGGAGCGGCGCGGTCTCGCCCGAAATGC
Organism: Rhizomicrobium sp.; assembly: GCA_036267165.1. GTDB lineage: Bacteria > Pseudomonadota > Alphaproteobacteria > Micropepsales > Micropepsaceae > Rhizomicrobium. Next base: position 30,594 of record DATAWO010000007.1, on the reverse strand, counting down.
GCGCCACCGCCAGCAGCACGCCGGTGATGATGCCGGCGCGCGCCGCCTTCCAGGTCACGGTGCGGATGACGAAGCTTTGCGGCGCGCCGAGCGCGGTCGCCGCCTCGCGCAGTCCGTTGGGCACCAGCAGCAGCATGTTCTCGGTGGTGCGCACCACCACGGGAATGACGATCACCGCCAGCGCCACGCCGCCGGCCCAGCCCGAGAAGCCGCCCATCGGCACGACCAGGATTTCATAGATGAACAGGCCGATGACGATCGAGGGCGCCGACAACAGGATGTCGTTGACGAAGCGCACCACGAAGGAAAGCCTGGTATGGCGGGCATATTCGGCGAGATGGGTGCCGGCGAACAGGCCGATGGGCGTGCCCACGGCGACGGCGACCACGCTCATCACCACACTGCCCGCGATGGCGTTGGCGAGACCGCCCTTGGTGCCCTCGGGCGATGTCATCTCGGTGAAAATGGTGGGCGACAGGGCGGTGATGCCGTCCTTGAGCAGCGCGCCCAGGATGAAGGCCAGCCATACCAGCCCGAACAGGGCCGCGCCCAGTGATAAGGCAATAAATACCATGTTGGCGAGACGGCGGCGGAAATAAAGTCCCTGATTGGCGAGCATCTACTTCCCCTTGCCCCGATCGAGCCGCATCAGCAGGAACTGGGCGCAAGCCAGAACGATGAAGGTGATGACGAAAAGCAGCAGGCCCAGCTCGATCAGCGACGCGGTGTAGAGCGGGGTGGTGGCTTCGGTGAATTCATTGGCGATGGTGGCCGAAATCGAGGTGCCCGGCGAAAACAGCGGCGCAACCTTGTGGGCGTTGCCGATCACGAAGGTGACCGCCATGGTTTCGCCCAGCGCGCGGCCCAAGGCCAGCATGGCGCCGCCGACCACGCCGGTGGAGCAGAAGGGCAGGCAGACCTGCCACATCACTTCCCAGCTGGTGGATCCCAGGCCATAGGAGGCTTCCTTCAGCACACTGGGCACGGTCTCCAGCACGTCGCGGGTCACCGCCGAGATGAAGGGCAGGATCATGATGGAAAGGATCAGGCCGGCGGTGAAAATGCCGATGCCGAAGGCGGCGTCGCCGAACAGGAAGGTCAGGGTCGCATTGTCGCCAAAGGCGGTGATGATCGGCTGCTGCACATGGGCCTGGAACCAGGGCGCGAACACGAACAGGCCCCAGATGCCATAGATGATGGAGGGAATGCCGGCCAGGAGCTCGATGGCGATGCCGATGGGGCGGCGCAAGGGCCGCGGGCACAGATCGGTCAGGAAGATGGCGATGCCCACGCCCACCGGCAGGGCGATCAGCATGGCGATCAGCGAGGTGACCAGCGTGCCATAAATGGACGCGAGCGCGCCGAAGTGGTCCCGCGTCGGGCTCCAGATCTCCGCGGTGATGAAGCCGAAGCCAAAAGCCTTGAAGGCGGGGACCGAACCGATGATCAGGGAGGTGATCACGCCCGCGAAGATCACCAGCACCGCCAGCGCGGCGGCCAGCGCCATCACCCGAAAGCGGAAATCGCCGGCCCCGGCGCGGCGGGCAGTCTCTACACGGGCAGAAAGGGCGGACGATTCGAGCAAGCTGATATCTGTCAAAGGCGGCCCCGGAAGATCGCAAGGATAAGGCCGAATTCGCACCCGGCCGACGCCACGAACATCACAGTCGTGCAAAGCTTTTGTGACGGTCAAGGGACCGGCGCGCAACCGGTTGATTCCATTGTGTTTATACCGGAAACACGGTTCGGCCCGGGGCGCCGGCCCCGGTTAACAAAAGCCGGGGAACTTTAAGCGTTTCTGAAGGTACGCAAGGCCACACTCCAACCGGAAAATCAGCAGTCGGCCGAGTGTCTTAGTGTTGGCGCGGATCATGCGCATCATTCGCATCATTTTCGGCGGCGCCGGCGGCATCTTGCTGGTGGCGGCGCTGGGCGATGTCCTGCTGTCCGGCCGCCTCACCATCATCAGCCCGTTCAGCTTCGGTGCGCTTCTGGCCCTGGCGCTGGCCTATCTGCTCTCCAGCCTGTTCACCTCGCGCGAGCGCGGCGAGATCCTGTCGGGCCAGACCATCCAGCTCAAGACCATCGCCGGAAGGCTTGAGGCTTCGCTCAAGAACGCCGCCGCCATCAATGCGCGGCTGAACCAGAGCGAGGCGCGCTACAAGGGCCTGGTGGACGCGCAAGGCGACGCCATCTTCCGCCGCGACGCCTCCAGCCGCCTCACCTATGGCAATGACGCCTTCTTCAAGCTGTTCGGCATGTCGCCCGCGCGCGCCATCGGTTATCCCTTCGCGCCGGAGCCGCATCCCGAAAGCCGCGCCCCCCTGTTCGGCAGCTTCCTGGAACAGGGCCACAACCGCGCCCGCTACGACCAGCATGTCAAGACCGCCATGGGCTATCGCTGGATCGCCTGGGAGGATTTCGCGGTGCGCGACTCCCATGGCCGCCTGGTGGAAGTGCAAAGCGTGGGCCGCGACATCTCCGACCGCAAGCTGCTGGAAGACGCGCTGGTGGAGGCGCGCGACTCGGCCGAGGAAGGCAGCCGCGCCAAGTCCGGCTTCCTCGCCACCATGAGCCATGAGATCAGGACGCCCATGAACGGCGTCTTGGGCATGGCGCGCCTGCTGCTCGAGACCGAGCTGCGCCCCGAACAGCGCACCTATGCCGAGGCCATCACCCAGTCGGGCGAGGCCCTGATCGCCTTGATCGGCGACATACTGGACTTCTCCAAGATCGAAGCCGGCATGCTGCATCTGGACGAAGACGAGGTGAACCTGCGCACCATGCTGTGCGCCGTCACCGAGCTTCTGTGCGCGCGCGGCCATGCCAAGGGCGTGGAGATCACCGCCATCGTCGCCCCCGATGTGCCGCAGATCATCCGCGCCGACGAAGGCCGCCTGCGCCAGGTGATCACCAATCTGGTCGGCAACGCCGTCAAGTTCACCGAGAAAGGCGGCGTCTGCGTCGAGGTCCGGCAGATGATGCGTGGAGAACCCGGCCTGCTGCGTTTCGATGTGCGCGACACCGGCGTGGGCGTGCCGCCCGCCAAGCGCCAGGAGATTTTCGAGGAATTCGTGCAGGCCGATTCCAGCCATGCGCGCAAGTTCGGCGGCACCGGCCTGGGGCTGGCCATCTCCAAGCGGCTGGTGGAGACCATGGGCGGGAAGATCGGCGTGGACGCCGCGACGTTCGGGGAAGCGAACGGCTCCTGCTTCTGGTTCACCCTGCCCGCTGCCGTGGTGACGGCGGCGGAAGTCACCCGCCCGCTTGCGGGCCTGCGCGTGGCGGTGATGAGCAGGAACAAGGCGCTGCGCGAGGGCATCTATCTGCAGATCGCGGCGGCGGGCGGCATTCCCGCCGATCCCAAGGGCAATACCGACGCCATCCTGATCGATGCTGGCACCGGCAATGTGCCGGAACTGACCGTGCATCCCGATCCCGCCATTCCGGCGGTGGTGCTGCTCACCCCCAATGCGCGGGGCTCGCTGGAGGAGATGCGCAGCATCGGCTTTGCCGGCTATCTGGTGAAACCTGTGCGCCAGTCCTCGCTGGTGACACAGCTGATCCTGTGCCGCGAGATGCCCGGCGAGGCGCCGCGCGCCGCCGTGCCGCCACCGGCCGAGCTGGAATTGCCGCCGCTGTTGGACACCATCCCGCCATACCCGCCCGGGTCGCCGGCGGCGCCCGATTTCGATGCGCCCGCGATCCCTGCGCCTTTCCTGGAAGATCATCCCGCCGCCGCGCGCACTTCGTATCAGGTCGCTCGTCCGCACGCTGGCGCTACGGACCGCGCGGACGCTCCTTATCAGGCCGCTCGTCCGCATGCTGCCGCTACGGACCACGCGGACGCTGCCGGTTTGCACATCCTTCTGGCCGAGGACAATCCCATCAACATGATGCTGATCCGCGAGCTTCTGCGCCGCCGCGGCCACCGCGTCACCGAAGTCACCACCGGCAATGACGCCGTCCAGGCGATGCTGGAAGGCCGTTTTGATCTTCTGCTCACCGACATCCACATGCCCGGCATGGACGGCATCGAGGCGGCGCGCGCCATCCGCACCGGCGAGGCGCGCCTGGGCCGTGACCGCACGCCCATCGTGGCGCTGACCGCCGACGCGCTGGAAGCGGGCAAGCGCTCCTGCCTGGAGGCGGGCATGGACGGTTTCCTCACCAAGCCGGTGGATCCGGCCGAGCTTGAGGAAATGTTCCTGATGCTGTTTCCCAGCGAGGACCGTTCGCATATCGTCGCGGCATGATTCAACGCCCGCGCCGGCGCTATCAGTTGCGCGACTATCTGAGCCCCAAAGTGCTGGTGATGCTGGCCCTGGGCTTTTCCTCGGGGCTTCCCTTTCTTCTGGTCGGCAACACTTTCGGCTTCTGGCTGCGTGACGAGCATACCAGCCTGAAGGCGATCGGATTCATCTCCTGGGTCGGTCTTGCCTATTCGCTGCAATTCGTCTGGGCGCCGCTGCTGGACCGGGTGCCGGCGCTGAAATTCCTGGGCCAGCGGCGCGGCTGGCTGCTCGCTTCGCAACTGGTGATCGCGGCCGGGCTGTTCGCCATGGCGTTTCTGGGCACGGCCCATGGCCTTACCGCATTGGGCGTCGCCGCGCTGGTGGTGGCCTTCGCCGCCGCCACCCAGGACATCGCGCTGGCCGCATGGCGCATCGAAATCGCGCAGGATGCCGACGAGCTGGGCCTGCTCACCGCCGCCAACACGCTGGCCTATCGCGTCGCCATGATCTGCACCGATTCCCTGCTGCTGGTGTCGGCGCAGCATCTGGGCTGGGCGGTGTCCTACACGCTTTGCGGCCTGGCTATGGCTGTTGGCATCACGGCCACCCTGCTGGCGCCCGAGCCGGTCAATGCCGACGAAGTCGCGGCGCGCAAGCAGAAGGAAGAACCGCTGTGGTCGGTACGCGGCTTCTTTGATGCCGTGGCCGGGCCCTTCATCGCCTTCTTCAAGGCGCATGGCGCCATGGCGGTGGTGATGCTGCTGGCGATCACCCTTTACCGGCTGCCCGATTTCGCCCGCGGCCCGATGGTCAATCCGTTCTTCCATGATATCGGCATGGGCAAGGACATGATCGGCCTGTCGCGCGCCACCATGGGGCTGGTCAGCTCCTTCCTGGGCGTCGCCGCCGCCGGTCTGGTTTCGCTGCGTCTGGGACTGATGCGGACCCTCATTTTGGGGGCGGTACTGCAATCCATCGGCATCGCGGCCAACGCCCTGCTGATCTATACCGGCTCGAGCCTTGTCCCTTTCATGCTGGTGATGGGGCTGGATGACTTCAGCCTGGGTTTCGCGGGCATCAGCCTGGTGGCCTATATGTCGTCGCTGACCAGTCTGGGCTATGTTGCGACCCAATATGCGCTTCTGTCTTCGGCCTATGCCCTGGCGGGGAAGTTCCTGAAGGGCTTTTCGGGGGTGATCGTGGACGGGTTGACGGCCCGATTTGGCCTCATGAGCGCTTATGCCCTGTTTTTCATCGGTTGCGCCGCCATCGCCATCCCCTCGGTGCTGCTGTTTGCCCTGCTGGCGCGCACCCACCGCCTCAAGGCCGCTCTGGGTGTTAACCCGGCTTAATTCCACAAAAATTAGCCATGCCCTTGGAAGTCCACACCCCATTGGAGTAAAATCGACAAAACTGTCGCAAATGGGGTCTAAGCCCTACGGCAGGTTTAGGGTGTGGTGAGTCGCCGCAAGGCGCGCCTCCAAGCAGGAAGCGACCGTGGTCAACATCTATGAAGCCGGACCTTTCGAGGGACGCTTGGAGCAATGGCCGGTGCTGGCTTTCTCCGGCGCGCTGGAAGTGCGGCTGGCGGAAACCGACCATGAAGTCGAACAGGCCCAGCGCCTGCGCTACACCGTCTTCTATGAAGAGATGAGCGCGATCCCCTCGCCCCGCATGCGCGAGCTGAAGCGCGACTTCGACAAGTATGACGAGGTCTGCGACCACCTTCTGGTGGTGGACCGCGACACCCATGACGAAGATGGCCAGCCACTGGTGGTGGGCACCTATCGTTTGACGCGCGAGCGGGATGCGGCGCGCGTCGGCGGCTTCTACACCGCCAGCGAATACGATCTGGAGCCGATGCTGGCGGGCCTGCCCCAGGGCTTCAAATATCTGGAGCTGGGCCGCTCCTGCGTCCTCAAAAGCTATCGCGCGCGGCCCGGCAGCATGCAGCTGCTGTGGAAGGGCCTGATGGCCTATGTCGCGCGCTTCGACATCGACCTGATGTTCGGCTGCGCCTCGCTGCCCGGCATCGATGTGGGCGAGATGGCGCTGCCGCTGTCCTATCTGCATCATTTCCACGCCATGCCCGAGGGCCTGAGCGTCAAGGCGCAGCCCCAGCTCTATGTGGACATGAACTGCATGCCCAAGGACCAGATCGATCCCCGCGACGCCCTGCGCAGCCTGCCGCCGCTGCTCAAAGGCTATGTGCGCGCGGGCTGCTGCATCGGCGATGGCGCGGTGATCGACCGGCAGTTCGGCACCACCGATGTCTTCATCTATTTCCCGCTGTCGGGGATCGATGCCCGCTACAAGAGCCGCTTCGGGCTGGTGAAATAGCTTGGTCCACTGGACCGGCGTCCTGAATCTTTTTGCTATTATCGCCGCTACAAGCGCCATAATTTATCTTTGGTTGGGTGCAGGCTGGCACTGGTATTTCGCACTTCTTCTTTGGCCAGTCATTTATCTCGGCATTCCAGTTGCGATCGGACTGGCACAAGGAGTTTTGATACGGCGCGAGTTTGACGCGGTCATAAAAGGTCGGAAGTCTTCAGAGCCCTGAATTTCCTTCCTCTCCATGGGCGGGCTTGACCCGCCCATCCAACTTTTCATATTCGCAGGATGCCTGCCGGGATCGTCTACATTCTCGCAAGTAAGCCCCATGGTACGCTGTACATCGGAGTGACCTCCGATCTTTTGCTCCGGATGGAACAGCACCTTCAGGGCGTGGGATCAGCCTTTGTTAAAAAATACGGCGTGAATCGGTTGGTCTACTTTGAGGAATATCCGCTCTATGCGGACGCGATCCGGCGGGAGACAAACCTGAAACGCTGGAAGCGCGATTGGAAGATTGCCTTGATAGAAAAGGCCAACCCCCGATGGGATGATCTTCTCGAGATTTGGAATCGCTGAACCCTGGATGGGCGGGTCAAGCCCGCCCATGGAGAGCTTTCTGGTGTTACAGAGTTCTAACCCAAATCAAACAGCAGCACTTCGCTGGGCGCCTTGGAACGCACCGCGATTTCGTTCTGGTCGGTGATGGCGGCGGCGTCGCCGGCCTTGAGCGTCTCTTCGCCCAGCTTCACTTCGCCCTTGGCCACCTGCAGCCAGGCCTTGCGGCCCGCCGCCAACGGATGGATCGCCTCCACGCCCGCATCCAGCTTGGCGGTCCATATTTCCGCATCCTGCACCAGCCGCACTTCATTCTCGCGCGGATCGGGCGCGGCGATGCGGGCAAAGCGATTGCGCACGCTTTCCGGATCGATGGCCTTCTGCTCATAACCGGGCGCGATGCCGCGCTTGGAGGGCATGATCCAGATCTGCAGCAGATGGCAGGTCTCGGTGGCGCTGGCGTTGAATTCCGCATGGACGATGCCCGAGCCCGCGCTCATGCGCTGGATCTCGCCGGGCCGGATGGTGCCGCCGCCGCCGGTGGAATCCTTGTGGGCGATGGCGCCGCCCAGGATGTAGGTGACGATCTCCATGTCGCGGTGGGGATGGGGCGGAAAGCCCGCGCCGCCCCTGATCCAGTCCTCGTTGATGACCCGCAGGGGCCCGAAGCTCTCATTGGCCGGATCGTAATATTCGCCAAAGGAGAAGCTGTGGCGGGAATCCAGCCAGTCGATATGGGTCTTGCCGCGGTCTTCCGAGCGCCTGAGCGTAATCATCTGCATTTTCTTTCAATGGCATCCCAGATCAGTGCGGCGATGTCGGCGCCGCCGAAACGCCTGACCTCCAGGATGCCGGTGGGAGAGGTAACGTTGATCTCGGTCATATAGTCGCCGATCACATCGATCCCAGTGAAGATCAGCCCGCGTTTCTTCAACTCTGGCCCTATCGCCGCGCATATCGCCTTTTCCCGGGGCGTCAGTTCGGTCGCCTCGGGCCGGCCGCCCACATGCATGTTGGAGCGCGCCTCGCCCTGCGCCGGCACCCGGTTGATGGCGCCGGCGAATTCGCCGTCCACCAGGATGATGCGCTTGTCGCCCTTGCGCACGTCGGGAATGTAGCGCTGCACGATGACGGGTTCGCGATAGAAGTGCGTGAACATCTCCATCAGCGAGCCGAAATTCTCGTCATCCTGCCTGACCCGGAAGACGCCCGCGCCGCCATTGCCATAAAGCGGCTTGAGGATGATGTCCTTGTGCTGGTCGCGGAAGGCGCGGATCTCGCGCAGGTCCGAGGTGATCAAAGTGGGCGGAATGAAATCCGCGAATTCCGCGACAAAGAGTTTTTCCGGCGCGTTGCGCACCTCTTTGGGGTCGTTCACCACCAGGGTTTTGGGATGGATGCGCTCCAGGATATGGGTGGCGGTGATATAGGCCATGTCGAAGGGCGGGTCCTGGCGCATCAAGACCACATCCGCCGATGACAGGTCATAGACAAAGGGCTCGCCGAGCGCAAAGTGATCGCCCTTCACCGCGCGCACATTCAGCGGCCGCACATGGGCGGTGACCTTGCCGTCGCGGAAAGTGAGATCGCGCGGGCCGTAATAGAGCAGGCCATGGCCGCGGCCTTGCGCTTCCAGCGCCAGCGCGAAAGTGGAATCGCCGCCGATATCGATCTTTTCGATCGGGTCCATCTGGATCGCGACGGTCAGCGCCATGTCATGTCCTCAAATGCCGAAATCAAACATCGGGCCGCCACACATCCCGGTGATGCACCGGCAGGGTGCCCGAGCCGATGGCGACAATATCAAAACGGGCGCCACGCCGGGCCAGCCCCGGACGGCCGGCGAGATATAAGGAGGCGGCGCGGGCAATGCGAGTCTGCTGGGCGGGGGCCAGTGATTCCGCGGCCAGGCGGGCCTTTTCGCGCGCCTTGACCTCGATGAAGCAGACCGGGCCGAAAGGCGCGGCCGCCACCAGGTCGATCTCGCCGGCATGGGTCTTCAGCCGCCGGGCCAGGATGCGGTAACCCTTGAGCCTGAGCCACAGGGCCGCCGGGCTTTCGCTGCTATGGCCACGGCGATGCGCCGCCTGGTATTTTTCCTGGCGGTCAGTCGCCATTCTTCAATTCCAGTGCCCGGTCGTAGAGCTGCCGGCGTGGGACCCCGGTCAGGCCCGCGATCATGTCCGCGGCCGCCTTCACCGGCATGAAGGCAATCGCGGCTTTCAGCGCGGCATCCACTTTCGCGCTATCGGTCGCAGCCTGCGCCGGCGGCCCAACCAACAGCGTGACCTCGCCCTTGGGCGCGCCGGCTTTTTCGTAATGCGCCGCCAGTTCGGAAAGACTGCCGCGCCGCACTTCTTCGTGCAGCTTGGTCAGTTCGCGCGCCACCGCGGCGTTTCGTTCGCCCAACACCTGCGCCATCGCCGCCAGCGTTTCGCCCAGGCGCTGCGCCGATTCAAAAAAGACCAAGGTGGCGCGCAAGGCCTTGAGTTCTTCCAGCGCGCTTTGGCGTTCGCCCGCGCGCGGCGGCAAAAAACCCGCGAACAAAAAGCGGTCGGATGGCAACCCGCTGAGCGCCAGCCCCGCCAGCACCGCGGAAGCGCCCGGGATCGCCGCCACCGAGAGCCCCGCGGCAATCACCTCGCGCACCAGCTTGTAGCCCGGATCGGAGACCAGGGGCGTGCCGGCATCCGACACCAGCGCCACCGCCTCGCCCTGCTCCAGCCGGGCGAGAATCCGGGGCCGCATTTCGGGGCCGTTATGGTCATTATAGGGAATCAGGGGCTTCTGGATGCCGTGGATCGCCAGCAGCTTGGAGGTGACACGGGTATCCTCGGCGGCAATGACGCTGCAGCCCTTCAGGACATCCAGCGCCCGCAGCGAAATATCCCGGGCATTGCCGATGGGGGTGGCCAGCACATAGAGCCCCGCCGCCAAATCGCCGTGATCTTGAGATTTACCCGTCGCAGCCAAAGGCTTAAGTTCGCGCGTCAAAGGAATTGTCCATGTCCGGCCGTTTGCGTACTCCGACTTATTCTCTGGCGCGCTTTTGTGCCATTGCCGCGGCTCTTGCGATAGCCGCCTGCACCCCGCCGCCGGCCCCGCCCGCCCCGCACGTGGCCCCGCCACCGCCGCCCGCGCCCATCGCGGGTAACCCCCTGGACCGTGACCTGCCCAGCTATCTGCGCCTGCCCGGCATGGCGCCCGACCAGGTGCCGGTGCGGGTGGGGGTGATCCTGCCCTTCTCCAGCACATCGCCGGCCACCCGCGCCCTGGCGGCCTCGATGCTGAAGGCGGCCGAACTGGCCATGTTCGATTCCGGCAACCGCAACATCCTCCTGATGACGGCGGATGACGGCAGCGGCGGCGGTTCGGCAATCAAGGCCGCGCAGCAACTGCTGGCCCAGGGCGCGGAGGTGATCGTGGGCCCGCTGTTCGGAGCCTCGGTGCAGGCCGTGGCGCCGATCGCGCGCGACCGCGCCGTGCCGGTGCTGGCTTTCTCCACCGAGAAAAGCGTGGCGGGCAATGGCGCCTATCTGTTGAGCTTCATGCCGCAGAATGAAGTGCGCCGGGTGGTGGGCTATGCCGCCGCCAATGGCCATCACCAGTTCGCGGCGCTGTTGCCCCAGACCGCTTATGGCGACGTGACGGGATCGGCCTTCAACGATGCGGTGTCATCCGCACACGGCAGTGTCGTGGATGTGGAGCATTTCGCGGCCAATGCCGGCGATGTGGCCGCGCCCAGCGAAGCCGTGGTCAAGAGCGGCGCCGATGCGGTCCTGATCGCCCAGGGCGGGGTGATGCTGCGCGCCATCGCGCCGACCCTGTCGTTCCATGGCGCCAGCCGCGACAAGGTCAAGCTGCTGGGCACGGGCCTTTGGGCCGATGATCCGTCGCTGGAGCGGGAAGCCAGCCTGGAAGGCAGCTGGTACGCCGCGCCCGCGCCCAATGCCGATGAGCAGTTCGAGACCAAGTATCGTGCGACCTTTGGCGCGGCGCCCGCGCCGCTGGCATCGCTGGCCTATGATGCGGTGTCGCTGGTGGCGCTCCTGGCACAGGGCGCGCCCTATCACCGCTTCACGCCAGCCGCGCTGATGGACCCCAACGGCTTTGCCGGGGTGAACGGCATCTTCCGCTTCAGCCCCGACGGCACCTCGGAACGCGGCCTGGCGGTGATGGAAATCACCCCCGCCGGTCCGGTGGTGGTGAGCCCCGCGCCGACGACGTTTCAGGGGAAGAACAGTTAGGGGTTTCGGTCACACCGTGATTGTCATGGCCGGCCTTGGTGCATAGCGACAGCGTATGCGCGCCATCCAGAGCCGGATGAGCCGGTGTTTCGGTGCTTCTGGATGGGCGGGTCAAGCCCGCCCATGGAGAGTTAGTTTAGCAGTTCCCCAATCACGCGATTGAGCAGCAGCCGGCCTGCGGGCGTTGCGGTCAGCCGATCTTGTTCGTGTGACAGGAAGCCCTGCTCCGCCAACGCCGCGATCTTTGCCGCATCGAGACGCGTGTTCCAGCGCCTTTCATAGGCGGCGAGGTCCAGCCCCTCCGCCAGCCGCAGGTTCATCAGGAGATGTTCGCGCGCCGCCTCGTCATGGGAAACAGGCGTCATTTCGGCAAAGCCCTGGCCGGTTCTGGCGACCGTATCGCGCCAGCGTTCCGGCAGCCGGATCGCGGCGGTGGCGGTGCGCGCGCCGTTCAGGTCCAGGCGTCCATGCGCCCCCGGTCCCACCCCGGCATAATCGCCATAGCGCCAATAGATCAGATTGTGGCGGCTTTCCTGGCCCGGCCGCGCATGATTGGAAATCTCATAAGCCGCAATCCCGGCGGCTTCGGTCAGCTCCTGGGTGGTCTCATACAATTGCGCCGCCAGGTCCTCGCCGGGAATGCGCAACTGGCCGTTTCTGTGCAGCAGGGCATAGGGCGTTTCCGGCTCGATGGTGAGCTGGTAGAGCGAAAGATGATCGGTGCCGAAGGACAGCGCCTCTTTCAATTCGCCGCGCCACGCCGCATCGCTTTGATCGGGCCGGGCATAGATCAGGTCCAGCGAGACGCGGGCGAAATTATCCAGCGCCAGTCTCAGGGCGCGTTTGGCTTCCGCCACATCATGCAGCCGGCCCAGCTTTTTCAGGTCGGCGTCATTCAGCGCCTGCACCCCCAGCGAGACGCGATTGACGCCGGCGGCACGGTAATCGGCGAAGCGGCCTGAATCGGCGGAGGCCGGGTTGGCTTCCAAGGTGATCTCGCACGTCTTGGCCATGGGCCAGAGCGCCGCGATTTTTTCCAGGATGCGGCCGGTGGATTTCCCTCGCATCAGCGACGGCGTGCCGCCGCCGAAGAAGATGGTTTCCACAACAGGTCGCGACTTTTCATTGGTCGCGCCGGCTTGCGCCGAAGCTCCTTGATTCGCCGCGACCCAATCCAGTTCCGTCAGGATCGCGTCCACCCAGCCGTCTTCGTCGATCGCCGCCCGGACATGGGAATTGAAATCGCAATAGGGACATTTGGCGGCGCAGAAAGGCCAGTGGACGTAGATGCCGAACGCATTTCTGCTTTTCATTGTCATGGCCGCCCCTGAGGCGGCCAACCAGCGCCGCGCGTCAGCGCGGCCCTTAAAATGGATGGCCGGGTCAAGCCCGGCCATGACAAATGAGGATCAAAGCGATTCAACAAAAATCCCCGAATGCAGCAGCTTCTCGAACGCCCTGGCGCGATGGCTCATGGCGTGTTTCCTCGCCGGGTCGATTTCCGCGAAGGTCTGGTCCATGCCGTCGGCGATGAAGATGGGATCATAGCCGAAGCCATGGTCGCCGCGCGGCGGAAAGGTGAGATGGCCATGCACTTCGCCCTCGAACACCCGCGCCTCGCCCGACGGCAGCGCGATGCAGAGCGCGCAGACGAACTTCGCGGCGCTGGTCACAAGACCCTTATGGCGCAGTTCATCATGGATGCGGGTCATGGCGATACGGAAATCCTTGGTCGGTCCGGCCCAGCGCGCCGAATAGATGCCGGGTGCGCCGTCCAGCGCCTCCACGCACAGGCCGGAGTCATCGGCCAGCGCGGCATGGCCGCTCGCCTTGGCCGAGGCATGCGCCTTGAGCTCGGCATTGGCGGCAAAAGTCGCACCGGTCTCTTCCGGTTCGGGCAGGCCCAGCGAACCGGCGCTTACCGCCACGATGCCATGCGGGCCCAGCAGCGCCTTGATCTCGCGCACCTTGCCTTCATTGTGGGAGGCGACCACCAGATGGCTGCCGCGCGGCAGCATCATGTCCCGCTCCTCATCAAATAAGCGCCTGCTTCTGCAGTTCGACCAGCTCGCCGATGCCCTTGCGCGCCAGCTTGAGCAGGGCGATCAATTCTGCCTCGCTGAAAGGCGCGCCTTCGGCGGTGCCCTGGATTTCCACCAGCCCGCCCGCCCCGGTCAGCACGAAGTTGGCGTCGGTCTCGGCGGTGGAGTCTTCGTCATAGTCCAGGTCCAGCACCGGCTCACCCTTGACGATGCCGCAGCTCACGGCCGCGACATGGTCCCGGATCACCGGCAGGGTGACCAGGCCGGTCTTCTTCATGAAGGCCAGGCACTGGCTGAGCGCGACAAAGCCGCCGGTGATGGCGGCGGTGCGCGTTCCGCCATCGGCCTGCAGCACGTCGCAGTCGATGGTGATCTGCCGCTCGCCCATCGCGGACAGGTCGCAGATGGCGCGCAGGGAACGGCCCACCAGCCGCTGGATCTCCTGGGTGCGGCCGGACTGCTTGCCGGCCGCCGCCTCGCGCCGCATCCGGTCATGGGTGGAGCGGGGCAGCATGCCATATTCCGCCGTGACCCAGCCCTTGCCCGAGCCCTTGAGGAAGGGCGGCGCCTTTTCCTCCAGGCTGGCGGTCGCCAGCACATGGGTGTCGCCGAACTTGACCAGGCAGGAGCCTTCGGCATGGCGGGAAAAGCCCGGGGTAAGCGAAACGGCGCGCATTTGGTCGGGGGCGCGGTTGGAACGGCGCATGGAGCCTCATATATCGGTCTGCTAAGTTGGGGCGTTACCTAGCGTCACCGCCCCGCACCATGCAACCGTAAACCGGAAAATCCAAGGTTTTCAATAACTTGAGCTTTGACGCGCGCACCCCCTTCCTGATGCCCCAGGGCCTGACCGAGCGCCCGCGCGAGGTTTTCCGCCATCTGGTGGAAGCCTTTCTGGCGTCCGGCGAGCCGGTGGGGTCGCGCACCCTCAGCCAGCGCCTGCCCCTGGCGCTGTCGCCGGCCTCGATCCGCAATGTGATGAGCGACCTGGAAACAATGGGCCTGCTTTACGCCCCGCACACGAGCGCGGGCCGCGTGCCCACCGAAAAGGGCCTGCGCCTGTTCGTGGACGGGCTGCTGGAAATCGGCGAACTGGCCCCCGATGAGCGGGTGGCGATCGAAGCCCGCATGTCGGGCAGCGGCCGGCAGATCGAAGAGGTGCTGACCCAGGCCACCCAATCGCTGGCCGGCCTGTCGCGCTGCGCCGGCCTGATGGTGACGGCCAAGCAGGACTCCGCCCTCAAGCATGTGGAGTTCGTCTCCGTCGCCCCCGGCAAGGCGCTGGTGATCATGGTCAGCGAGGACGGCCAGGTGGAAAATCGCGTCATCGAGACCCCGCCGGGCCTGCCGGCTTCGGCCCTGTGGGAGGCGAGCAACTATCTGGGGGCGCGGCTGCGCGGACGCACACTGGACGCGGCGCGTGCCGAGGTGCTGGAGGAACTGGACGGCGAGAAGGTCGAGCTGGACGCCCTGACCGCCAAGCTGGTGGCCGAGGGCCTGGCCACCCTGGCGGGGCCGGAAAAGGTGCTGATCGTACGCGGCACTTCCCACCTGCTGGACAGTGTGGCGGCCCAGGACGATATCGAACGCATCCGTACGCTTTTCGACGATATCGAACGCAAGGCCGACCTGATCCGCCTCTTGGAACTGGCCAAGGATGGCCATGGGGTGAGCATTTTCATCGGCTCCGAGAACCGGCTGTTCTCGCTTTCCGGTTCCTCCATCGTGGCGGCGCCCTATGCCAATGCGAAGGGAAAAATCGTGGGCGTGATCGGGGTTCTGGGGCCGACCCGGCTGAACTATGGCCGCATCATCCCCATGGTGGATCATACCGCCAAAGTCATTGGACGATTGCTCGCTTAAGGTTTAAGGACACCGGATTATGGAAGACAAAAACCAGACCCAGGCTCCCGCCAACGACGCCGACAATCCGCTTGCCGCGGAATTCGCGGTGCTGGAAGCCCTGAAGAACGAAGTCGAATCCCTGAAGGACCAGCGCCTGCGCGCGCTGGCCGAGGCCGAGAATATCCGCCGCCGCGCCGAGCGCGAAAAGACGGAAGCCAGCCAGTATGCGGTAACCAAATTCGCCCGCGACATGGTGGGCATCGCCGACAATTTTGCCCGGGCGCTGGCCGCGGTGCCGGCAGGCGTGCGCGAGGTGGCCGACCCGCAGGTCAAGGCCGTGCTGGACGGGGTGGAAGCCACCGACCGCCAGCTGATGCAAACCCTGGAGCGCTATGGCGTGAAGGCCGTGGCGACCGACGGCAAGTTCGATCCCAACCTGCATCAGGCGATCGCGGAGGTGCCCGGCAACGGCAAGCCCGGCGGCGCCATCGTGGATGTGGTGCAGACCGGCTACATGATCGGTGAGCGGCTGCTGCGCCCCGCCATGGTCACGGTTGCAAAAAAAGAAGTGCCCGCCGAAGCCCCCGGTGTGGATACCAAGGTTTAAAAGAGGCGTTTCATGTCCGACCTGAATATCGTCGTCACCGGCGCGTCCGGGCGCATGGGGCGTACCTTGATCCGCGAGATCGCCCAGGGTTCGGGCATCACCCTTTGCGGCGCGCTGGAGATGGAAGGCCATCCCAATCTGGGCATGGATTCCGGCACCTTGGCGGGCATGCAGCCCAACGGCATCAGGCTGACCGCCGATCCCCTGCTGCTTCTCACCAACGCCCAGGCGATCGTGGATTTCACCACGCCGATGGTCTCCACCATGCTGGCGGACCTGGCGGCCCAGGCGCGCATCGTCCACGTGATCGGCACCACCGGCTTTGACGAAAAGGGCGAGAACCGCATCAAGGCCGCCGCCCGCCATGCCATCATCGTGAAATCCGGCAATATGAGCATGGGGGTGAACCTGCTGGCGGCGCTGGCCGAACGCGCCGCCAAGGCGCTGCCCGATTACGACGTCGAGGTGCTGGAGATGCATCACCGCAACAAGGTGGATGCGCCGTCCGGCACCGCGCTGCTTCTGGGCCAGGCGGCGGCGAAGGGCCGCGAAGTGGCGCTGAACAAGCATGCGGTCAAGTCGCGCGACGGCCATACCGGCCGGCGCAGGGACGGCGATATCGGCTTTGCCTCGCTGCGCGGCGGCAGCGTGGTGGGCGAACATTCCATCATCTTCGCCGGCATCGGCGAGCGGATCACGCTGTCGCATTCCGCCGAGGACCGCTCCATCTTCGCCCATGGCGCGCTGACTGCGGCCAAATGGGGACATGGCCAGAAGCCGGGCTTGTATTCAATGACCGACGTGCTCGGATTATAGGCGCGGGTCTTTTGCGTGCCTCGAGTTCGTCGCGCGTGCTCACGTGCTATAAGCACGCTCCGCGCGACGCTCCTGCTCAGGATCGCAAAATCCCTCGCGCCCAGGCTGGGGAGTTTAATGCCCAAATCCTTTTCAAAAGCGGAAGCGGAAGAATTCTTCGCGCGGCTGAAGAAGCACACGCCTGATCCCAAGACCGAGCTGCAATACGTCAATCCCTACACCCTGCTGGTGGCGGTGGTGTTGTCGGCCCAGGCCACCGACAAGGGCGTGAACAAGGCGACCGCGCCTCTGTTCAAGCGCGTGAAAACACCCGAACAGATGGTGGCGCTGGGCGAGGAAGGCCTGACCGACTATATCAAGACCATCGGGCTTTATCGCGGCAAGGCCAGGAACGTGATCGCCTTGTCCAGGCTCCTGATCGAGAACCATGGCGGCCAAGTCCCTGCGGATCGCGAAGCGCTGGAAGCGCTGCCCGGCGTGGGCCGCAAGACCGCCAATGTGGTGCTGAACGTCGCCTTCGGCGAACCCACCATCGCGGTCGACACCCACATCTTCCGCGTCTCCAACCGCACCGGCCTGGCGCCGGGCAAGGATGTGCTGGAAGTGGAACAGAAGCTGGAGAAGGTTGTGCCTGACCAGTACAAGCTTCACGCCCATCACTGGCTGATCCTGCACGGCCGCTATACCTGCGTGGCGAGGAAGCCCTTGTGCCCGACCTGTGTTGTGCGCGACCTGTGCCGCTTCAAGGACAAAACCAGGGAAGCGGAAATGGTCAAGGCCAAGGCACCGGGTCCTAAAAAACCTCTCCATGGCCGGCCTTGAGCCGGCCATCCGTGAGACCGGAATAGCAAAAGCCCCAGTGGGGCTTTTGCCCGGTCGAACGCCCGCGGGACGCGGGCCTGCCGCTCGCTTGAACTCGCGGCGTTCGCCGCTTTCGCAGGTCCACCGGACCTGCTCATGCCTTCGGCACCGCTGCTCACGGATGGGCGGGTCGTGAAGTTTACCCTCCGACCGCGCGACGCGCGGTTTGGGGGGCCCGCCCATGGAGAACTGATTTACGACGTCTTCGCCGGCGCGGCGCTCAAGGCGGTGAGGCAGGCCAGATCGGCCGCGCTTTCGGCCCCATGCGGCAGGGTCTCGACATGGCGCACCATCAGGGGCGAGCCATAGAGAAAGAAAAAGGCGCGGCAGGCGGCCCCGTCATAGCGCCACATTTCGGTGACGCCGTCCTTGCGCACAAAGGCGGGCCTGCCAAAGGCGGCCTGAAGGCCGGATGCCCCCATGTTGATATAGGGGGCGGGCTCGCCGCGCGGCGGCGCGGGCGGAATGCTGGCGGTGCCGGGCCGGGGCGCCGGCTGTTGCGGCGCTTTTGCGGCGCAGGCCCCGGCCAGCAGGGCCAATGACAGGACGGTGACATGGCGGATCATGCCGCGCCTTCTGCACCAGCGGCGGCGGCGCTTGCAAGTGCCCTCATGGGCCGTGTAAGCGGGGCTCTTCCATGTGGCGCGGTCGCCCATACCCTGTCGCTATGGGCCACGCCTGACGCCCTTGCAGTCCACGGGAGTTTCCATGTCGCAGCAGCAATTCGACGTCGCCGGTCTCGGCAATGCCATCGTGGACATCATCGCCTCGGTGGATGACCGCTTCCTGCTCACCCACCGCATCGCCAAGGGCGCCATGGTGCTGGTGGATGAATTCCGCGCCAAGGAACTGCTGAGGGCCCTGGCCGATGGCAGCCAAGCGCTGTCGTCCCTGCATGAGATCGCCGGCGGTTCGGCCGCCAACACCCTGGCGGGGCTGGCCTCGCTGGGCGGCAATGGCGTCTATGTCGGCAAGGTGTTCGACGACCGGCTGGGCGAGGTGTTCGCCAAATCCATGTCGGCGCAGGGCATCACTTTCACCACCCATCCCACGCGCGTCGGATCCACCACCGCCAGCTGCCTGATCGCGGTGACGCCGGATGGCCAGCGCAGCATGAGCACCTATCTGGGCGCCTGCCGCGAGCTGACGCCCGATGACGTGAACGAAGAGGAAGTGGCCGCGGCGCGCATCCTCTATATCGAAGGCTATCTGTGGGACGAGGAACAGGCCAAGCAGGCCTCGCGCAAGGCGATCGCGGCGGTGAAGGGCGCGGGCGGGCGCATCGCGCTGTCGCTCTCCGACAGTTTCTGTGTCGGCCGTTTCCGCGACGAGTTCCTGCGCCTGCTGGACCGCGACGTGAACATCCTCTTCGCCAACGAAGAGGAAGCCAAGGCGCTGTTCCAGGTCGAGGATTTCGACGGCGTGGTGGCGGGGGCGAAAAAATGGGGCGGCATCGCCGCGCTGACCCGTTCGGCCAAGGGCTGTGTGATCGTGGAGGAAACCACGGCACATGAAATTCCCGCCGCCCCCGTCAAGCGGGTGATCGACACCACCGGCGCTGGCGACCAGTTCGCCGCCGGATTCCTTTACGGCATCACCCACGGCAAGGGGCTGGCGGATTGCGGCCGGCTGGGCACGCTGGCGGCGGCGGAAGTGATTTCGCATTACGGCGCGCGGCCGGAGACCTCGCTCAAGGACCTGGCGGTGAAGGCGGGGCTTATCTAACACCCACACCATGGGCGGGCTTGACCCGCCCATCCGTGAGCAGCGGTGCCGAAGGCATGAGCAGGTCCGGTGGACCTGCGAAAGCGGCGAACGCCGCGAGTTCAAGCGAGCGGCAGGCCCGCGTCCCGCGGGCGTTCGACCGAGCAAAAGCCCCACTGGGGCTTTTGCTATTCCGGTCTCACGGATGGCCGGCTCAAGGCCGGCCATGGAGAGGTTTTTTATTCCCCGATGAGCTGCAGCATCACCTCGCGCCGGTGCGGCGCGTCGCGATGCTCGAACACATAAATCCCCTGCCAGGCGCCCAGCGCCAACCTGCCCTTGTGCAGCGGAATGCCGATCGAGGTCTGGGTCAGCGCCGAACGGATATGCGAAGGCATGTCGTCGGGCCCCTCGGTGGTGTGGCGGAAGCGCGGCCCGCTGGTCGCCAGCCAATGAAAGAAATCGCGCAGGTCCTTCTGCACATCGGGATCGGCATTTTCCTGGATCAGCAGCGAGGCCGAAGTGTGGCGGATGAAACAGGTGAGCAGTCCGTCTTCGATCTTCGCGCCGCGCACAAAATCCGCCACGGCATCGGTAAATTCGTAAAGCCCGGGCCCGCGGGTCGAAACCGAAATGGTGTGGAACGCCTGTTTCATGTGCGCTTGCGCAAATAGACATACAACGCGCCATCGCCGCCATGCCTGGCATGGGCGGGACGGCTATAAGCGATCAACGCCGCAAGCTCGGCTTCGTTCAGCCAGCGCGGCACCATCTGTTTCAGCACGCCATGCTCCGACATCATCCAGGACGCATTGTCGTCATTCTTGGGATTGCCCTTGCCGGTGACCACCAGCACCAGACGATGACCTCGGGCGTGCGCCGCCGTCAGCCAGCCGAACAAGGTGCGATGCGCGGCGGTCTGGGTCATGCCATGCAGGTCGATGCGGGCGTCGGGCTCCATCAGTCCGCGCCGCAGCCGGTCTTCGGTCGCGCCATTGACGCCGCCGGGACCGTGGCCGGCGCCTTTCTTGCGGGGCGCGGCCTTGGACAGGGTCACTTTCAGCGGCCGGGACTCCTTGAACTCCTGCTCGAACAGCTTGCGTTCGTCATCGCTGGTGGCGCGCCGTTTCCGAGGTTCGTCGATCATCGCGGCATTCTCTGAGACGAGCCTCGGAAACACAGGCGCACGACAAGATTATAATTCCAGCGCCGGCTCATGGCGGAAAATCCGCAGCTTCGCCGAGCTTTGCTGCAAGGCCATTGGGCACAAGCACATAAAGCCGGCCCGGCGCCTTCATCGCGCCGGCGCGGGCTTGCGCCTCCGCGCCAAAGCCGAAGAAGATGTCGCCGCGCGCCGCCCCCCGGATGGCGCCGCCGGTATCCTGGGCCATCATCAGGGCATGCACCGGATCGGGTCCATCGGCGGCCACGAAAACCGGCGCGCCCAACGCATGGATGCGGGGATCGACCGCAAGACTGGCCAGTGGCGTGAGGTTCGCGCCCAGCGAGCCCGCACTGCCCAGCGCCACATCGCCCAAGGGTTTTTCCTGGAAGAAGACATAGCTTTTGTCGGTCTGCATCACGCTTTGTGCCCGGTCGGGATGGGCCAGCAACCAGGCGCGGATGGATTGCAGCGACACCTCTTCGCGCTTGAGCGAGCCGTCGGCGATCAGGGTGCGGCCGATGGCGGTATAGGGCTGGCCGTTCTCACCCGCATAGGCAATGCGCTCCGAACCGCCATCGGCGAACACGACGCGACCCGAACCCTGAATCTGCAGGAAGAAAAAGGCGATCGGGTCATCGGTATAGAACAGCACCGAAGCGGCGCCGGCGCCCGCGGTCTCGATCGCTTGGCGATCGGGATAAGGCACCAGCGCATGGCCCAAAACCCGGCCCGAAACATGCTCGCCTTTCAGCCTGGGATCGAACAGCCCCAGATCGGCCCGCACCAGATCGGACGGCAGGCCATAGACCGGGGTCTGGAAGGCGCCGCCCCGCGCACGCTGTCCGCGGATCTCGGGCTCGTAATAGCCGGTGAACAGGGCGTCGCCGGTCACGGCATAGGGCGTGAAATTCCCGGCGAAGAAACTTTTCGCATCGCCCTGGGCCTTGGCGCAGACCCCGCGCCAGTCGGCCACCGTTCCGGCATAGCCCGCCCCGCCCATGGGCGCGGCATCAGGCTTCTGCATCACGACGGCGCAGCCGCGCTGGAAAGCCGCCAGCGCGGCCCCGGCACCCGCCTCCCGCCAGCCGGGAAGCTGGTCAAAGCCGGCGCGCGACAGATGCAGTCCCGGCGGCACGGCCGGCGGCTTTTGGGTAGTGCAGGCGGCAAGCAAGAAAGCCGTGGCCAACACGGCCAGCCTTGTTTTCATTCCGGCAGATCAGCGGACGTCGCGATCAGGGTCCAGTTGGGATCGGCCGCGTCGAGATTGCGTTCAAAGGTCCACACATCGATGACGGTGCCGGTGGCGAACTCGGCGGTGAAGGCCAAGGTGATTTCGGCGATGCGGCCGTGCAGCGCCGAACCCGTGATGCGGGCATCATGCAGTTTGACGAAGGCGGCGGCGGGCGCGGATCGCTGGGTGATGCCGGCGTCGAAGGCGGCAAAGACATCGGGCGACAAAAGCGGACGCAAGGCGGCGCGGTCGCCGGAGGCGAAAGCCGTGACGATCTGGATATAGGCCTCGCGCGCCCCGGAGAGGAATTTGGGCGTGTCGAAATCGCGGTCGGCGAGCTGGATATCCAGAAGGCCGCTGGAGGATGGCTGAGGCTCGGCCGCGGGCCGCGGCACGGGCGGGTCCAGCGGGGCAGGCATGGGCCTGACCTGCGGCTCCCGGCCGGTGCGGCGGCCCAGCACGGTAAAAAGGCGGAAACAGATGATGCCCGCGACCGTGGCGGCGATGAAAAGACCTATTGTCTGCGAATCCGGCATGACAACCCTTGGAAAACGGCCCCGCCCTTCGCCCCGCGCCAGACCCTAGCCGCAGTGGGCGAGACTGAAAAGCGCGATTTGCCCTAGTGTCCCGATTCCGAAATTCGCATGGTCCCTATATCGGGCCAGGGGCGAATTTCGGAATCGAGGGACACTAGCAACTTATTGATCCTGGTGTCGTTTTGGTTTCGAAGTTCGCTGAGAGCTTGATATCCATGATTTGCGAACTTCGAACCCACGACACCAGGCTCGCTTGTCAGGGCCAAGCTTTGTGTGGTAGCGCGCGGGCCGAAAACCCCTCGAAAGACATGGACAGCATGAGCAGCGAAGGAACCCCCGCACCCGCCAATCCCGGCATTCCCAACCTGCAGGTGGCGGCGCAGTACATCAAGGACCTGTCCTTCGAAAATCCCGGCGCCATGGCCAATCTTGCCGACCGGCCGCAGATCGAGCTGGCGGTGGACCTGAATGCCGCGCGCCTGGCGGAAAAGGACATGTTCGAGGTGGAGCTCAAGATCCGCGTCGACGCCAAGAATGAAGGCAAGTCCCTGTTCCTGCTGGAAGTGGCCTATGCCGGCGTCTTCCGCCTGACCAATGTGCCGGACGTGGCCACCCAGCAGATGATTTTGCTGATCCAGGCGCCGCACATGCTGTTCCCCTTTGTGCGCCGGATCGTGTCGGATGTGGTGCGTGACGGCGGCATGCCGCCCTTGATGATCGAGCCGATCGACTTCATGGCGCTGTATCAGGCCCGTGTCGCCCAGGCGCAAGGCGCCCCGCAGGGCACCGCATAAGATCGCGCGCTATCGGGATTGCCCTGTCCTCTTCCTCTTGAGGGGGCTTTGCACAAATAGCGCTCGCCGACCCCAGCAGAGTCGGCAGCGCAAACTGTTCTGTGCCCCTTGATCCACAAAGTCTGCCTGGGTAACGAACGGACTTGTCCGCTTCGTGCCAATAGCGACATTATTATGTGTTCGGATCACGCCGCCTCGTTATTGTCCAATCGCGATGCGGGAATAATCTGTCCTAGCTGGTGAAGCACGGCGTGGGTGACGCGCTGGCGGTGGTCCAGATAGAATTCGACCTGCGCCGCCATCACCGTCTTGAAGAATTTCGTCGGCGATTCCGGGAAGATTTCGTGCTTCGGTTGGCCCGTGATCTGGGCAAACAATTTGCCCTCGTCCGCCGTGACGACCAACACCCGATTGTCAGTGATGCGGTAACGCCCGGCATAGCGCATCAGAATATCCGCCGGCACGCTAACAGGCTGGCGCGGTTTCTGTTGTTCCTGCAAGCGGATGGCGATCTGCGCGCCCGCCCTGGCGGCTTTCTCGGCGGATACCCGCGGCATCACCAGTTCCGCGCCGGTCTGATGCAGCACCAGCGCCGTGGCCATGCCTGCTGCGACGCGAAAATGAATCTGCGAGGGAGCAACCGTATAGAAAAACACCTCCTCCGTTTCGGCAGAAAGAGGCAATCGCGGCATTCCAGAGATCTGCGCGTAGAGGATAGCGTCTTGCCGCGTGATTTCCACCGCTATCCCAAAGAGGGAGGAGGCGTAATAGCCGACATACCGCTCCAATACCTCCGGCGCCAATGTGATCGCGCTCCGTGGGCGCCTCTGCTCTTGGCGCTCCAGTGCATTCGCGGCATCGATTTGTTGGGCGGTGGCAGCATCAATGCGCATCAAGCGCGAATGTCGATCTGCCTCATCGCTGGTCATGACCTGAGCGCGCCCGGCCTCGTTTTTCTCAAAGCCGTACACCACCGACAGGCCAGGCGGGGTGAAGCGCCCATCCTCCTGCCGGGTCAACTCTAACTTTCCTCCATTGGCGCGTTCCACCAGTAGTTGGTCATCATTTCGCGTCACGTGAATGTAGGAATTTGTGATCAATGCTGGATTGTGCTGGTAAAAACCTACATAGGCGGATAATTCGTCGCCACGTCCTTCCACCTTGTCTTTCAACACACGCCAACTGGGGAAACCATAGTCACGGGCAAGTTGGAATTGCGCCTCGGCCAGTTGCGCGTCGGGCGCGGTGGCGCGCAGCAAAGCCAGGCGTTCCTTGGCCTCGTTTCTCAAATGTTCAAGATCGGGAGTTGCAGGGAGCGCATAGCAGCGCGGAATGTCGTTTGACATTGATGGCCTTCCTTCCTTGGCGCCCGGATGTCCGCATGATCGGGCTGGAAGTCAGGATGACCCAACTAAGTCTGGCGAGGAGGCTTTGCCCCTTTACGCGGACCGTATGCCTCTCGAAAGGCTCTGTGACACTAATAGCGCATCGCCGAAATCGTCAAGATGGAAAGATTGAGTTTTTCCTGGAGGTCCAGCGCATTTCCTCGCCGGACCAGCGTATGGTGCGCTCGCTGCCGGAGCCCCAACATCCGCTTTGGGTTAGAAGTTGCCATTGGCCCATGTCCGCCTTGGGTGAGAAGCAGACACCAGCCGAGGTCCGCTTCGCGCCAACAGCGGTCATTGGCTGGGCGCGGCGGCGAGCCATTGCTTTGTGGCCTGACAGGTTTGCATGGCGCGCTTGTAGGCGTCGCGTCCGGTCGTGCGGGCCATATAGGCCTGCTCTGCTGCACCGAGGACGACGCCGGCATTTCTTCGCGCCAACAACAGGGCATAACTGACCGAAATGTCGGCGGCCGTGAAGCTTTCGCCGGCCAGATAGGGTGCGTGCGCAAGCTGCCGTGTCACCAATGTCAGCCGGCTCTCGAACACCCGCAGTGCATGGCGAGCGCTCCAGTTCTGCCGCTCGGCCTCGGGCGCCATATTGCGGGCGCCAGAGACGAAGTAGATGGACGCCGCAAGGCCGGCTTCACCGAGGTGAAGGAACTGCTGATATGCGGGGAAGGTGGGGGCGCGCGGGTCCGGGGCCAGCGGTGTCGGTCCATGGCGGGCTATCAGATATTCCATGATCGCAATCGATTCGACCATCGTGACGTCGCCGTCTTGAATCGCGGGGATGAACCCGGCGGGGTTGATGGCGAGGAACTCCGCGTCATTCTCGACGCCGGCCAGCAGGTCCACGTCTCGCAACCGGTAGGCGAGCCCCATCTCCTCCAACAGCCAGACGACCCGCAAGCCCCTGCCTTCGCCGAATACGGTGATCATGTTCGCGATTCCTTGGTTGGGACCGGTGCAATACAATCGCCAGACGGCCGCGCGCGCAACCGGCTTGGCGCGTGCCCGGGCGGTCCATGCGATCTCTTCCGGTCGCGTTCAATGCTTGCTGCTTGAACCCGAAAACACGCCTTTGCCCGGATAGGCGGCCGGCACGATCCGGCCCCCATCCACCACCGGCACGCCGCCCACGATCACATAGGGAATGCCCGCCGAGGTCAGGGTCGGATTCTGGTAGGTGGCGCGGTCCGTCACGGTTGCCGGATCGAACAGCGTCAGGTCGGCATCGGCCCCCACCTGCACCCGGCCCTTATGGTGCATGGCGGGTGAAATCCCCTCAAGGCGATGGGCCGGCAGGTAGGTCATCTTGCCCAGGGCGTCCATCAGCGTGAGGGCATGCTTCTGGCGTACATAGACGCCCAGCACCCGGGCGAAGGTGCCCGTGGCGCGCGGATGGCCCTTGCCGTTGATATAGACGATGGCGTCGGAAGCGATCATCACGCCGGGATGGGCGACCGCCGTGGTGACGGTGGCGTCGGGAATGCGGTGATTGACGATCGCCATGCCGGGCTGTTGCTTGCGGTAGCGGGCGAAGCTTTCGGCGTTCAGCCGCTCGCCCGTCGGGGGCCATTCGATGTCTTCATACTTCGCGGCCAGCCGTTCCTGCCAACCCGGATTGAACAGGGCGCTGCCGATGGCCGTGGAGGAGGCGTCGTAGGGATAGACCTCGGTCGTGACATCGACGCCATGGCGGCGCGCCCCATCGATCATGTCGAGGATCATGTCCACCGCGCTGAGGGCCTTGGACCCTATATGGCAGATATGCACCGACGCGCCGGTGGCCGCCGCGTCGGCGACCAATTCCTGCATCGGCGTCATCAGATTGTCGGCGTCGGCGCGCTGGGCCGCCCGGGCATGGACAAAGACCGGCGCATGCAGCCGTCCCGCTTCCTTCATCAGGAGATAGATTTCGTCGCGCCCGGCGCCGGGGAGATATTCGGACAGCACACCAAGGCCCAACCCGCCGGCCGCGAAGCCGTCGTCGAACATGGCGCGCTCGCGTGCGCGTTCCGCCGGCGACAGCGGCTGTTCGGCCCATTCGGACTTGCGCGGCAGGATCTTTCCCCAGCTGTTGAAAGGGGCATCGAGGCTGCCTTCCTCGTCGATCCCGGTCTTGATCTTCACCCGGATACTCTGCAAGCCGACGCTGGCGCCAAAGTTGATGCGGGTCCGGCCCCGGCGCACGGCATAGAAGGGCGCGATGGGATAAACCCCCTCTTCCAGCTCCAGGGAAGTCGTGACGCCGTCCCGCGCCTGCTGGTCATAGCCGAAAGCATATTGCGCGTGGGAATGAAGGTCGATAAAGCCGGGCGCGACCACCAGCCCCCTGGCGTCTATTGTCCTTGCGCCTTGCAGGGGACGGC
Source organism: Rhizomicrobium sp. (assembly GCA_036267165.1). Lineage (GTDB taxonomy): Bacteria > Pseudomonadota > Alphaproteobacteria > Micropepsales > Micropepsaceae > Rhizomicrobium. The sequence continues at coordinate 3,862 of DATAWO010000007.1, read as the reverse complement.
CGGAGATCGCCGCGATCTTCCCGGCACGGATGCCGACGGTGGCGATGCGGTCGGTTCCGGTTTCCGGGTCCATGACGCGGCCATTCTTGATAACCAGATCGTAAGCCAGGCCGGTTTTCGCCAGCGCGGCTGGAGCGCCCGACTGAAGCGCCAGCAGAACACTGCCGGCTATAAGATTCGAGATCGTGTTTCGCATGTCGCTCTTTCTCCCAAGGAGGGCCATGGCGGCGGAGCCGACACTGTTGCTTGCCGCTTCCGCCCGCGCGACATTGAGATGGGCCGGTTCATTGATCAGGGTCGAAACGGCGTCACGGCCACCACGGGCAGGGCCTTGGCGTCGCCTTCCGGCAATTCCGGGCCTTGGGTGACATAGATCATGCGCTCGTTGAACGCGATGTAGAGGTGCAGCAGCTTGAGCAGATCGGTGCCAATCACCAGCGCGGGCTGGGTCGATGTGTGGTCGACATTGCGAAGCAGGGTTCCGGTCTGGGGACCGAAGCTGGTGCCGCGGAACGATACAGAATGCGTCAGCACCAGATGCGGATGATAGATCGCCACGTTGCCGAACGACAGAACTGCGAAATCATAGGCATAATTGCCGTCATCCTGCAGCACCGTGCCGGCCGAGTTGGGGCTGCGGTAGAACAGGCTGTCGGCATCGTCGAATTGCAGCTCGCTGCGCGGCGATCCGGTGTCGATCACCGCATCCATCTCCCTGCCATCGACGGTGACTCGCACGGTGATCCGGCCGTTCTGGTAGCGGAAGGGCAGCCTGGCCACGCCCGGCGCGCGCCAGTACAGCACCTGGCCCGGGCAGTGGTCGGACGCAAACATGTTGAGCCGGTGGGCTGAAAAGTTCAGGTCGATATCGTATTTCTGGAAGAATGCCGCGCTCAGGATGCCGCCGCTTCCGGGTTGGGGCAAATCGGTGACCACGAATTGCAAATGATCCGTTCGCATCGACCCCAAGGTGAAGGGCTGGGCATCCGCCCAGCTGTGAAACATGGTGCCCCTGGCATTGTAGATGGCGACGGCGTTGCCGCTTGTCGCGACGCCGGCGGATCCGTACATGGCGCGGCCGAGCTGCGCGCCGGTGATGTCGGTGGCCGCCAGCTGCCCCGCGCTGAAGCTGCCCGCGCCACTGCCATTCTGGGTCGGCGTAAAGTCGATGGCTGTGAGCCCGAAATCTTTCATCGCATCCTTCCCCATCTGGTTGTCCGGGGCGGCGGTGTCGATCTGGAATTGATTTTCCTTCGCCCCGACAGAGGCGGTCACCCACACGACATCGCCGCTGACCGCTAGAGGCACGGAATTCAGAAGCTTCAGGCTGCAGGTGTCGGCCGAAGCATCGGCCGCCCATGCCAGCGAAAGCAGGGCGGGGAGCAATGCCAGCCGCAGCGTTTGCGCCGGCGTCAGGTATCCCAATCCCATATCGCTCTCCCAAATATTCTTTCCCAATTCTAGCGCCAGGGTTTCTCGCTCGCCAACCCACCTGGCCAAACCTGCGGACGGTGGCGATCCCAATTGAGAATCCGGGCAAAACAGAAAGCAGCGCGTCGGAGCGCGGATTGCGCCTGCCGCGCCATGGGCGAACCAGGCTTCCGCTTCGGCCGCAGTGTCACTAGGCTGGCACCAGCGAATATGGAGGGAAGATGACCTGTCGCGCTTTCTTTCTTGCTGCTGTCATGCCGGTGGCAGCGACGCCTCTTACAGCGCCGGCCTGGGCAGCGCCGGCCTGGGCCGCGCCTGCCAAAATCAAGGCCGGCATCAGCGGCGAGGATTGGGGCACCACGCAGAAAGGCGACAAGGTCAGGCTTTTCACCCTGACCGGCAAGGGCGGCATGGTCGCCAGGATCACCAATTTCGGCGGCGTGGTGGTGGACTTGATGGTGCCGGACCGGCATGGCAAGCCGACCGATGTGGTGCTGGGCTATGACGATCTCGCCTCTTACGAAAAAGGCGGCGTCTACAGCGCCCTGATCGGGCGCTACGCCAACCGCCTGTCGCTCAAGTTCCCGGTTGATGGCAAGATGTACGAACAGCCCGCACCCCTGCCCCGTCCGGCACCACCAGGTTCCGCACCCCAAGCGCCGCGGACTTACATCCAGCATGGCGGCAGCAACGGCTTTCAGAAGCGGGTGTGGGACGCGGTGGCGCATGATGGGCCGGAACCCAGCCTGGCCCTCACCATCAAGGAGGCGGACGGCACTGGCGGCTTTCCCGGCAATATCACGGTGACCGTCACTTATACGGTGCGGGCCGATAATACGCTGGTGCTGGATTACAAAGGCACCACCGACAAGCCCACGGTGATGAACCTCACCAACCATTTTTATTTCAACCTGAATGGCGGCACCAAGGACATCAGCGACGAAAGACTGACCCTGTTCTCCAGCCGCTACACGCCCTTTGACGCCAACGCCATGCCCACCGGTGTCGTGGCGTCCGTGGCAGGCACGCCCTATGACTTCACAAGGCCCGTCCGCATCGGCGACCGGCTGGCGCTGCCCGATGTCGTGCAGACCGTCGCGGATGGCGTGCGCATTCCCGGCTATGACACATCCCTGCTGACGGATGGCGTGGTCGGACAGCTTCGGCCCGCTGCCCGCCTGGACGATCCCGACACCGGCATCGTGATGGTGGCTTTCACGACCCAGCCGGGCCTGGAACTCTACACCGACAATATCAACACCCAGGTCAAGGGCAGAAAGGGCGCGCTGTACGGCAATCACTGGGCCATCAGCCTGGAAACACAAAGGGCGGCCGACACGCCCAATCATCCCAACTTCACCTCGGCCGAAGTGACGCCCACAAGGCCGCTGCACGAGGTCACCGAATACCGGTTCAGCACTTTGAAGTGAGCCGGTGTCGCACCTTCGATAGTGCGCGCCGATGGCGGACATTCATTGACAAAAACCAAATCGTCTCAGCCGCCATCAGTTGGGGGCTTCAGTAACTCGGAGTCTTTTCCCGCGGCTTCCCTGATCGATTTGAGCAGCCAGTCGCGCAGGGCCCTGACTTTTGGCAGGGTCCGCTTGTGCTCCGGATAAACCAGCCAGAAGCCGTTTTTGTACAAGGCGACATGACGGAATGGCTGAACCAGGAGGCCTGCTTTGATCGCCGGCTTGAACATGGGCGGGGACAGGATCGCCACGCCATGTCCGGCGATGGCGGCATGGCCGTCAAGCACCTGAGATTCGAACCGTATGCCTGGGCCATTCTTGCGTTCAACGGCGCCGCCCGGCAGCGTCCCAAACCAAAGGTCCCACCAGTCGTCTTCCGGTGAGAGGCGCGGAACCGACAGGAGATCCTTGGCCGCCTTTAGCTTGTGGGTCGCCAGGAATGAAGGGCTGGCAAGCGGGGTGACGGGCATCCGCATGAGGAAATGCGAAACCAGTCCCGGCGAAGGGCGCGAGGTTCCGCGGATGGCGGCATCGAAGCTGCTCCTGGGGAGATCGATGATCTGGTCCGTGACGTCGAGCCGGACGCTCAAGCGTGGGTGAGACATATTGAAGTCGCCCAGCCGGCCGGCCAACCAGTTGGTCGCGAAGGTGCGTGGAGCCGTGATGGACAGGATCGAGCCGCTCTCCGCTCGCGCGGAAGAGAATGCCTCCTTCATTGTCTGGAATGCCGCGGTTACCTGGGGTGCGATTCGCCGGCCCAGATCGGTCAAGGTCATCCCACGCGCGTGGCGGACGAACAGCGTCACGCCCAGCCGCTCCTCCAGGACTTTCATCTGATAGCTCACGGCCGCCTGGGTCATCGCGAGCTCCTCCGCCGCACGGCTGAAATTCTCGTGGCGGGCAGCGGCCTCGAAGACCCGAATGGCGGCAAGGGGCGGGAGATCGGACATGCCTAGATA
>DATAWO010000006.1:0-2038 GCA_036267165.1 Rhizomicrobium sp. | reverse complement strand
GGCGCCCTGGCGCGTCACCTGAAAGATGCCAAGGGCTGGGACCAGAAGGCCCTGATGCTGATCACCATCATGGAGAATGCGCCCCAGGAGGACGCCGCGCGCAAGCTGGTTCTGTCCTCGGTGGATGCGATCCTGGCGGAGACCCTCAATGGTTCGGCCGCGCTGCATGAGCTGATGGGACATGCCGAAAATCTGGGCCAGGCGCTGAACAATCTGGTGACCCTGTTCCTGGGCAGGACGCCCGACGGCAGCAAGGCCGGCCAGGGACTGGCGGCGCTGGCCCAACACTTCGCCGCCGACGATTTGCCGGAGGCGCGCACCGCCATCGCCAACCGCATCATCGCCGAATTCAAGAGCAACAAGCGGCTGTGCCCCGATTTCATGGTCGACGAGCTCAAGACCCTGCGCGCCATCGCCAACCGCATCGTGATGGGCGTGGGCAAATATCTTTCCCATGAAGACCTGATCGCCGCCTTCACCTTGCGGTCCAAGCGGCTGGTGGTCCAGGAAGCGCTGGGCCAGTACATCGCGGAAGCCCAGCCTGACGACAAGATCGAGCGCATCCTGTTCGTCGAGGACAATATCATCGGCACCGAAAACAAGCGGCAGCTTTCCAGTTATGTGATGCCGATCCTGAACTCCGCCGCCTTCGAGAACCATTTCCACAACCCGAAAGTGCCGCTGCTGCAGCGGCTGCAGCGCCTGGCGCAGCTTCAGGCGCGGGTGCGCCGCTCCGGTTTCATCGACGTCACCCGCGAGGAGATCAGCGTCAAGCTGGATCATCTGGCGGTGGCGATGGAAGCGCGCGCCAAGCTGTTTGAATCCATCGAGGCGCGGCCCAGCTCGAATGTGGAAAAGGCCCAGACCCTGCTCAAGCTGGCGACCGGCGGCATCCTCACCGAGGGCCAGCTTGCGGCCAAGGCGCGGGAGCTGATCCTGGGCCACCTGTCGCGACCGGGATTCCTGTCCGGTTACATGGCGACCCAGGCCCGGGATGGCCAAACACCCGACAGCGAAAAGATCATGGCCGATCTGATGGAAATCCTCAGCAAGGCCGGGATTACCGCCGAAACCGGCCTCAAGAATATCGCGGCCTAAACCTAACTGTCATGGCCGCCCTTGAGGCGGCCATCCAGCGCCGCGCGAAGCGCGGCATCAAAGATGGATGGCCGCCTCAAGGCCGGCCATGGAGATTATCAAACTAGTGTGCGGCGTCCCAGTTATCCGCAGCTCGCGCTTCCACAACCAATGGCACCGAAATCTCCACCGCGGGCAGCGGCGCTTTTTCCATTACCTGCTTGATCAGCTTGGCGGCCTTGTCCACTTCCTTTTCCGGCGCCTCGAAGATCAGTTCGTCATGCACCTGCAGCAGCATGGTGGCCTTGATTTTCTTCTCCGCCAGCGCGCCCGGCAGCTTGACCATGGCGCGGCGGATGATGTCGGCGGCCGAGCCCTGGATGGGCGCATTGATGGCGGCGCGTTCGGCCCCGCCACGGAAGCCGGGAACCTTGGAGTTGATCTCGCGGATATGGATGCGCCGCCCGAACAGGGTTTCGACAAAACCGTGGGTGCGGGCGGACTGCTTGGTCGCTTCCATATAGTCGCGGATGCCGGGAAAGCGGGCGAAGTATTTCTTGATATAGTCGGAAGCTTCGCTCTGCGGGATGCCCAACTGGTTGGCCAGGCCGAAGCCGGAAATGCCATAGACGATGCCGAAATTGATCGCCTTGGCCCGGCGGCGCACTTCCGCCGGCATGTCCTTGACCGGCACGCCAAAGATTTCCGACGCGGTCATGGCATGAATGTCGAGATTGTCGGCAAAGGCCTTCTTCAACTGGGGAATGTCGGCGATATGGGCCAGGAGACGCAGCTCGATCTGGCTGTAATCGGCGCTGACGAGTTTCGATCCCTTCGGCGCGACGAAAGCGGCGCGGATGCGGCGGCCTTCTTCGGTGCGGATGGGAATGTTCTGCAGATTCGGATCGGTGGAGGCCAGCCGCCCCGTCGAGGTGGAAGCCATCGCATAAGATGTGTGCAC
>DATAWO010000005.1:0-61499 GCA_036267165.1 Rhizomicrobium sp. | reverse complement strand
TGAAATTCCTGTTTCCCTTTGCGCTGCTGATGATGCTGGGCCACCGCATCCTCTCCGCCATGACGCCCGCGGTCGCCGGGCCGGTTCTGCTGGCGATCCGGCCCGCGGCCGCGCCTTTCGCGGCCATCGCCGCGCCGCTGGCCGCACCGGCCCATATTCCCGCCGCCGATATCGCGACGGTGGTGTGGGGCGTGGGCCTGGCGGCAATCGCCCTCATCTGCCTGTCGCGCTGGCTGGATCTGCGCGCCACCCTGAAAGACGCCAATCCCATGGCGATCAGCGCGCCGGTGCCGGTGAAATCGGCGCCCTCTTTCCTGGAGCCCGGACTGATCGGCATCTGGCGGCCCGTGATCCTGCTGCCGGTGGGCCTGACACAGCATCTGACGCCGGCCGAGATGGACGCGGTGCTGGCGCATGAATTGTGCCATCTGCGCCGCCGCGACAATCTGCTGGCGGCGATGCACATGCTGGTCGAAGGCCTGTTCTGGTTCCACCCCCTCGTCTGGTGGATCGGCGGCCGGCTGTGCGAGGAACGCGAACGCGCCTGTGACGAAAGCGTGGTGGCGGGCGGCGTGCGGCCGCTGGTCTATGCCGAAGGCATCCTCAAGACCTGCCGCTTCTATGTCCAGACGCCGCTGGCCTGCGCCTCCGGCGTTTCGGGCGCCGACCTGAAACTGCGCGTCAGCGCCATCGTGGCGGATCAGCCGGTGGCGAGCTTGCATCCCGCCAAGGCCCTGCTGCTGGCGCTGGCGGGCACCGCCGCGCTGATGCTGCCCTTGAGCGCGGGGCTGTTGGGATCATCCCCGGTGACCAAAATCGCCGTCCATATCGCCACCGTGCTGGCGGCGCGGGAGATGGAAAGCCCCGTCGCTGCGCCCGCCACGGCGGTGCCGGATATCACGCTCGCGCATCACAACCGCCATCGCGCGGCTGCTGCCAAGACGCCGCCTGCCCACGCCGAAACATTCATCATGGTGAGAACACCCGCCATCCGGATCAACACCGTGCTGGACACGCATCTGCCCGCGATACCGGCACCGGTGGTGGCGTCGAGCGAACCCGAAGACGCGCTTGTCTGCCGCAAGCCGCAGCCGCTTGCCAATTCCCGCTTCACGGGCCCGCAAGTCTGCCTGCACACCAGTCAATGGGCCAGGTTGCGCGCGGACGGCATGGATGTCAGCCCCGACGGCAGAAGCTTTGTGCGCACCGATTATGAGAAGCAAAGAACTCTGGCGGGAAGCCCGTGTCCCCAATCGATGAAAATCGGGGCAAGCACCGGCTGGTTGAACGGATCAACCGACTGCTTCTAGTCAGGCCGCCGCTTTCAGCAGTACCTCCCTCAGCCGCCGCGCCACGATCAGGTCTTCGCCCAGCTGGAGCATCCATACCCCCACCAGAATCGTGTCTTCGCCGCCCGGCAGTCCCGCCGATGCCGGCTTGCGGCCGGTGGAAGGATTGAGTTCGATGGAAGGCGTGCCTTCGCGCAGGATCTGCGCCACTTCCAGTGGCGCTTTTTTCACCCGCGTCTGGTCATAGCGGATGATCAGGTGCGGCACCGCATTGGCCGCCGCTGGAATGAAGACTTCATGCGTCAGGGTGGGAATGTCCTTCAGATGGGCGGCGATCCGTTCGGCACGGGCGCGGAATTCCGCTTCCATGCCGGCGTCGCTCTGGCCAAGGAACCAGTCGATCGCCGCCACCATGCCGATGATCTGCTCCTTGGCGACCTTCATGCCGCGTCCGACCGTGTCGTCATGCGGACTGTTGCTCCAGCCGGCCGCCTCGATCAAGTCCTTGCGGCCCAGCAGCAGCCCGGCATTCTGCGGCCCCCGGATGCCCTTGCCGCCGGAGAAGGTGACAAGATCAAAGCCCATTTTGGTGTAATTCCACAGATTGGAGATCGGCGGCACATCTGCGGCCGCGTCATTGAAACAGGGCATGCCATGGCGATGCGCCACCGCGACCCATTGTTCGCGGCTGATCTGGCCGCCATCCGCGGCATTGAAAAAGTGGCACATCACGGTCTTGGGCGTGAACGCCTTGTCATACTGGTCCAGCGTCTCGACCTCGACAAAGCGGATGCCGCAGTTGCTGATCGCATGGTCATAGCCATAGCGATGCGCCTTCTGGATGATGACTTCGTTCTTCAGGCCCGACACATCCTCGGGCAACAGGGTCACGGCATCACGATTGCCCACCGTCATGCAGGCGGCGGTGCCCAGCGTCAGGGCCGAGGCCGCACCGGCCGAGACCAGCGCCGCCTCGCATTGCAGGCGCTGGGCGATATATTCGCCCGCCTTCTGCTGCAGCTCCGCCAGCCGGACCGGATGATGGGCCGCGGCCGCCACGGCCGCCTGCACCGATGGCGGCATGATGGAGGCGGTGAGCGCAGTATAGGTGCCGGCCGCATTGATGATCTTGGTCACCCCCAGCTTGGCGTAATAATCCTCGCCCTCGGCGGCGGCCTCTCCTGCCGCAAAACTGGGCGTGGCGCGCAACGCGCCCGCCGCGGCCAGCGCATTGCGGGTCCAGGAAAAGAAGCTGCGGCGTGTTCCGGTATTGCCCATGACGTGCTCCCTGTTTCACATCAACGCAAATTTGCGATCCGGCAACGGCCCCTCTTGGCTAGTGGTCGTGCTGGCTCACGATGCCGTGATCCTTCAGCAGCTGGATGTAGAAGATGCGGATGTCCTGCTGACCGCCCCGGTTGATGAAATCGCCCGGCGTGTCGCCCTTGTCGTTCTTTTCATCCAGCTTGGCGCCCTTGTCGGCAAGATACTGCAGCACCGGTATAGCCAGGTCGGGATTCTTGTTGGCAATGGCGTAATGCATGATGCTGCGATGGTTCGGGCCGATATAAGTCAGGTCCGGGTCCAGCTGCAGCGCATATTTCACCGCATCCAGATTGCCGCTGCCGGCCGCGGCCAGCGCCACGGTGGTGCCGTCCTGGGCCTTGATGCTGACCTTGGCGCCGGCATCCACCAGCGCCTTCATGGCGGGCGCGCTGCCGGCTTCCGCGGCAAAGACCAGCGGCGGCTTGGCGATCGCGGGCGGTGCCGGCGGCCTTGTACCATCGGCGCGGGCCAGCTTGGGACCGCCAGCCACCAGAGCCGCCACCTGCACCGGCGCCGGCGGGGGCGCGGACGGCGGTTGGCTCATGGCGTTGGCATCAACGCCCTTGGACAGGACCATCTTCACCAGATCGGCACTGCCGCTGGCGGCCGCGACATGGATCAGCTGCCGACCCTGCGCATCGCGCTCCGTCAGATCGGTGCCGCGCGACACCACGGCCACCGCGAATGCAATATTGCCATTGTCCACCGCGGCCGCGACCACGGATGTGCCGTCCGGCAGAGCCGCCTTGATATCGGCGCCGGCATTGAGCAGCGCCATCGGAGCCCCCGGCACCTTGCTGCGCAGCGCGAAGAACAGCGGCGTGAAGCCCTTCTGTTCCGTCGCATTCACATTGGCGCCGTGCGAAACCAGGAAGGTGATATTGTCGGTCTTTCCGGCGAACGCGGCGCGCATCAAAGCGGTCTGGCCCTCGGCATCGGTGGCATTGACATCGGCGCCCTTGTCCACCAAAGCGCCCAGCGCCTCGGGTGTTGACCTTCCCGAACAGAGCGCCAATGCGGTGATGCCGTCAGGCCGCACGGCATGTGCATCGGCGCCGGCTTTGACCAGTGCATCGACAATGAGGGGATCGCCCAGCTCGCAGGCCAAGGTCAGTGGCACCGCCCCGTCGACATCGCTGACATCGGGTTTGGCGCCCGCGTCCAGCAACAAGCGGACGGACTGCTCGTCCTGGCGGTCCACCGCCCAGGCCAGCACGGTGGACTTGTCCGGCAGCGGCGCATTCACATCGGCATGCGCGGCCAACAGACTCCTGATGGCGTCATGATCGTCGGTCTTGACCGCCTCCAGCAGGCGGTCTTCCGGCACGCTGGCCATGGCCGGGCCGGCGGCGGCCAGCGTCGCGAGCAATCCCAATACAAACGGTGTGCGCATGCCCCGGCGTCAGTCCTTATGCGGCAAAGGTCGTCAGACGGCCGGTGGAGTCGCCCAGCTTGTCGGCTTGGACGCCGAGTGTGTCCATCATGGCCAGCATCATGTTGGTCATGGGCGTGTCCTTGTCGACCATGACATGGCGGTTGCCCTTGATCAGGCCGCCGGCCACGAAGACCGGCAGGTTGCGATGATCGTGGCGGTTGGGATCGGCCAAGCTGGCGCCGGCCATCACGATGGTGGAATCCAGCAGCGGCTTTCCGCCATCCTTGGTCTCGCTCATCCGCTTCAGGTAATAGGCCACCTGCTCCATGTGCAGGGTATTGATCTTGGTCAGCTTGGCGATCTTCTCCGGATCGTTGCCGTGATGGCTGAGCGGATGGTGCGCATCCGGCACGCCGATTTCGGGATAGGAACGGCCCGAGACTTCGCGGCCGATCATGAAGGTGGCGACCCGCGTCATGTCGGCCTGCATGGCCAAGACCTGCAGATCGATCATCATGTGCGAATAGTCTTCGAACGAGTCCGGCACGCCCGCGGGCTTGGAATAGGCCGGCAGCGCCACCGCGCTGGTACCGCCCTGCTCCACCTTCTGGATGCGCTTTTCGATGTCGCGCACGGCTTGCAGATATTCGTCCAGCTTCTCCTTGTCGCTTGAGCCCAGCTTGCCCGACATGCGCTTGGCGTCGGCGGCGACGAAATCCAGGATCGAGGCCTGGCGGCGCAGCTGCGCCAGCCGGCTCTTGGCGTCCAGGCTGTCGCCATCGCCGAACAGCCGCTCGAACACCTCGCGTGGATTGATGGTGACCGGCAGCGGCGTGGACGGGCTCGACCAGGACAGCGTGTTGGTATAGGCGCAGCTGTAGCCGCTGTCGCAGCTTCCCACCAGGCTGGGCGGCTCTAGCCCGATCTCCAGCGACGGGATCTGGGTCTGGTCGCCGAACTGCTTGGCCACCAACTGGTCCATGGAGATGCCCGAGGTGATATCGGCGCCTTCGGTCTTCTTCACATGCACGCCGGTGAGATAGCCGCCGCAGCAACGGCCATGATCGCCCGCGCCGTCGCCCAGGGCTTCCGCCTGCACATGCGACAGGCCGGTGAACACCGCGAGCTTCTGGCGATAGGGCTCAAGCGGCTTGAGGATCGGGGAGAAAGCGAAGTTCTCGCCGCTGGCCGCGGGCGTCCAATTCTCCATCATCATGCCATTGGGGGTATAGATCACCTGCAGGCGCTTCCTCGCCGCCGCGGCTTCCTCCGCCGCGCGAGCGCTTCCCATCATCGCCTCCAGCAGGGGGAGCGCCATCATGGTGCCGGCGCCGCGCAGCATGGCGCGGCGGCCCATCGGTTTCCTGGTGATCATCATGTGGTGGGAGTCCTTCTCATGGTGAAAGGCACACTCTGAACAATGCCCAAAATAATGGTCTGCATGCGGTAATCGTCCTTGGCCGCCTGATAGCGCACGCCGCGCACCGCCGGCATGTCATAGGATTCAAGTCCCCGCGCCAGGGCGTAGGTCATCAGCCGCTCGGTCATCGCCTCGACGAACTGGTCCTTGCGCGACAGCAGAATGTTCTGCAGGCCGGTGGGGCCGTCAAAGGCGGTGCCATCGGGCAGCACGGCGGAGGCATCGACCTTCTGGCCGGCATAGCCGGTGCGCCAGGCGCCGACCGCGTCGTAATTCTCGAGGCTGAAGCCCAGAGGGTCCATCTTGGTATGGCAGGAGGCGCAGACCGGGTTCTTGCGGTGCATCTCCATCTGCTCGCGCACCGTCATGGTCTTGCCGTTCTTGGCGTCGTCCAGCGACGGCACCAGCGGCGGCGGCGGCGGCGGCGCGGCCGCCAGCAGGTTTTCCAGGATCCACTTGCCGCGCAGCACCACCGAGGTGCGATTGTTGTAGGAGGTCACCGTCAGGATGGAGCCCTGCCCCAGCAGGCCGCCGCGATGCTGGGAGGCATCCAGGTTCACCTTGCGGAAGCTGGTGCCATAAACGCCGGGAATGCCGTAATGCTCGGCCAGGCGCTGGTTCACATAGGTATAGTTGGCGTCCAGGAAGTCGAGCGCGCTGCGATTGTCGCGCACCACCCCGTCAAAGAACATCTGGGTCTCGGTCAGCATGGCCTGGCGCAGCCGCTGATCGAAGTCCGGATAGGCGCGGCGGTCGGGCTTCTGATATTCAAGCCGGCGCAGGTAAAGCCACTGGCCGGCGAAGTTGTCGGTCAGCGCCTTGGACTTCGGGTCCGCCAGCATGCGCGTGACCTGCGCCTTCAACACATCGGGCTTGGACAGCTGTTTCTTCTCGGCCAGCGACAGCAGCTGGTCATCGGGGATGCTGCTCCACAGGAAGAAGGACAGCCGTGTCGCCAGCTCCATGTCGCTGATGTGATGCACATCACCGGCCACGCTCTTGGGCGGATCGCTCTCGCGCATGAACAGGAAATCGGGCGACACCAGGATCGCTTCCACCGCCGCTTCGACGCCATGCTCGAAATCCGCGCCCTTGCGCCCCTCGCGGTACATCTTCATCAGCGGCGCCACGTCCACCGCCGTCACCGGCCGGCGATAGGCATGGCGCGCCAAGGTGGTCACGATCTTCTTGGCGCAGGCTTCCTCGCCCAACGACTTGGACGGATGACAGAGGAAGATCTTGCGCCGGCTGGCCGTGTCGCCAGGCCCCGTCACGTCATAGGGACCCGCGACCGAGATCTGCATGACATCGCGCAGGTAGAAGGACTGCGAAACATTCGGGCCGGTCGCGACCGACGGCACCATCAGCCGCTGCACCCGCGCGCCGTCCACCTGGACGTCCAGCGGGATCGGAACCGGAGCCGCCGCGGGTTCACGCGGTCCCAGGATCGACTTGGGTACCACACGCTCGTCCAGCGCCAGGTACTTGGGGAAGGAGGCACCAATGGTGCGCAAGCCAGCCTTCAAGGGCACTTTCACCTCATAGCGGTTATGGGCGTCAATCTCCCCCTCTTCGGAGGTGTTAGCGTTCAAAAAGACCTGGATGGTATAAGTCGCGTCATAAGGCGCGTAATATTTGAAAGAACCGCCGCCGCGCGAATCCAGCGGAAGATCGTCGCTGGCGCGCTCATTGTACGATGCGACGCCGAACCCGTTTTCGAACAGGTCTTTGGGCACCCTGTAATCGGTGGTGATGGGCTTCTTCGACGTCTCTCCCGTCGCCAGGCGCGCGATCTTGCCCGCCACATTGATGTAGCGGTCCATCAGGGTCGGCGACACCGTCAGCACATCGGCAATATTGTCGAAGCCATAGCCGGTATCGTCCACCGGAAGTTCCTTGCTGAAGTCCACATCCAGCCCCAACAGGTCGCGCACGGCATTGGCATATTCCGTGTGGTTCATGCGCCGGACCGTGGCATGGCCGGGATTGGGGTTGGCGGCGGCCTGGTCATCCAGCGACTTGGCCAGCCAGGAGGTGAAAGCGGTGATCTGTTGCTTGGGCGGGCGCGGCATGCCCTTGGGCGGCATCTCCCCCAGGCTGAGACGCTTGAGAATCTTCTCCCAGGTCGCCTGATTGGCCTGAAGATTGTTGGCATCCAGCGGCACCACCGACATGCCCGCGGTCTTGGCCCTGTCGTTGTGACAGGCCGTGCAGTATTGCATCAGCATGTGCTTGTGATCGTCGGGCGTGACCATCACCGGCGCAGACGGAGCCGCCGCAGCATTCGAGGCCACTTGTGATGTCATTGGCGCAGCCGGCGTGGTGTCAGCCGATGCCGCCCCCAGCAATCCGATCAATCCCGCAACGGCAGCGGCACCAACGGCAAATCCGCCCAATCTGCCAGACAACATCTATGACCAACTCCCTGCGGCAACGGCAATTTCTGCTTTGCCGAGTCCAAGCCCAAGCTTCTTATGTCCGATCCGAATTGCAAAGTGAACTACCGCTTTTGTGCGGAACTTTGCTGCATCTGCGAACACGTCTTTACATTGCAACAGCCTGATACAAAGCCCTGCTGCCCACGGCCTGAAACAATGGGTTAGTTTCAGCCAACTTTGGGAGGCGGATAATGGACAGGCGGGCGGTATTAACTTCGTTGGGCGCTGTGGCGCTGGTGTCACCATTGCAGGCGCAAGGTTCGCCGCACTGGAGTGCGCCGGTGATCGACATGCATTTCCACATGCGCCGCACGCCCGAGCTCAATATCGCCCATCAGCTGGGTGCGGGCGTGACGGCCGCGAACCTGCTGGCCCGCTATGACTCAGCTCCCGCCGCCAATGCCCTGCAGGCGCAGAACGCCGCCATGTTCCCCAGCTGGTTCGGCTCGACCGATGTCGCCAAGCCCGAGGCCGAACAGCTCTTAACCCAGGCTGTGAAGAGCGGCGCCAAAGGCTTTGGCGAATTGAAATATCCCGTGGCGGCCGACGGGCCGGAAATGCGCCGGGTCTATGACCTGGCGGCGGAGATGGATGTGCCGGTGCTGATCCATTTCCAGGAAGTCAGCCAGGCCGCGGCGGCCGGCGGCTACAATACCGGCGTCAAACGCTTTGGCGCGATCCTCAAGGCCTATCCGCGCACCAAATTCATCGGCCATGCCGACGCCTTCTGGGCCAATATCAGCGCCGACTATCACGAGCAGGAATCCTATCCGACGGGACCGATCGTGCCCGGCGGGATCACCGACAAGCTGCTGTCGGATTATCCCAACCTGTTTGCCGACACATCCGCCAACTCGGCCAACAATGCGCTGTCGCGCGATCCGGCCTTCACCATGGACTTCCTCAAGCGCCATCAGGACAAGCTGCATTTCGGCAGCGACTGCAATTGCGACGACGGCAAGGGCGGCGGCGCGGCGCAGAACTCCGATCGCGTGGCCCCCCGCATGCGCGGCAAATGCGTGGCGCAGGAGACGCTGAAGCTTCTCACGGCGTCGACCACGCCGGCGATCTTCCGCAAGATCGCCTGGAGCAACGCCCACCGGCTGATTGGGCTGCCGGTGTAACAACAGGCCTCCTCACCCTTCGACAAGCTCAGGGTGAGGAGATTGATTAAATCCTCATGGCTCGAGCATCCCGAGCTTGTCGAGGGCGAAGCATGAGAAGCATATCGCCCTGTGAGCGCTTCTAAGGCAGTCCGAACACCACCAGGCTGTCACCCACCGGCGGGCTGTGCACAAAGGAGCCGCCGGTCGCCACCACCGCGACATACTGCTTGCCGTCCGTGCCCTGATAACTCACCGGCGAGGCGTGCGCCGAAGCATCCAGTTTGTAAGTCCAGATCTCCTTGCCGGTCTTGGTCTCAAAGGCGCGGAAGCGGCTGTCATCGGTGGCGCCGATGAAGATCAGGCCGGTCGCCGTGGTCAGCGGCGCGCCCAGGTTGGGACGCCCCGTATTCTGCTTTCCTTCCGGCATGATGTCGCTCACGCCCAGATTGACGCGCCAGGCGACCTTGCCGGTATTGACGTTGATGGCCCACAGATCACCCCATGGCGGGTCTTGGCAGGGATAATAGCCATGGCCGGGTATCTCCTGCTCGAAGAAGCTGTCGGGGATGTTGGCTGAAGCCCAGTAGCCTCCCTTCTTCTTCTCAAGCTGCTCGATAGAACCCATCTCCTGGGTGTTGACGATGAAATAGCCGAGCTTGGGGTCGAAGGCGCCGCCGCCCCATTCCGGACCGCCGCCCGAGCCGGGGAAGCGCGCGATCTGGGAATCACTGGTCAATGGCGAGAACGGCACGCTGTCATGCAGATGGTGGGTGGCGATCAGCTTCTCGCAGAAGTCATGCAACTCCGGCGTGATGGTCGTGACGTCGGTCGCCGCGGTGAAGCTCTGTCTCGTCGCGAGCGGCGGCGGGGTCACCGGAATAGGCTGGGTCGGCCAGGTCTCTTCGCCCTCGACATTGCTCTTGGGCACCGGCACTTCCTTGACGTCATAAAGCGGCTTGCCGGTCAACCGATCGAGAATGAACAGGTAACCGGACTTGTTCATCGCCGCGACGGCGGGAATGGTTTTGCCGTCCCTCTTCACGTCAAACAGCATGGGCGGGGTCGGCTGGTCCCAGTCCCACACTTCGTGATGCAAGAGCTGGAAATGCCACAGCCGCTTGCCGGTCATGGCGTCCACCGCCACCAGCGCGTTGCCGAACAGGTTGGCGCCATGGCGGTCGCCGCCCCAGCGATCGGACGCAGGCCCGGTGAACGGCAGGAAAGCGATGCCCCGCTTGTCATCCACCGTGATCATGTTCCAGATGTTCACGCCGGAACGGTTCTCCGTGCTGCCGGGCGCCCAGGTGTCATAGCCGAATTCGCCCGGCCGCGGCACGGCATGGAAAGTCCAGACCAGCTTGCCGGTGCGCACATCCCAGGCGCGCTCATCACCCGACACGCTGCGCGACTCTTCCGGATTGGACGCCCCCGTCATCACCAGGTTGCGATAAATCCCCGGCGGCGAGGTCAGCGCGTAATTCTTGTCATAGCCGCGCATGATCTCGGGCGTGCGCAGATTGACGAAGCCGTTTTCACCGAACTTCGCAGCCGGCTGGCCGGTCTTCACATCGATCGCCACCATCTTGCCGTCATTGGTGCCGAACAGAAGCTCGGGCGCATAACCCTTGTCGCCGGGCCAATAGGCGATGCCGCGCGGGGCGGGGCGCGTATTTCCGGGCAGCTTGTAGTTCCAGATTTCCTTGCCGGTGGTGGCGTCCAGCGCCACGATGTGACCATAGGGCGAGCCCAGATACATCCTGTTGCCCACCACCAGCGGCGTGGTCTCCGACGTCGCCACCCGCGTCGCGTCCGCCGGCTTCATGTGATAGGTCCAGGCCACCTTCAGCGAGGTCACATTGGCCGGGGTGATCTGGGTCAGCGGGGAATAGCGCATCGCGCCGCGATCATTGCCGTAATTGGGCCAGTCGGTGCGCGCACCAGGCGCCGCCGAGGCGCCGGCTGCCAGCAGGGCCGCGATACTCGCGCCCAGGGCGCAGGCAGACAGAATCCGCTTCGACATGATGAAAATGTTTCCCCTCTGGACGGGTCTGCAGGCCCGCGCTTCGCTGGCGCCCTGTGTATAGGGAAACCGCGCTTTTGGCGACGGGATTTTCGCGACGGAAATTCAGCTGTCGGCGGCGCGCAGCCGGTAGCCCACGCCCTGCTCGGTCAGGATAAGCCGGGGCTGTTCGGGATCGGCCTCCAGCTTCTGGCGCAGGGTGCGGATATAGATGCGCAGATACTGAACATCGGTTTCGCCGCCCCACACGTCCTTCAGGATGAATTTGTGGGTCAGCACCTTGCCGGCATGGGCCATCAGAAGCCGCAGCAGGTCATATTCCCGCGGTGTCAGCTTCACCTCCGCGCCCCTCACCATCACGATGCGGCGCACCAGATCCACGGCAAGGTCGCCGCTCTTGAACAGCGGCTTCTCGCCTTCCTGCTGCAGGCGGTGGCGCAAGGCGGCACGGATGCGCGCCGACAGTTCCTCAACCCCGAAAGGCTTGGAGACATAATCGTCCGCGCCCAGATCCAGCGCCGCGACCTTGCCGGCTTCGTCATCGCGGCTGGAAAGAATGATCACCGGGATGGCGGCGCCCTGTCCGCGCAGGCGTCGCAACACTTCGAGGCCATCCATGCCCGGGAGCCCCAAGTCCAGCACGACCAGGTCCACCGGATTGCGCTTGAGGAAATCCAGCGCCGCCTCGCCATCGGCGGCTTCCTCGACGCGATAGTCCTGCGCCGACAGCGCGGTTCTCAGGAAACGCCGGATCGGCGGTTCGTCGTCCACGATCAGTACGCGCAAGGGGTTCATGGCACCGGAAGCGTCAGGGTGAAGATTGCGCCGCTGTGATCGCTGCGGTTGGCGGCGGTGATGGTGCCTCCCATGGCTTCCATGAAGCCGCGGGCGATGGCCAGACCCAGCCCGGTGCCGGCGCGTTTCTTATCAGCCACCCGCACCCGGTAGAATTTGTCGAACACCCGCTCGCGGTCTTCTTCCGGCAGGCCCGGCCCCTCATCCAACACCTGCACCCGGACGGCGCCGCCTTCGCGCCGCGCCCGCAAGGTGATGGTGGTGCCTGGGGCTGCATATTTGGCGGCATTGTCGAGAAGATTGAACAGCACCTGTTCGAACAGCACCGGATCGAGCCTGAGCATGGGCAGGCCGGGCTCCAGCTCCAGCGCCAACTTGTGGTTCTGCGTGGGCGCCCGGCGCAGCACGCTGCCCACCACGTCATCCAAATCGATCAGGCTGAGATTGGGCGCCAGCGCCCCGGATTCCAGCCGGGTCATGTCCAAGAGATTGGCGATGAAATGATTGAGACGTTCGGCTTCCTCCTGGATGGTGCCGATCAGTTCATTCTGCTCGCCGACGCCGAGGCTGTCGCGATAGGCCTTGAGCGACGAGGCCGAACCCAGGATCGAGGCCAAGGGCGTGCGCAGGTCATGGCTGATGGAGGTGAGCAGCGCATTGCGCAGCCTCTCGGTTTCCGCCGCCACCCGCGAGCGGTCCGCCTCCTCGGCCAGATGCAGACGCTCGATGGCCAGCGCCGTCTGGTCGGACAGGGAATCCAGCAGCCGGCGCTGGTCGGGCGCGAGCAGCTGGCCCTCCTGGTCGGAATCCAGGCCGATGATCGCCACGACACCACGCGCCGTGCGCATGGGCAGAAACAGCCGCCGCGCCCCCGGCAGGGTATCGGCGCCGCGTCCCGCTTCCTGGCCCTGCTCGAACGCCCATTTGGCGGCGGCAAGATCGCCATCGTCCAGCGTGTCTTCCGGCGGATAGCCGGCGCGCACCATCAGTTCCTCGCCCCCTGACTCATCGGAGTTCGGCATCAACAGCACCACATGCAGCCGCAGCATATGCGCCACCTGATAGGCGGTGGCCCAAAGCAGATCGTCGAGCGAGGCGATGCCGGCAAGCTTGCGGCTGAAACGATAAAGGTCTTCGGTGGTGGCGGCGCGCTGGCGCGCCACGATGGCCTGCATCCGCACCCGCGCCGTCAGGTTGCTGGCCGCGCCCGCCACCAGCATGAACACCACCAGGGTGATCACATTTTCCGGATCGGCGATGGTGAAAGTATAAAGCGGCGGCAGGAAGAAGAAGTTGTAGGTCAGCGCACAGATCAGGCAGGTGAACAGCGACGGGACCAGGCCATAGGTCACCGCGCTGGCCAGCACCGCCACCAGCAGCACCAGCGCGACATTGGACACCGCCAGGCTCTGGCGCAGCAACAGCCCCACCGCCAGCGCGGCTGCGCTCATCGCCAGGCTGCCGGCAAAAGCGCGTGGGTCGAAAACCGGGCGTTCCGGCGCGGGCCGTTTGGCGATCTCCTGTTTCTCGGCGCGATCGGGCATCACATGCACGCTCATCTCGCCGGCCTCGCGCACGATCTGCTGCGCCAGCGACGGCGCGAAGAATTCGCGCCAGCGCGATCCGCGCGAGGCGGTGGTGACGATATGGGTGATGTTGTTGGCGCGGGCGAACTGGATCACGCCTTCCGCCTCGCTGGCCGCCGGCACCGTCGCCGCCATGCCGCCCATGCGTTCGGCCAGCCTCAGCGCCTGGGCGACGCGGTCGCGCTCGGCTTCGGTTTCCGCGCCGCCGGTTTCGACATGGATCGCGGTCCAGGATGCCCGCAGCCGGTCGGCCAGACGGCGCGCATAACGGATCGCCGCCGCCGCTCCCGGCCGCGCATTCACCGTGACCAGAAGCCGTTCGCTCGCCTCCCAGGGACCGGAGATGGCGTGGGCGCGCATATAGTCCACCATCTGCGCATCCACCCGCTGGGCGGTGCGGCGCAGCGCCAGCTCACGCAGGGCCGCCAGATTGCCGGGGACAAAATAATTCTGCGCCGCGCGCATCGCGGCATCGGCCAGATAGACCTTGCCGTCCTTCAGCCGCTGCAGCAGGTCTTCCGGGGTCAGGTCCACCAGCTCGATGTCATCGGCGCGGTCGAGAATGGAATCCGGCACGGTCTCGCGCACCCGCACATGGGTGATCTTGGCCACCACATCGTTGAGGCTTTCGATATGCTGCACATTCAGGGTGGTGTAGACGTCGATCCCCGCCGCCAGGATTTCTTCGACATCCATATAGCGCTTGGGATGGCGGCTGCCCGGCGCATTGTCATGCGCCAGCTCATCGACCAGCACCAGCCGCGGCCGGCGCTGCAGGATGGCGTCCAAATCCATTTCCGCCAGCACGCGCCCCTTATAGGGAAAGCGCTTCTTGGGAACGGCCTCGATGCCCTTGGTGAGCAGGTCGGTTTCCACCCGGCCATGGGTTTCCACCACCCCGATCACCGCGTCCAGACCTTCCAGCTTGCGGCGGCGCGCCTGCACCAGCATCTCATAGGTCTTGCCCACGCCGGGCGCCGCGCCCAGGAATATCTTGAGGCGACCATGGCCGGCCTGTCCTGCTTCCTTGAGCAGGGCGTCCGGTGATGGTCTTGAATCGGCGTCGGTCATTCCCTGCGGAGTTTAGGCCGATCCGCCCGCCTGTGCATGTGTTTCAGGACTTGTCCTGGGCGTCCAGCGCCAGATTGAGCTTCAGCACATTGACATGGGGCTCGCCGATCAGGCCGAACAGCCGGCCCTCGATATGGCTGCCTACCAAGCCCGACACATCGGCTTGCGGCATGTGGCGGGCCTTGGCGATGCGGGGCACCTGAAACAGGGCCGCGGCCGGGCTGATGTCGGGGTCGAGACCACTGGCCGAGGCCGTCACCAGGTCATCGGGCACCGGCATGGCGGGGTTTTCGGCCCTGAGCTTGGCGGCGTCGGCGGCGATGCGGTCCTTGAGCTTCTTGGCGGTGGGCGAATAGTTGGAGCCACCGCTGTTGGCCGCATCATAGCCATTGCCCGCGGCCGAAGGACGACCATGGAAATATTTGGCGGCGGTGAATTGCTGGCCGATCAGTTCGGAGCCCACCACCGCGCCACCCCGCTCCACCAGGCTGCCGGCGGCCTGATGGGGGAAGATCGCACTGGCAAGCGCTGTGAAGCCCAGGGGATAAAGCAGGCCGGTGATGAGCGTCATCACCAGGATCATCATGATGGCGGGACGGATATGTTGCATGGTGGGGCTCCTTTTTGGGTCGCTCTGGCTTTCGCCAACGCTCCTCAGACCAGACCAATGGCGGTGACGATGAGATCGATGGCCTTGATGCCGACAAAGGGCACGACGATGCCGCCCAGGCCATAGAGCAACAGGTTGCGGCGAAGCACGCTGGCGGCACCTTCGGCGCGATACTTCACGCCCTTCAGCGCCAGCGGGATCAGCGCCACGATGATCAGGGCATTGAAGATGATCGCCGACAGGATGGCGCTCTGGGGCGAGTGAAGTCCCATGATGTTGAGCGCCTGGAGCTGGGGATAGAAGGCCAGGAACATCGCCGGGATGATGGCGAAATACTTGGCCACGTCATTGGCGATGGAGAAGGTGGTCAGCGCGCCGCGCGTCATCAAGAGCTGCTTGCCGATTTCCACGATCTCGATCAGCTTGGTGGGATCGGAATCCAGGTCCACCATGTTGCCGGCTTCGCGCGCCGCCATGGTGCCGGTGTTCATCGCCACGCCGACATCGGCCTGGGCCAGAGCGGGCGCGTCGTTGGTGCCGTCGCCGCACATGGCGACCAGCTTGCCCTTGGCCTGTTCCTCGCGGATCAGGCTGAGCTTGTTCTCGGGCGTGGCCTGGGCCAGGAAATCATCCACGCCGGCCTCGGCGGCGATGGCCGCGGCGGTGAGCGGATTGTCGCCGGTGATCATCACGGTGCGGATGCCCATCTGGCGCAGCGCCGTGAAACGCTCGCGGATGCCGCCCTTGACGATGTCTTTCAGATGGATGACGCCCAAAAGCCGCTTGTCCCTGGCCACGGCCAGCGGGGTGCCGCCGGTCTTGGCGATGCGATCGGCGATGGTGGTGAGCGCGCTGCTGGCCTGCGGCGAGGACCCTGCCCAGGCCAATACCGCATCCACCGCGCCCTTGCGGATGGAGCCATCGCGCGAGTCAATGCCCGACAACCGTGTCTGGGCGGTGAAGGGCACGAATGTCCCCCGCGCCTGCCCGTCCTTCAGGCCATACTTGGTCTGGGCCAATGCGACGATGGAGCGGCCTTCGGGCGTCTCGTCGGCGCCGGACGCAAGCCAGGCTGCCTCCGCCAGTTCCTGTTCGCTGACGCCGTCCAGCGGCAGGAACGCCGTGGCCTGGCGGTTGCCCAGGGTGATGGTGCCGGTCTTGTCCAGCAGCAGCGTGTCCACATCACCGGCCGCTTCCACCGCACGGCCCGACATGGCCAGCACATTGAAGCGCACCAGACGGTCCATGCCGGCGATGCCGATGGCCGACAGCAGCGCACCGATGGTGGTGGGGATCAGGGTGACGAACAGCGCCACCAGCACCAGTACGGTGATGGTGCCATTGGCATAAGCCGCATAGGCGGGAATGGTCGCCACCGCAAAGACAAAGATGATGGTGAGCCCCGCCAGCAGGATGTTGAGCGCAATCTCGTTGGGGGTCTTCTGGCGCTCCGCACCTTCCACCAGCGCGATCATGCGGTCGAGGAAGGTCGAGCCGCGCGTGGCGGTGATCTTGACCACGATATAGTCCGACAGCACGCGCGTACCGCCGGTCACCGCCGAACGGTCGCCGCCGGATTCCCGGATCACCGGCGCGCTCTCGCCGGTGATGGCGCTCTCGTCCACCGACGCCACGCCTTCCACCACGTCGCCGTCCGACGGGATGATGTCGCCCGGCTCGACCAGCACCAGGTCGCCCTTTTCCAGAAGCTGCGCCGGCTTGTTGGAATAGATCTTGGCAACCTGGTCGGCCAGAACCTTGGCGACGGTGTCGGAGCGGGTGCGCCGCAGGGTGTCGGCCTGCGCCTTGCCGCGTCCCTCCGCCACCGCTTCCGCGAAATTGGCGAACAGCACGGTGAACCAGAGCCAGAGATTGATCTGGAAGGCGAACGCCAGATGATGCTGGCCCTGGAACAGATTGCGCAGGAAGATGAAGGTGGTGAGCGTGGCGGTGATCTCCACCACGAACATCACCGGATTGCGCGCCATCGCCCGGGGATCGAGCTTCTTGAAGGCGTTGCCGATCGCGGGCCAGAGAATGGCCGGATCGGTCATGCTGCTGTTGGCGGCTTTATGCTTGGTCATGTTTTTTCTCAGAAGAAGGTGCCGGCCTGCATCGCCAGATGTTCGACGATGGGGCCCAGCGACAAAGCGGGGAAGAAGGTGAGACCGCCGACAATCAGGATGACGCCGACCAGCAGGCCGACGAACAGCCCGCCATGGGTCGGAAAGGTGCCGGCGGATGTGGGCACGATCTTCTTGGTCACCAGTGAACCCGCCACCGCCATCATCGGCACGATGAAGAGGAAGCGGCCGATCAGCATCGCAAAGCCCAGGGTGGTATTATAGAAGACCGTATTGGCGGTCAGCCCCGCAAAGGCGCTGCCATTGTTGCCGGTGGCCGAAGTGAAGGCGTAGAGAATTTCACTGAAACCGTGCGGTCCGGTATTGAGCGGGCCGGCCAGGCCCGCCTTGGTCACCGCGCCGAGTGCGGTAAAGCCCAGGATATCCAGCGCCAGGATCAGGATGGCCAGCATGGCCATCTTGACCTCCTTGGCCTCGATCTTCTTGCCCAGATATTCGGGGGTGCGGCCCACCATCAGGCCGGCCACGAACATGGCGACCACGGCCCAGATCAGTATGCCGTAAAGGCCGGACCCCACGCCGCCAAAGATGATCTCGCCCAGCTCGATATTGATGATGGGGATCATCCCGCCCAGCGGCGTGAAGCTGTCATGCATCGCATTGACACTGCCGTTGGAGGCGTCGGTGGTGGCGGTCGACCACAATACGGAGTTGACGACGCCGAAGCGCACCTCCTTGCCTTCCATGTTGCCGGTGGGCTGCGCGACATGGGCGGCCGCGACGGCGGCATTGCCTTGCGCTTCCGCCCAATAGGTGATGCCCAGCCCGCCCAAAAACAGCACCGCCATGACCGCGAAGATCGCCCAGCCCTGGCGGGTGTCCTTGACCATGCGGCCGAAGGTGTAGGTGAGCGAAGCGCTGATCACCAGGATCGCCCACAGTTCGGCAAAGTCGGTCAGGCCGGTGGGATTTTCAAACGGGTGCGCGGAATTGGCGTTGAAGAAGCCGCCGCCATTGGTGCCCAGCATCTTGATCGCTTCCTGGGACGCGACAGGTCCCTGCGCGATCAACTGCTTGAAACCATCCAGGCCCACGACATGGGTATAGGCGCCCAGGTTCTGCGGCACGCCCTGCCACACCAGGAACAGCCCGAACAGGATGCTCATGGGCAAAAGCAGATAAAGCGTGCAGCGGGTCAGATCGACCCAGAAATTGCCCAGCGTCTTGCCCGAACGGCGGGCAAAGCCCCGCACCAGCGCGATGGCCAGCACGATACCGGTGGCGGCGGAGAGGAAATTATGCACCGTCAGTCCCAGCATCTGCACCAGATAGGACAGCGTGGTCTCGCCGGAATAGGACTGCCAGTTGGTGTTGGTGATGAAACTGATTGAGGTATTAAAGGACAGGTCCGGCGTCACCGTCGCCAGCGCTTGCGGATTGAACGGCAATGCCGCCTGGAAACGCTGAATCAGGTAAAGCGAAAGGAAACCCGCGATGCTGAAAGCCAGCATGGCGATGGTATAGGTGGTCCAGTGCTGCTCCTCGCCCTTGACGCCACAGATGCGGTAGAGGACGCGCTCCACCGGCGCCAGGAATTTGATCTCGCCCTCGAAGAAGCGGGCCATGTAAAGGCCCAGCGGCTTCACACAGACGATGATCGCCAGACAATAGATCGCGATTTGAATCCAGCCATTCACGGTCATGTTTGAATCCAGCCATTCACGGTCATGTCAGAACCGCTCCGGACGGATCAGTGCGTAAACCAGGTAACCGAACACGCCCAGCGTGACGATTGCTGCGAGAATATAGTCGCCGCTCATCACAGCCGCTCGCAGATCAGGGTGTAACCGATGGCCAGGGCGAAAAAGGCCAGGCCTGCGAAAAGGAAAATCGCGTCCAACATGCGCGCCTCCAAAAGTTCCGAAGCGCAATTTCGTTACGGAGGCGTATAAGTTCGATGCACCCCGTGGGGGGCGAAAATATAAAAAGGATATAAACGGGCCTAGATCGCGCCCGCCTTGACTTGCTTAACCGCGTAATCGGCCGCCCGCGCCGTCAGCGCCATGAAGGTCATGGACGGATTGACACAAGCGGTTGACGCCATCTGTGAACCATCGGTGACGAACAGATTGGCCGCGTCATGCGCCTGGCTCCAGCGATTGACCACCGAGGCGTGGGGGTCCTCGCCCACGCAGGCCCCGCCCATCTCATGGATGGCGTCGCCCGGCACATGTTCCTCATTGTCGGAGCCGACATCCACCAGGCCGGCGGCCTTCATCATCGCCTCGCCCTGGAGCGCGGCGTCGCGCATCATCTTCATTTCATTGTCGCGGAAGGTGACGTTGAACACCGCCAGCGGCACGCCGAAACGGTCCAGCTTGTTGGGATTAAGGCTCAGGGTGTTGTCCTTATAGGGCAGGCATTCCGCAAAGGCGGTGAACCGGATGGTCCAGGGACCATAGCCGCGCATCGCTTCCTTCATCGCCGCGCCGAAGCCGCGCGGGCCGGCGGGCCCGCGGCCGGCCGCGCCCTGCATGCCATAACCGCGCACGAAATCGGCATCGGCGTCCTGGCCGTTCAGGTTGCGGAAGCGCGGAATATAGACCCCGTTGGGCCGGCGGCCATAAGCGATGAAGGGCTCCAGCGCCGGATCAGGCACCGTGCCCCAGAAGCCGGTGCGGAAGGCATGGTCCATGATGTAGTGACCCAGCATGCCGCTGGAATCCGCGAAGCTGCGCTCACCGCCCGCCAGCCGGGAATTGAGCAGGATCTGGGTGGACGCCATCGCCGAAGCGCAGAGAAAGACGATGCGCGAGCGATAGACATGCGCCTGTTTGGTATTGGCATCCACCACCCGCACGCCGGTGACGCGTTTGGTCTTGGGATCATATTCCAGGTTGGTCACCACCTGGTCGGACAATAGCGTCAGATTGTTGGTCTTGCGTGCCGCGGGCAAGGTCACCGCCTGGGTCGAGAAATAGGCGCCAAACGAACAGCCCCGCGCGCACATGTTGCGGTCCTGGCAGCGGGTGCGCCCCTGCTCCGGCTTGTCCTCAGTCATGTTGGCGGTGCGGGTGGAAATGACTTTCCGGCCGGGGATGGCCTTTTCCAACCGCTCCTTCACCCACAACTCGGCCACATTCATGGGATGCGGCGGCTGGAACTCCCCGTCCGGCAACTGGGCCAGGCCTTCCTTCGAACCGGCGATGCCGGCGAACTTCTCGACATAGGAATACCAGGGCGCAATCTCGTCATAATCGATCGGCCAGGGGCTGCCATGGCCATCGCGCTTGTTGGCTTCGAAGTCGATATGGCTCCAGCGCAGCGCCACCCTGCCCCAGATCAGCGACTTGCCGCCCACCTGGTTGGGACGCACCCAGCGGAAGGGCTTGCTGTTTTCGAAGTCGATCGGGTTCAGCCGGTCATTGTTATAGAAATGGGTCTGGGCGGTGAGATTGGCGCCGCCCCATTTGGCCATGATGTAATCGCGATCGGTCTCGGCGGGCGGCAGGTTGCCGCGATAGGCGAGCTGCCAGGGCCCCTTGCCTTCGGTGATATAGTCCTTGCGATGCTCGACCATGCGGCCGCGGTCCAGCATCAGCACTTTCATGCCTTTCTCGCACAATTCCTTGGCGGCCCAGCCGCCGCTGATGCCGGAGCCGATGACGATGGCGTCGAAATCATAACTGGCCATGCGCCACCCGTTCAGGAGGAAAAGACACGCCGGACTTCGGCGTAAGGAAATTTGCCGTCATAGCGGCCCGGCACCGGCACATAGACGCGTTCCTGCTTGCAGCCGACTTCGGAGGTGTAATAGCCCAGCACCACCAGCTGGCGGCAATGGCCGAAGAAGTCGCCGCCCAGGCGGCCCTGCATGGCGAGGGTCAAAATCGCGTCCTGCTGTTCCGGCGCCAGCGCGGCAAAGGCCTTTTCATACTGGACCCAGGCATGGCCATCGAGCACGCCCATGCCATTGAGAAAGTCGTCGCGATCCTGGGGCGCATACCAATCCGCCAGCATCATCTCGATGAAAGCGGGCACCCCGGCGGTGATGGCGCCCGGCGTGTCGGTGGTGGGAATGATGCGTTCACTGATGGCGGACACCAGGGCGCGCTGGTCGGGCGTGAACTGCGGCTGGGAAGCGGTAAAGCCCGGCACTGCATCCGCCGCCAGCGCCCTGGCCAGCGGCGCCACCACTTCGGCGCCCAACAAAAGACCCGCACTGGCCAGCAATCCCCGCCGGTCAAGAACCGTCATGCCTTCCTCCTCGCATGGGCTCTTGAAACGGCCCGAAACGATGACGGCGGGATGGTAAGTGACTTGCGCGGCAATGAAAATAGCGGGGCGCCCCGCCATTTCCGTGGAACCTGAAGTTACCGGCCGCCGCCGGACGCGCGTGCCGCCATCGCGGCCTTGCAGCCATCCGACAGCTTGTCCTTGTTTGTTTCCATGCAGGCGCGGCGGTCGGGGCCGTGCTTGTCGGGGCAAAGTTTCTGCGCGTCATCACGGCAGGCCGCCATGCGCCCGCCGCCCGGCGGTGGCGCGCCGTTCTGCGCCAGGGCTGCGCCCGCGCCCATCGCCAGCACGGCAGCCGCCAGCACCATCGTCTTGATCTTCATTTGCATTTCCTCGTGGTTGTCGCCCCACCACCAGACCAGTCTAGACTCGGTGGAGTGGGCCGGGCGTTACTTCCGCGTCAGGCGTGCGGCCCCGAACCCGACCGGAATCGCGCCATTACCGCAGGAATGGCGGGGGCCTTGCAGGCGTCGAGCCCCCTATGGTCTAGAACAGGCCATGAACCCGGAAGCTCTTCTGCGTCAGGCTCTCGCGTTCCACCAGACCGGCAATCTGGCGGAAGCCGAGCGACTTTATGCGCAGCTGATGCAGATGGCGCCGCAGGATGCGTCCGCGCCGCATTTTCTGGGCGTGGTGCGGGCGCAGCAGGGCCGCAACCGCGAGGCCCTGGCGCTGATGGACAAGGCGCTGAAGCTCAATCCCCATGCGCCGGAGGTCCTGTCCAACTATGGCAATGTGCTGCGCGCCGAAGGCCGCCTCGATGAGGCGCTGGCCGCCCATGACCGGGCGCTGGCGATCAGGCCGGACTATGCCGCGGCGCTGAACCGGCGCGCTTTGGTGTTGCGCGATCTGGGCCGGCTTGAGGACGCGCTGGCTGCGGCCGGACAGGCCTTGGCGCTCAGGCCGCAGGATCTGGAAGCGCTGAACACACGCGGCATCATCCTGACCGATCTCAAGCATTATCCAGAGGCGCTGGACAGCTATGACCGGGCGCTGGCGGTGGCGCCGGATTTTCCCGACACACTGAACAATCGCGCCCTGGCGCTGAAAAGCCTGAAACGCCTCGACGAGGCGCTGGCCGCCGCCGAAAGCGCCCTGGCCGCGCATCGCGGTTTTGCCGAAGCCTGGAACAATCGCGGCATCATCCTGTTCGAACTCAAGCACATGGGCGAGGCCATCGCCAGCTATGAACAGGCGCTGGCGCTCAGGCCCGGCTATGCCGAAGCCTTCAACAACCGCGCCGTGGCGCTGTGGAGCCTGAAACGCTTTGCCGAATCCCTCGCCGATTGCGACCGCGCCGTCGCGCTCGAGCCCGGCTTCGCGGACGCGCTGTACAATCGCGGCAACGCGCTTTCCGAACTCAACCGCCCGGCGGAGGCGCTGGTGAGCTACGAACAGGCGCTGGCGATCGATCCGGGCCATCCCAATGCACTCAGTGGTCTTGCCAATGCCGCCATGACCGTCGGCGACTGGCGGCGCACAAAGGAACTGGGACCGCGGATCAAGGCCGCGGTGCTGGAAGGCAAGTCGGTGATCCAGCCCTTTGTGGTGATGGGCTATTGGGACGATAACGAACTGCAGCTGCACTGCTCGCGCAATTATGTGCGCCAGGCGGGGCCCGGCCCGCTGCCCCGGCTGTGGAACGGCGAACGCTACGGCCATGACAAAATCCGTGTCGCCTATCTCTCCGCCGATTTCCACAGCCATGTCACCGCCGCCCTGACGGCGGAGATGTTCGAGCGCCATGACCGCGCAAAATTTGAAATAACCGCGGTCTCGTTCGGGCCTGACGACGGCAGCGCCATGCGGCAAAGGCTGGTGAAAGCCTTTGACCGCTTTCACGATGCGCGCCAGCAGAGCGATCGCGAGGTGGCGGCGCTGCTCAAGGCATGGGAAATCGATATCGCCATAGACCTGGGCGGCCATACCAGCGGCGCCAGGCCCTGGATACTGGCGTCGCGGCCTGCGCCGGTGCAGGCCAAATATATGGGCTATCCAGGCACTTCGGGCAGTGACTTCATAGATTACTTGATCACAGACCGGTTGGTGGTGCCGGAAAGTCAGGAGCGTTTCTTCAGCGAAAAGATCGCGGTCCTGCCGGATACGCTTTGGGTCACCGACACACAGCGCAATATTCCAGCCGCGCCCTCACGCGCCCAGGCAGGACTGCCTGAAGACAATTTCGTCTTCTGCTGCTTCAACCACAATTGGAAAATCACCCCGCCCTTGTTCGACATCTGGATGCGGCTGCTGAAGCAGGTGGATGGCAGCGTGCTGTGGCTGCTGGAAGGCAATGCCAGCATAAGGGACAATCTGCGCAAAGAGGCCCAAGCGCGCGGCGTGTCGGCGGATCGCCTGGTCTTCGCCGCCCGCACCACGCCGGAGCAGCATCTGGCGCGCCAGCAACTGGCCGATCTGTTCCTGGATACCCTGCCCTACAATGCCCACACCACCGCCAGCGATGCGCTATGGGTTGGCCTGCCGCTGGTCACCACGCCAGGCCGGTCCTTTCCTGCCCGCGTCGCAGCCAGCATCCTGAAAGCGGCGGACCTTCCCGAACTGATCACCGAAGACTTGACGGCCTATAAGGCGCTGGCGCTGAAGCTGGCCCGCGATCCGGTGGCGCTGAACACCATCCGCGAAAAGCTCAAGGCCGGCCGGGCGCGCGTGCCGCTGTTCGACACCGCGCGTTTCACCCGCAATCTGGAAACGCTTTATCGCGCCATGCTGGGGGCGGCATGAGCGATCCCGCGCAAAGCCTGTCGGCGCCCATCAGCCTGTCGGTGGCCGCGCCGGCCTATAACGAGGCCGAAGGCATCGCCGCCGTGGTGACGGATTGGCACGCCTTTCTCTCCACCCAGGACCTCGCCGATTTCGAGATCGTGATCTGCAATGACGGCAGCCGGGATGAAACCGGCGCCATCCTCGACCGGCTGGCCTTGACCTGTCCGCGATTGCGGCCGCTGCATTTCAGCGCCAACCAGGGCGCGGCCGCGGCGCTGAACGCCGCCATCGCCGCGACCAAAGGCGACTGGGTGCTGCTGCTGGACAGTGACGGTCAGTTTCCCATCCAGAATCTTCCCGCCATGCTGGAGGCGCTGCGCCGTTCCGGCGGACTTGCCGCCATCGGCATCCGCCAGAAGAAAGATGGTACCTTTGCCCGTTTTGGCAGCTGGGCCAGCGGCGTGCTGTGCAACATGGCGCATGGCAGCCGGCTGCGTGATTTCAATTCCGCCTTCAAACTGGTATCGGGGCCTGTGCTGCGCGGGCTCGGGCTGGAAGCCAAAGGCATGAATTATTCGACCGAAGTCACTTCCCGGCTTCTGGAATGCGGCATCCTTCCCGTGGAAGTGGCGATCAAGCATCGCCCCCGCACCACCGGGGTGAGCAGCATGAAGCTGATGCGCGGGGCGCGGGACCGCTTCCTGTTCGTTCTCTATGTCCTGCTGCGCCAGGCCCTGCTTGGGCTTGGCGTCCTCACCCGGCCCAGGCGATGACAAACCGCATCGTCCTGTTCTGCGGCGGCCGTGGCAGCGCCACCATCATCCGCGCCCTGCTGCGCCGGACCGACATCGAACTGACCCTGATCGTCAACGCCTTCGATGATGGCCTTTCCACCGGCGCCTTGCGCAATTTCATTCCCGGCATGCTGGGTCCGTCGGACTTCCGCAAGAACCTGTCCTATCTGTTCGGCAACTATTCCCAGGCGCAATACGCGCTCAAGAACCTGATGGAATACCGCCTGCCCCCAGGCGCTGAGATCGAAAAGCTGGCGCGCCTTGCCGGCGGCAGCGATGCGGTGCTGGACGAGCCCCTGGCCGGCTGGTTTGCACAACTGCAGCCGGCGGCGCTGCAACGGGTGCGCGGGCTGCTGGCGCGTTTCTTCGCCCATGCTGCCGGCGCCGATTTCGACTATCGCGACTGTTCGCTGGGCAATCTGGTGTTCGCGGGCGCCTATCTGCAGCAGGCCGCGGATTTCAACGCCGCCGCCGCCGAAGTGGGCGACCTGGTCGGCACCCGCGCGCGGCTGCTGAATGTCGGCACCCAGCAGAACCGGGTGCTGGCGGGGCTGAAACAAGATGGCACTCTACTGGCCAGCGAGGCTGAGCTGGTGGGGCCGCAATCGGCATCTCCCATCACCAATCTTTACCTGCTCGAAAAGCCCCTGACCGCGGAAGAAACGCAGGAACTGGCGTCACTGGATATGGCCGGCAAACAGGTCTGGCTCGCGGCACACGATGCGGTGTCCCAATTGTCGAAACCGGCGGCGGAAGCAATCGCGGGCGCCGACATCATTCTTTATGGGCCCGGCACCCAGCATTCTTCGCTCTTTCCCAGCTACCGCATCGCCGCCGCGGCGCTGGCGGCCGCATCCGCGCCGGTCAAGGCCCTGGTGATGAACCTGGACAGCGACAATGACATTCAGAACCTCAGCGCCAGCGACGTGGCGGATCGCGCCTTCGCCTATGGCGCGCGCGCCACGCATATCCTGCTCAACGATAATGCCAACCGTTTGCCCGCCGGCGCATTGGTCAACGACAGCCATCGCGGCGCGGTGGTGATACGTAGCGCCTTTGCCACGCCGGCGCGGCCGCAGGTGCATAACGGCACCGCGGTGGCGGACTGCGTGCTGGGCCTGCGCGCGCGGCGCGCCGCGCCTTCGGCCGAGATCTTCGCCGACATACTGGGCCGTTCGGTCGCCAGTGATGAGCTGGTCGAGGAATTCCTGGAGACCGACTGGAATGGCGTCACCGCCCATCTCACCCTCAACCATGTGACCGGGACCGGCGCGGGCAGCGTGAACCTGGACGGGCTGTTTCCGGAAACCGCCTATTTCCGCGACTGGCTCACCCGCGGCAATTCCGACTATCTGGTGCTGATGACCGGCGACGGCGCCTATCGCTTCGCCGATGTGCTGGCGATCATCCGCCTGCTGGAACAGCAGCAGTCGCTGGGCGGCGTGTTCGGGTCGCGCACCCAGAGCCGGCGGCAATTCATCACTTCGGTGCGCGCGGCCTATGGCGAGAACAAATTGCTCTACTGGCTGGGCAAGGCAGCGGCGTTTTTTCTCAGCGCCTTGTTCTATCTGCGCACCGGCGTGATCTTTTCCGATCCCCTGACCGGGCTTCGCGTGTTCCGGCGGCAGGCGCTTGCCGGCCTGGCGCCCGTCAAGGGCGATGCGCCGCTCTCGATCGTGCGCCAGCTGATCCGGGACGGTGTGGAAGTGGCCGAACTGCCGGTGCTCTATCGCACCTTCTCCGGCTTCACCGATCCCAACTGGCGGGTGCGGCGGGGCCTGCACAATCTCGCAAGCCTGCTGCCATGAACATCTGCGCCGTCATTCCCGCGGCGGGACGCGGCACCCGGTTGGGAACGGATCAGCCCAAGATCCTCACCCCGCTGACCGCGCGCGACACCATCTGGTCCATTCTGCATGCCAGGCTTGCGCCGCTGGTGGACCACATCCATCTGGTGCTGTCGCCTGATGGCGCAAGACAATTTTCCGTCCCGCCCGCCAACGTCTCGATCAGCATCCAGCCCGAGCCTATCGGCATGGGGGACGCCATCTTCCGCGGCTTCGATATCTGGTCGACATACGACGCCGTGCTGATCGTGTGGGGCGACCAGGTGTTTGTGTCCGGCGACACGCTGGAACGTGCCATCACGGCGCTCGGGCATCCGCAAAAACAGGCCGTGCTGCCGGTGACGCGCATGGCCGTGCCTTATGTGGAATATGTTTTCGAAGGCCCGCGCCTGACCAAAGTGCTGCAAAGCCGCGAAGGCGACACGACCACATCAAACGGTTTCTCCGACGTCGGTACCTTCCTGCTTACCACGCAGGGCCTCAGGCCAGCCTGGGAGGGCTATCGGAAAACCGCAGCCCCAGGCAGCGGCACCGGGGAAATCAATTTCCTGCCCTTCCTGCCTTTTCTCTCGGCGCAGGACTGGACGATCACGCCGCTGGAGGTGGCCGACGCCACCGAGGCGCGCGGCATCAACACAAAAGACGATCTCGCCTTTTTCCAAAGCCTGTATAACAAGGCCCCATGAAACGCGTGTTGGTCACCGGCGGCGCCGGCTTCATCGGCAGCCATCTTTGCGAAGGGCTGCTGGCGCGGGGCTATTCCGTGCGGGTGCTGGACAGTCTGGTCTATGGCCGGCGCGAATGGGTGCCCGGCGCCTGCGAATTCCTCCAAGGCGATATCCGCGATATCGCCGCCTGCCATCGCGCCGCCGCCGGCATGGACGCCGTGCTGCATTGCGCCGCCATGTCGCGCTCCGGCCCCTCGCAGGAGGCGATCGAAATCTGCACCGGCTCCAACATCACCGGCACCCAGAACATGCTGCTGGCGGCGCGTGATGCTGGCGTGAAGCGCTTTGTCTATAGCGGTTCCTCCACCTATTACGGCAACCGCACCCCGCCGCATCGCGAAAGCGATCCGCCGGACCTGCTCAATATCTACGGCCTGACCAAGCGGGTGGGCGAGCAATATACCCTGATGTTCGACAAAGGCTTCGACCTGCCCTCCCTGGTGCTGCGCTATTTCAATGTCTATGGCCCGCGCCAGCCCGAGACCGGCGCCTATGCCCTGGTGCTGGGCATTTTTCTCAGGCGCAAGGCGGAGGGAAAGCCGTTGGAGATTCATGGCGCAGGCCAGCAGCGCCGCGACTTCATCCATGTCCGCGATGTGGTGGCGGCCAATATCGCCGCCCTGGAAAGCCCAGAAAGCAAAGTACGCGGCGAAGTGTTCAATGTCGGCAGCGGCACCAGCCTCTCGGTCCAGGAACTGGCCGACATGATCTCGCCCGACCAGGTTCACACCGAAGCGCGCAAGAATGATTCCGAAGCAACCCTGGCGGACATTTCCAGGATCCGGGCGGCGCTGGGCTGGTCGCCCCAAATCTCTTTCGCCGAAGGATTAAAGGAGCTGCTCAGGTAACTTTCTCGGCCCCCGGCGACTGTTCCTTCGCCAGCAGCACAATGGTTGCGAGGATGCAGATCGTTCCCAGCCAGTCCATCGCCCCCCACGCCACACCCAGCCACCAGACCGCCAGCACCGCCGCCGACAGCGGCTCCGCACAGGTGAGCAGGATGGTTTTCTGCGCCCCGATCATGTGCAGCGCTGTGTTGAAGAGATAAAAAGCCACCAGCGTGCCCAGCACCAGGATGAAGGCGAAGAACATCAAGGCCTGACCATCCCAGATGCCCTGCACTTTCCACGGCGGGTGCAGGAAAGACAGCGCCACCCCGCCGATCAGCATGCCCCAGCCCGCCACCACGGCCGCGCCATGGCGCTTGAGCAGGCCCACCGGTTGCAGGGAATTGAAGGCCGCGGCCATCGCGCTGGCGATACCCCACAACAGCGCGACCGCCGAAATGGAAAGTGCCCCGATCCTGCCATGCGTCGCCAGAAGAAAGGTCCCCAGCACCGCCAATGCAATGGCCAGAAGTTCGCGCCTGTCAGGCCAGCGGCGGCGCGTCAGCGCCAGCCACACCGCCACCATCGTGGGGGCGGTGAACTGCAGCACCGTGGCGGCGGCGGAGTTGGACGCGTTGATCGCCGCCATATAGGTGTACTGGACCGGCATCATGCCGATCAGGCCGAACGCCAGCAGCCCAAGCCCGTCGCCACGCCACACCGCCAGCACCTGGCGCCCTTGCCACATGGCCGAAATCAGCAGCAGCGCGGCGCCCGCAAACAACAGCCGCATGGTCACCAGCCAGCCGATATCGACGCCGCGCTGCTGGAACAGGAATTGCGCGAAGGTGCCGCCAACGCCGAACAGGATGGCGGCCACGATGGCATAAAGGAATCCGACTCGGCTCACGCCGCCGACAATGACGGGTCAGCCCGGCTTGCGGAAGCGCAGGGTCATGCGGTCGCTTTCGCCGATCGCGTCATATTTGGAATGGTCGAAATTGGGATTGGGCGGCTGGCCGTTGGGCGCGCTTTGTCGCGTCGGCAGCAGGGTCCAGACCCCGAAAGGGTGATCCTTGTTGTCCTTGGGATTGGCGTTGATCTCGGAACTGGCCTCCAGCACAAAGCCGGCCATCCTAGCCATGTTCACGATCGTGGCGGTGGCGACATAGCCGTCGCGGGCATCACCGATCTGGGGACGCGGATCGGCGCGATGATCCTCCACCGCCAAAATCCCGCCCGGCTTCAGCACGGCAAAGAAATCCGCCATGCCCTTTTGCGCATAGCCCGGCGTCCACATCCAGTCATGGATGTTGCGCGCCGTCAGCACCAGGTCGGCGGAGCCGGGCGGACCCAGCGGGCCCGAGCTGTTGTTGAACACGGTATAGGAAATGCCGCCATAGACGGCCTTGTCGGCGAACTTGGCGGGCAGCATCTGGCCGGACTTTCCTTCGGCCGCGATATAATGGCCGCCCGTCGCCTTGGCGTAAGGCGCCAGGATTTCGGCCCAATAGCCATTGGCGGGCGAAATCTCGATCAGGGTTTGGCCCGGTTTCACCCCCCAGAATGTCAGGCTGGCTTCGGGATGGCGGAAACGGTCGCGCGCGGTGTTTTCCGCCGCCCGGCTGGGCGAAGCCACGGCGGCGGCGAGTTTGCTGTCGGCAGCGGCGGCGGGAAGCGCCAGCGCCCCGGTCAAGGCAATGGCCAAAAGCATGATGCGTGCGGTCATGCGAATCCTCCCAGACTGTTTTCCGTCGAGCCTGAAGGATGCTCGCGGCTATTTTATGTCGCCGGCCTTGAAATCCGCTGGATTCAGCGCTGCCACATGCAGCGGCCTCACCCTCGCCTCCGCCAGGCCCTCATCGCCCGGCGTCTCATATTGGCGGTATTCCGGCATCTGGTCGAGACGCACGAAGCTGTAGCCTTCCTCGATCAGGGCGGGCACCACCTGGCGCACCAGCTCGGCCGAGCGCAGATGGATGCAGTGCATCAACACCACCCCGCCATCCTTGCGGCGGATCTCGCGGGTATAGCCCTTGGCGCAGGTCCGCGCCGACCAG
The DNA here is from genome assembly GCA_036267165.1 of Rhizomicrobium sp. Classification (GTDB taxonomy): domain Bacteria; phylum Pseudomonadota; class Alphaproteobacteria; order Micropepsales; family Micropepsaceae; genus Rhizomicrobium. The sequence continues at coordinate 31,103 of DATAWO010000005.1, read as the reverse complement.
CCCATGCGCCAGCAGTCCCAGTCGGCCGCGCTCAGCACATAACCATCGCGCGACATGGAGACGTCGCCGCCGACGTCCCAATAGATGGGACCGACATAGCGGCGCAGCTCCGGATCGGCATTGAGGATGCCGGCATGGGCCTTGCGCCAGGCGCCATAGGGTGCGCGGAAATAGAATTTGTCGCCCTTGGCCATCAGGGGCGCGATCTGGTCGTGCACGTCACGGATCTGCGCGATCAGCGCTTCAGGATTTTCGTCATAGCGCGAACCGAGATAGGCGTGGCTGGCGCTGTGATTGGCCAGGAGATGGCCCTCGCGCGCGATCCGCGCCAACACATCGGGATGGCGATGGGCCTGCTCGCCCACGATGAAGAAGGTCGCCTTGACATGCAGTTCCTTCAGCGCATCCAGCACCTCGCTGGTGTGGGCGTTGGGACCGTCATCGAAGGTCAGCGCGATGGTGTGCTCGTTGCGAAGGCCCGAATGGAAGATGTTCTTGGGCTGGAACAGTGCCGTCCGCACCGGCTTGTCCTGCACATCGCCCGCCACAACCGGCGCCGAAAGGGCCAGCAACGCACCCAAGGCCAACGCAACTTTTCGCATCACACCAGCCGGGAAATGTCCCAAAACGAGATTTACTGTACCAACCGGATAGTCTTCGGCAAGCCGGCGCTGGTGCGCCGGCCGTACCATCCCCCGGATTTTCATGCAGAATTCATCATTCCGGGCAGGCCATGACGATTGTGCGCCAGGCCTTTATGGTCAATCCCGCCGCCCGCCCAGCCCGGCCGCTTGAAGGACCGCCATGACGGAACAGCTGATTTCGGCCTTCATCACCCTCCTGGTGGTGATCGATCCCATCGGACTGGGGCCGATCTTCATCGGGCTCACCTCTGGCCTGGACGAACAGACCCGGCGCAAGCTCGCGCTGCAGGCGAGTATTATCGCCTTCTGTGTGCTGGCGGGCAGCGCCCTGATCGGCGAACGGCTGCTGGGATGGCTGGGCATTTCGCTGGCGGCGTTCCGCATCGCCGGCGGACTGCTCCTGTTCGCCATCGCCTTTGAGATGGTTTTCCAGCGGCGCACCGAACGCAAGGCGGACCAGACCGGCCAGCCCGGCGCCGCGATGGCGGCCTTTCCGCTGGCCATTCCACTGATGGCGGGACCCGGCGCGATCACCGCCATGGTGCTGCTGGCGGGACGGCTTCACAGCCCCACAGGCATCGCGGCGCTGATCGTCATCATGGGCGCCATGCTGCTGGCGTCCTACATCGTGTTCCTTTTTGCCGGACGGCTGGAGCGGCTTTTGGGCAGACAAGGCGAAGCCATATTGGGCCGCCTGCTGGGCGTGCTGCTGGCGGCCCTGGCGGTGCAGTATGTGGCGGACGGCGTGAAAGCGCTGAGCCCCTGACCCATCAGATATCGGCGTAGCAGCGCACTTCCTGATCTGCTCCAGGCGTCGTCAACGCACCATCCCGCGCCGGACCGACATTCTTGGCATAGCGCGCCAGCGCGCCGGTCCGAAAGCCCGGCGGCTTGGGCTTGAACGCTTTCCTGCGCTGGGCCAGTTCGGCCTCCGACAATTCCACATCCATGGTGCCCTTTTCGGCGTCGATCACGATGATGTCGCCGTCCTTGATCAGCCCGATCGGGCCCATATCGGCGGCCTCCGGCCCGACATGGCCCACACACAATCCGCGTGTGCCGCCAGAGAAGCGGCCATCAGTGACCAGCGCGATATTCTCCGTGCCCTGGCCATAAAGCGCCGCCGTGGTGGACAGCATTTCGCGCATGCCGGGGCCGCCCTTGGGGCCTTCCCAGCGGATCACCAGCACATCGCCTTCCTTGTAGTCGCGCCGTTCCACCGCCGCGAAGCAATCTTCCTCGCAGTCGAACACCCGCGCCGGACCACGATGCTTGATGTGCTTGAGGCCGGCGATCTTGACGATCGCGCCTTCCGGCGCCAGCGAGCCTTTCAGGCCGACCACGCCGCCAGTGGGGGCGAGCGCATTCTTCACCTCGACCATCACTTTCTGGTCGGGATTGAATTTCACGTCCTTCAGGTTCTCGGCCACGGTCTTGCCGGTCACGGTCATGCAGTCGCCATGCAGCAGGCCCGCATCCAGCAGAATGCGCATCAGCATGGGCACGCCGCCGGCTTCCCACATGTCCTTGGCGACATATTTTCCGCCAGGCTTGAGCGAGGCGACATAGGGCGTCTTCTTGAAGACTTCCGCCACGTCGAACAGGTCGAACTTGATGCCGGCCTCGTTCGCCATTGCCGGCAGGTGCAGCGCCGCATTGGTCGAACCGCCGCTGGCGGCGACCACCATGGCGGCGTTCTCGAACGCCTTGCGGGTGGCGATGTCGCGCGGGCGCAGGTTTTTGGCCAGCAGGTCCATCACCACCTCGCCGGCCTTGAGCGCGAAGTCGTCGCGGCTGAGGATCTCGGCCGGCGGGCCGCTGGAATAGGGCAGCGCCAGGCCGATGGCTTCGGCGACACAGGCCATGGTGTTGGCGGTGAACTGGCCGCCGCAGGCGCCCGCGCCGGGGCACGCCACTTTCTCCAGCGCGCACAGCTCGGCATCGTCCATCTTGCCGGCGCTGTACTTGCCAACGCCTTCGAACACATCCACCACGGTGACGTCCTGGCCGTGGAATTTGCCCGGCATGATCGAGCCGCCATAGAGAAAGACGCTGGGCACGTTCAGCCGCAGCATCGCCATCATCATGCCCGGCAGCGACTTGTCGCAGCCGGCAATGCCCACCAGTGCGTCATAGCAATGGCCGCGCATGGTCAATTCAACCGAGTCCGCGATCACCTCGCGCGACACCAGCGAGGAGCGCATGCCCTCATGGCCCATGGCGATGCCGTCGGTGACGGTGATGGTGCAGAATTCGCGCGGCGTGCCGCCGGCCGCCTTCACGCCCTTCTTGGTGGACTGGGCCTGGCGCATCAGCGCGATGTTGCAGGGCGCCGCCTCGTTCCAGCAGCTCGCCACGCCCACGAAGGGCTGGTGGATTTCCGCTTCCGTCAGCCCCATGGCGTAATAATAGGAGCGGTGCGGCGCGCGCTCCGGTCCCTCGGTGACATGGCGCGAGGGCAGCTTCGACTTGTCGAACTTATTATCTGGAGTGGGGGACATAAAATTTCCCTGAACTGACAAAAACCGGGCGGACTATTGCCGTCCCGCCTGTCCCGCTCAAGCCGGATTTCCGGATGGCGGCCCTGCGTCACGGGCTATTTGAGAATTATTATAAACTGTGTCGCCCGCCCGGCCGCTTCGACCGCCCTGAAAAGCGAAGCCCCCGGACCGCTTTCGCGCTCCGGGGGCTTTTTCAATCCAATAAAAAATCGGCCGTCAGTATCAGTAGTAGTGACGCACGCCGTTATGGTCGACGTAATAGGCGGCATGCTCGCGGTGATAGGCGTGCGCCGCGCGGCGGCAATCCGCCCGATTGTTGGCATGACCGATCGAGTTGCCGATCAGGCCGCCGGCCACGCCGCCCACCGCCGCGCCCACGATGCTGTGCGAGGCCAGACCACCCACCAGCGCGCCGGAACCGGCGCCCAGAACAGTCTCGGTCGAGGCATCGCCATTGCAGGCGGCGGAAGCGGAAACAGTACCGGCGCCCAGCACAATCGCAGCGGCGGCGGCAATCTTGGCCAAACGCTTCATGGTCGAATCTCCTGTTCTTTTGGGGCGGCCTTCCGGCCAATTCCCATTACAGGTCGGAAACGTACCGTGCGCGGGAAAGGTTCCGCCGCGAAAAACGGCATGATTGCGGCGATCAGGCCGAAAGCGCCGGATAGTCGATATAGCCTTCAGCGCCGCCGGAATAGAAGGTCGCACTGTTCCACGCATTCAAGGGCGCGCCTTCCGCGAATCGCTGCACCAGGTCGGGATTGGCGATGAACAGTTTGCCGAAGGCCACCGCATCGGCCTTGCCCTCGGCCAGCGCCTTCTCCGCACTCGCCTGGTCAAAGCCTTCATTGGCAATGAAGGGACCGCCGAAAAGCTGTTTGAGAACCGGGCCGATGCTTTCCTTGTTGGCGACTTCCTTGGGCCGGCCCTGGCTGTCCACCAACTTGGTGTCGGCGCCGATCTGCGCCTCGCGCGCCGCGATCCAGCCGATCTTGCGCCGGCCCAGTTCACGCGCGACATAGCTGAAAGTGCCCAGCCGGTCGCTGTCGCCCATGTCATGGCTGTCCATGCGCGGCGCCAGATGCATGCCCACGCGATCCGCGCCCCAGACAGCGATGCAGGCATCCACCACTTCCAGCATCAGCCGGGCGCGGTTCTCGATCGGGCCGCCATATTCATCGATCCGCCTGTTGGTGGAGTCCTGCAGGAACTGGTCCAGCAGATAGCCATTGGCGCCGTGAATGTGCACGCCGTCAAAGCCTGCCTTCCTGGCATTCTCCGCGCCGCGCCTGTAGGCGGCGAGAATGCCGGGAATCTCGGAACCCTCCAGCGCGCGCGGGGTGACGAATGGCTTTTCCGGGCGCACCAGCGAGACATTGCCTTTGGGCCTCACCGCGCTGGGCGCTTCGGGCAGCGCGCCGTCCAGGAACAGCGGATCGGAGACGCGCCCCACATGCCAGAGCTGCAGCACCATGCGGCCGCCGGCGTCATGCACCGCCCTGGTGACATGCGTCCAGCCTTCGGTCTGTTGATCGGACCAGATGCCCGGCGTGGCGGCATAGCCCACGCCCATGGGCGAAACCGAGGTGGCCTCGGAAATGATCAAGCCGGCGGCGGCGCGCTGGCGGTAATAGTCCGCCTGCAGTTGCGTCGGTACACGGCCCTCCGGCGTGGCGCGGCTGCGCGTCAGGGGCGCCATCAGGATGCGGTTGGGCAATTCGAGCGCGCCCAGCTTCAGGGGATCGAACAGGGTAGGCATGAGACCTCTGGCACTTCGATAACGTCGAAGAGTTAGGCACGCCCGCACGCACCTGCAACCATGGCGGCGTCAGGGTTATTCAGTTTCCGGTCCTCATGCTGAGCTTGTCGAAGCATGAGTGTCCTCACCCTTCGACAGGCTCAGGGTGAGGATTATTCTGCCAACCGCCCGATTGCGTCGGTCAGCCGCAGTGCCAGCGCCTGGGCTTCGGCCCGCTTCTCGCGCTGTTCGGTGAGCACTTCTTCCGGCGCCTTGGAGACGAACTGCTCGTTCGACAGCTTGGCGTCAAAGCGGGTGATTTCGTCTTGCGCCTTCTTCAGGTCCTTCTCCAGCCGCGCCCGTTCCCTGGCGAAGTCGATGACATCGCCGAGCGGCAGCGCCACCACCGCCTCTTCCAGAACGAACTGAGCTGAACCCGTTGGAATTGTCGGCGCGGCCTCGGCGCTGGAGAGCCGCGCCAGGGTGGCGATGACATCGATATGGCGCGCCAGGCGCGCGGCGCTCCCTTCCGAGGCGCCGGTCATCACCAGTGGGATTTTCGCCCCCGCCGGGACATTCATCTCGGCGCGCACCGAACGCACGCCTTTGATGAGATCGATGACCCACATCATTTCAGCAGATGCCATCTCCGCATCCGGCGGCGCCACCCTCTTCGGCCAATCCGACAAAACCAGCAACGTCTCCCGCGGTGTCACCGCGGTCGCAGCCCACAACTCCTCTGTGATGAAAGGCATGAAGGGATGCAGCAGTTTGAGGATCTGGTCGCGCGCCCAAGCGGTCGTGGCACGTGTCTCAGCTTTTGCCGCTTCATTGATCGATTGAAAAATCGGCTTGGTGATTTCCACATACCAGTCACAGAAAATATCATAGACAAAATGATACGCGTTACTGGCCGCTTCATTGAATCGCAATTCTTCGATCATGTTGGTCACCGAACCAATTGCATATTCGGTCTCGGAAACGATCCATTTGCTGACAGTCTCTGTTACGGCTGTCGGATCAAATCCCGGTACGGTGATGCAGCCGTTCATCTCGCAGAACCGAGCGGTGTTCCACAGCTTGGTGGCGAAGTTGCGGTTGGTCTCCACCCGCGTCGGGCCGATGCGCATGTCCCGGCTCTGGCCCGCCGCCAGCGCCAGGGTGAAGCGCAGGGCATCGGCGCCGAATTCATCGATCAGGGTGATGGGATCGACCACATTGCCCTTGGTCTTGGACATTTTCGCGCCCTGCTCGTCCAAGACGCGGTTGTGGATCACAACGGTCCTGAACGGCACTTCGCCCAGGAAATGAATGCCCATCATCATCATGCGGGCGACCCAGAAGAAGATGATGTCGAAGCCCGTCACCAGCACGCTGGTGGGATAGTAACGCGCCAGTTCCGGCGTCTTGTCGGGCCAACCCAGGGTGGAGAAGGGCCACAGCGCCGAGGAGAACCAGGTGTCCAGCACGTCCTCGTCGCGCCTCAGCGACCCGCCACCCGCCTGTTTGACCGCGTCGTCTTCTGTCTCGGCGCAATAGACCTTGCCATCCGCGTCATACCACACCGGAATCTGATGGCCCCACCAGAGCTGGCGGGAAATGCACCAGGGCCGGATGTTCCTCAGCCAGCCGAAATAGACATTGGCCCAGTTTTCCGGAACGAACCTGGTCTCGCCTTTTTCCACCGCCGCGATCGCCTTGTCGGCCAGCGGCTGGACGTTCAAATACCATTGCTCGGTGAGGTACGGCTCCAGCACCACGGTCTTGGTCTTTTCGTCATGGGGCACGGCATGGGTGATGGGCTCTACATGATCGAGCAGGCCCAGCGCTTCCAGATCGGCCACCACCTTCTTGCGCGCCGCCTCCCGCGTGAGGCCGCGATAGGGCGCGGGCACGTCATTGTTGAGCGTGCCGTCCTTGTTGATAATGTTGATCAACGGCAGCTTGTGGCGCTTGCCGACTTCAAAGTCGTTGAAGTCATGGCCGGGCGTGATCTTGACCGCGCCGGTGCCTTTTTCGGGATCGGAATGTTCGTCGGCGATGATGGGGATCAGCCGGCCTGTGAGCGGCAGCACCGCCATTTTTCCCACCAGCGCCGTGTAACGCTGGTCACCGGGATGCACCGCCACGGCGGTGTCGCCCAGCAGGGTCTCGGGCCGGGTGGTGGCGATGGTGATGAACTGGTCGCTGTCATCGATGGGATAGCGGATGTACCAGAGATGGCCCTTGATCTCGATATTCTCGACTTCAAGGTCCGACACCGCCGTCTGCAGCCGCGGGTCCCAGTTGACCAGGCGCTTGTCCTTGTAGATCAGGCCTTGGCTGTAGAGTTCGACGAACACCTTGGTGACGGCGCGGCTAAGCCCCTCGTCCATGGTGAAGCGTTCGCGGCTCCAGTCGGCGGATGCGCCCAGCCGGTGCTGCTGCTCGACAATGGCGCCGCCGGATTCCGCCTTCCACTTCCAGACTTCTTCCAGGAATTTCTCGCGGCCCATGCCGATGCGGCTCATCTGCCGCTCGGCCAGCTGGCGCTCCACGATCAGCTGGGTGGCGATGCCGGCATGATCGGTGCCCGGCTGCCACAGCACATCCTTGCCGCGCATGCGCTCGAAGCGGGCCAGGATATCCTGCAGCGTGTTGTTGAGGGCATGGCCGATGTGCAGCCGCCCCGTGACATTGGGCGGCGGGATGACGATGGAGAAAGGCGCAGCACCTGGGCGATTGCCGCATTTAAACGCGCCGGATGCCTCCCACTGGGCGGCGATGCGCTGTTCTACATCCTTGGGATTGAACGTCTTGTCGAGCATAGGCCGACGCTTTCGGGCTTTTTGCCGATCAGGTCAAGCCAAACGGCAGCGCTTTTAGCGCTTGGTGCCGCGAGCTTTTACGACACGTTCCACTTCCGCCCGGACGGCGCCTTCCAGCAGGGGCGGGAAATGCTCGTCCATCCATTCGCGGATCAGGGGCTTCATATGGTCGATCACGACAGAGGAATTGTCCGACAGATATTTCTGCAGCACCGGCTCGAAGCTTTCGCGCACGGCGCGTTCAAACACGCTTTCCACCGACGCACCGTCCACCGGGGCGAAGGCGGCGGTGCTGCGGGCAGCATGCGGCGCGGGTTCGTCCTCGTCGGGAATGCTGTTGAACGTGTCTTCCATCGCCTTGCGGGTCTGGTCGGAGAAGATGTCGCTATGCTGGGGAGCAGCCGGGACCGGCGCCACGCTCTCGAACACAATGTCTTCCACGGGCGCGGGCGCCGGCTGCGGGGCCGGAGCCGGCGGAGGGGGCACGGGTGCAGGAGCCGCGGCGACGGCTCCGACTTCCTGGGTCAGTTCCAGCACATCCTCATGCACGGGTTCAGGCACCGGGGCCGGGACTGGCGGGGGAGCGGCCGCTTCGGGGGCCGGCGGGGCGGCGGCTTCCGGGGCGTCTTCCGAGATGATCTTGCGGATGGAGGCAAGGATTTCCTCCATGGTGGGTTCGTGCTGAGGGTTCGACATCGGCAGCTCCGGGCCCGCCAGGCAAGCGGGAAAGGGTGTGTTTTCAGCCTAGGATAGTGACGGTCCGACGGCAAAGATAGAGTTAATGCCGTAAGCTGTTGGGGCCGCGCCGGCCTCTAAAAGATGAATCCCATCGCCTTCTTGAAGCCGGCCAGGACGGGCACGTCGGCGTCGAAATCCGGGCGCTTGCCCACCTGGCCGTTCTCCTTGAGGAAGAGCCAGGCGCGGCTCTGGCCGTCCTTCAGCACCGTCACCAGCCGGCCGCCTTCGGCAAGCTGGCCGAGCAGGCTTTCGGGCACCTGCTCGATGGCGCCGTTGACAAAGATCACATTGAACGGGGCCCGGTCTTTCACGCCCTCGATCAGGCCGCCCTGCACCAGTTCAACTCTGCCCACAGCATTCGCCAGCAACTCACTGGCAACACGTACCAAATCGGCATCCTGCTCCAGCGCCACCACATCGCCGGCCAGCCGCGCCAGGACGGCCGAGGAATAGCCGGTGGCACAGCCTACATCCAGCACCCGGTCGTCCGCCTCGACCTGGGCCAGCTGCACCAGCTTGGCGAAGCTGCGGGGGTCGAGCAGATAGCGCCCCGGCGCCACCTGGACGGGCACATCCGCATAGGCCAGGGCCACAGCCGCGCGGGGCACGAACTTCTCCCGTGCCACGGCATCCATCGCCGCCAGGATGCGCGGGTCGGTGACATTGGCGGGGCGGATCTGGGCCTCGATCATGTGGAAACGGGCGGATTCGGACATGCGCAAAACCCCTGGAAAGATGGCATGCTTATAAGGTGAGGGTACTTTCCTGACAACGCGACCGCTTGACGGCCGCCGCGGGGGCGCCAAGCATGCCCTTTTGGGAGAAGACCATGATCGGCTATGTCACCCTGGGCACCAACGATCTGGCGCGGGCCGCCGCTTTCTATGACGCCATCGCCAAGGAATTGGGCACCGGGCGGATGATGGAAACCGATCAATTCATCGCCTGGGGCGCGCCCGGCGGGGCGGCCGGCATTGGCCTGACCATGCCGTTTGATGGCAAGCCGGCCTCTGTCGGCAATGGCGTCATGGTGGCTCTGGCGGCCCGGGACCAGGCGCAGGTGGACAGGCTGCATGCGCTGGCATTGTCCTTGGGCGGCACCTGCGAAGGCCCGCCCGGCCCGCGCTTCGAAGGCTTTTACGCCGCCTATTTCCGCGACCTGGACGGCAACAAGCTCAACGCCTTTGTGATGGGCTGAGGCGCCAGAGCCGGGTTGTGGGAGGCCGCGGCTTTCTGTTATAGCCGCCAGCCGCTTGCCGGACGTTTTTCGGCAGTTTTGTTGAGGCCACGTGGCGGAGTGGTGACGCAGCGGACTGCAAATCCGCGTACCCCGGTTCAATTCCGGGCGTGGCCTCCATTCCTTCCCCTGCTATGATGGCGGCATAACCAACCTGTAGGAAAACTCCATGATCCGCCTGTTCTCAGCGGCCTGTGTCGCGGCTGTGTTCGCCATTTCCGCACCGGCCGCCCTTGCCGCCGACATTTTGGTCCATGACGCCAAGTCCGAGCCCGAAAGCCTTTCGGCGGCGCCCGACGGCACTCTGATCGTGGGCAGCGCCAGCAGCCCGTACGTTTATCGCATCAAGCCAGGCTCCACGACTGCGGAGGTCTTCATCGACGCCAGCGCCGAAGGCCCCGGCACCTTCTTCTTCGGCCAACTGGTGGACGGCGGCACGGTCTGGAGCTGCATGCTGACGCCGGTGGCGGGCGTGACCCCGGTGGCGCGCCACTCCGCCCTTCTGGGGACCGACCTCAAGACCGGCCGGCGGACGCTGCGCTGGAATCTGCCGGGCGACAACAGCACCTGCAACGACTTCAGTGTGGGCCCGGACAAGGCGCTTTATATCTCCGACACCGCCAATGCCAGAATCTACCGGCTGGCGCCCGGCGCCCAGAGCGCCGAACTGTGGCTGGAACACCGCAACGTCTCCGGCATTGACGGCATCACCTTCCTCAACGGCGTATTGTATTACAACAGCGTGTTCTTCAATAACCTCTACCGCGTTCCGGTGGATGCCAACGGCAAGCCCGGCACACCCGTGCAGATCTGGATGGATGCCCCGGTCAAGGGTCCGGACGGCATGCGGGCCGCGAACGGCAAGCTGCTGGTGGCCGAGAATGGCGCCGGCAAGGTCGACAGCCTGACCATCAATGGCGACATCGCCCATGTCACGGTTCTGAAGGACGGACTCAACGTCCCCACCGCGGTCGAACCGGCTGGCGACATGATCTGGATCGGGGAGCGCGGCGCAGGCAAGGCTGATTCGATTCCGATGCCGAAATAGGCCGGGCCGGCGCGGCTTCTGGCGGCACGCCGGACCTGCGGCGGTCTCGCCTGTTGCCTGGATTTCATTCAGTAGACGGAAGTTTCTTCTGTTTGGGTTCCCAAGGTTAAGGGCTTGTTAACCGTCCCAGGCGCATCCTGTACGCGTCTTCCTTGAAGACACCCCACCATTACCCAACGCCTTGGGGCCGGGATTATTCCCGGCCTCATTTTTCTTTGCAGAAGACGGCGATAGCCGCTTGCGGCCGGGACGAATTTCCCGCTTGGTTTGGGTCCTTAGACGCGCTAATACGCCCGTCCGCTCCCGTGTTCCTCGGTAGCTCAGTGGTAGAGCAATCGGCTGTTAACCGGTTGGCCGCAAGTTCGAATCTTGCCCGGGGAGCCATTCTTTTCAAAGAGTTGGAAGCTTTCGCCCTGGCCCCGCCGGGGCGTTTTCGTTTTGGGCCGCAGCTGCATGATTGGGTTATGTTAATCATGTAAACAGCGATTACAGCCGGCCGGACGCTTAAGCCTCAATTCCTTGACCGGCGCGCGCCCAGCACCTCAACGACCTCCCGGACTATTTCGGCGGCGGCGGCGGAATGAACGGCGCCGCCGGTTGAGACGGCGGTATGCGGTCAAAGCTGCCGGATACGCCCGGATAGACCACCGGGCTCTCATAGCCATCGGCGCCGACCGCGCTGACGCCGAAGAACCAGTCGTCGATATTGATGCCGACAAGGGTGAGACTGTTGCCCATCGCCTGCCGGTTGAAGCGCCATTGCGGTTCGGTGGTATCGCGCCACCACACGCGATGCGCGGCCGCATCCGGGCTTTCTTTCCATGACACCACCGTGTCGGGGGTGACCGCGCCCGTGATGGTGACACCGGTGGGCGGAGCCGGCGCCAGCGCCAGCGCGGCAAGCGTGATCACGTTCAACCGCGTCACCTGGGCGAGATAATCGAAATCCACCCCCTCCAGCACATCGCCATAGGCAATGCCGCTCTCCACCCGCACCGTCTGGTGCTGGCGAGTGTAGTTCTCCGCCACCTCGGTGATGCGCACCGCCGGGAAGCCCTGCGCCAGCATCTCCAGATGGTCGCCGCCCCGGCCGAAGCGGTCGGGCCGGTAGATCGGCTTGACGGAAAAGCCGTTCATATAAGCGTCGGCCATCCCTTCCATGAAGCGCGCGAGATTGCGCGAGGGGCTGTCGCTCTCCCCGCCCACATTGTGGCGCATCCGCGCCTGGTCGGCGCTTTCGGTGGCGCGGCTGCCTTCGGAAAAGACGCGCACATGGCTGTTGTCGATCAGCCCGCTTTGCCCATGGATGTTTCCGATGATGTCGTTGTTGAGATCGGCCTCCACCCGCCAGCCCTGGGCCACGGCATAGTCAGCCAGCACCCGGCCGCCATAAAGCCCCTGCTCCTCGCCCGACAGAACGGCATAGACGATGGTGGCGGGAAATTTGCGCGCCGACAGAATGCGGGCGGCTTCCAGCACCGCGCTGACGCCGGAAGCATCGTCATTGGCGCCCGGCGCGTCGCCCTTGGCATCGGCGTACTTCTGCCCGTTCACCACATTGCCATTGATGCTGTCGACATGGGCGCTGATCACGACCACCCGGCCCGGATCGGTTGTACCGCGCTGGATCGCCAGCACGTCCATCACCGCGGACGGCGTGGGTATGCGGGCACCGGTGAAGATCTGCGATGGCGTTTGGATCTCCAGGCAGCCGGAACAGGCTTTGGACATATCCGTGAACTGCGCCTGAACCCAGCGCCGCGCCGCGCCGATCCCGCGCGTCTGCGAGACCGTATCCGACAGGGTATGGCGGGTGCCGAAAGCGACCAGCCTGGTGTCGATCGCCCGCTCGCGCTCCGGTGAGACCTGGGCCACCAGAAGAGCCAGTTCCGGATGCTGGACCAGCACCGGCTGGGCCAGCGCGGCAGCCGGAAAAAGAAGCAGGAGAAAGACGGGGCGGACAAGCCTCATTCCGCCCTCATAGCATGGAAAATCTGCCTGCGCCTCAGTCGTTGACCCGCACGCCCACGCGGATGGCGCGGCCCAGCGCGTCATAGACCATCTGGTTGGTGCCGGTGCCGCCGCTGGTGGAGACGATGGCCGGCGGGGCGACATCGGTGACATTGTCGATGGCGGCGTAAATCTGGAAATGCGCGTCCCAGCGATAGGACGCCCGCAGGTCCATATAGCCAACCGCGCCGATGTCATTGTCATCCACCAGGCCCAGAATGTCGCCGCGGGTCAGCACGCCTGTGTTGCTGAGCGAGGCCGAGCTGATGCCCGCCACGCCTTCGGTGCCGTTGGTCAAGCGTGCCGCGCCGATGAAGCGCCCCTGGGCGGTCAGCGACCACGGCCCTTCCTGGTAAGTCGCCGCCAGCACGGCCCGCAGCTTGGGGATGCCGCTTGCATAGGCGTCGGGGCTAGCTCCCAGCGCGCCGGCGCGGTCATAGGTGATGCCCAGCGCGGTCCGCGTCTGCTGGTCGGTATAATTGCCGTTGAGCTCCCAGGTCATGGCGCCGTCGAACAGCGGATGGGTATAGCTGGCCGCCACATCCAGACCGGAGGTGGAATCGATATCCGAATTCAGCGGAAAGACGTTCACCTGGCTGGGCTGGGCCGCGCCGCCCGCAAACACCAATTGCGGGCAATAGATCGCCTGGCCCTCAAGGCAGCGGTTGATGGTGGTCTGATAGTCCACCGTGTCGATCGCGCCATGGATGTTGATCGAATACCAGTCGGCCGAAAGCGTGAAGCCCGGCAGGAAGACGGGCGTGAACACCGCGCCGCCGGAGACCGTCACCGCCTTTTCCGGCTGCAGCCCGGCGTTGCCGCCCTGATTGGCGAAGCACTGATACTGGGGCGCACCCAACGGATAGCTGCACAGCTGCGCCGACAGGGTGCCGGGCGCGAACAGCTCAGAAATCTGCGGCGCGCGGATGTCCAGCGACCAGCTGCTGCGCAGGCGGATATTGTCATCGACCTGGCTGGTCAGGCCCAGCTTCCAGGTTTCGACCTCGCCGCTGGTGGAATAGCTGGTGATGCGCCCCGCGGCGTTGAAATCCAGGCTCTGGACGATCGTGTTTTTCACGATCGGCGCATTCACTTCCAGGAAGCCTTCCTCGACATGATACTGGCCGCGATAGGGCACGAAATTGCCCGCCGCCCATTGGCCGGCGGCGCCAAGCGCATTCGCCTGGATCACCCCGCCCTGCTCATGGCGGTATTCCGCGCCAAACGCCACCGCCACGTCACCGGCGGGAAGCTGCCAGGGCAGCACGCCCTGCATGGAGCCGGACACCACATCCTGGTTCAGGGTGATCAGCTCCTGATCCAGAATGCCGGAATTGGGATCCTGGCCGGGATTGACGTAAAGCAGCGCGCTCTGGGACGCCGTGTCGGTGCCGAAGATGTTCAAGGGCTGGCAACCCGCCGCCGCCGCATTGCCCAACAGCAGGGCGCGGCACTGAATGCTGCCGATAGGCAGACCCGATGCGCCCACATTGGTGGAGGTGACCCGCACCGCATCGGTGGCGAAATTGTAGCGCGAGGCCACGCTGTCATTGTTCAGGCGTTGGGTCTCGCGCACGCCGCTATGCTGGATATAGGCGGTCCAGCTCCAGCCGCCGCCAAGTTTCCCTTCCAGGGTGAAGACGCCGCGCGCCAGCGCCCGGTTGTTGATGTTGCAGGGCGCGCCCACCGTCTGGCACAGGCCGCTGAGCTTGTAGCTGGTGGCCGGCAGGTTGTTGAGATTCTCGGTCGCCACCAGCAAGGCTTGGGCAGGCGCCGCTGCCGTGCCGGACGTGCCGGTGGCGGCATTATAGCCGTTGGAAAGCGTGCCAAAGGCGGCCGCGACGGCCGGCGGCAGATAGGCATTGTCGGCGCGGACCGTCACCGCCGACTGGCGCACCCCGCCAAAGCTGCGCTCGCCCGAAAGGCCATAGTTCAGCTGCAACGAGGCGGTGATGTCGGGTGTGATCTCATAGCTGGCATAACCGAACAGCGTGCCGTGATGATAGGGCACCGCCAGCGGCGTGAAGCGCGTGACCCCGGTGCGCTCATTGTTGGTGCAGTCATTGTAGCAGCTGGTGCCATAGATGGTGCCGGGATTGAACGCCGATACCGCGCCGCCCGGGCCGAACTGAAGCCCGGTCAGCGCGTTGGCGGCAAGCGTGGAGCCCACACCGCCCGCGGTATTGCCCGCAACCAGGCCGCCCTGCGTCACCTGGATGCTGCCGACATGATCGGCATGGATGAAAAGCGGCTGGCTGCCGCCGATGGTGTAAGCCGGGTTCTGCACCAGGCTCGAGCCCTGCCACCAGCCGGCTTGGCCCAGGAACACCGCATCGGGACTGGTGGTGTAATTGCCGGCCAGCACCACATGACCACGGCCGCCGTCAAAGCCTGTGCCCCAGGCGCCTTCCACCGCCAGCTTGCGCTGGTTGACATCGGTGGTGTCGCCCAAGGTGAGATTGGCTTTCGCGCCTTCAAACTGTTTGTCCAGCACCAGGTTGACCACGCCGGCCACCGCGTCGGAGCCCCAGGCGGCGGAAGCGCCGCCGGTCACCACATCCACGCGCTTGACCAGGGTGGTGGGCAAGGTCGAAAGATCGACGCCGCCGCCCAACAGGTTCGATGACACTACGCGCTGGCCGTCGAACAGCACCAGGGTGCGGTTGATGCCCAGATTGCGCAGGCTGATGGTGTCGATGCCGGCATCGCCCTGGCTGACGTCAATGGCATTGCCGCCATTGTTGAGCGAGGGCGATGCCCCGGCCGAAGGCGTCTCGCGGATCAGGTCGCCGATGTCGATCTTGGCGTCACGGTCGATCTTGTCCGCGCCGATCACCGTGACCGGCGTGGGCGCTTCAAACCCGGGAAGGGAAATGCGCGAGGCGGAGACTTCGATCGTCTCTGGAGCGTTCTGCGATGCGTCTTGGGCCATGGCGGGCGCGGCAAGGGCGGCGCCGAAAATCGCCACCATGGTCAGACGCAGGAAAAACATCGCAAAAGCCCTTCACAATATGAAAGGGCCGTCTAAGGCAGAGGGGATAAACGAATTGACAATCTCGGCTGCGACTTTTGTGCAATGCAGCTTTGTGCGGCAACCTACAGAATTCCGCACAGAAACAAGGCATTGCCCGCCCCGCTTTCGCCACAAGCGTTGCGAAGCCGGCCTGCACCGTTCACCATCTCAAGGACCGAAAGTTCCATGCTAGCGTTGCGCAAAAACCGGGAGGCATTTGACATGACCCTGTCACGCAGAAGCGTTGTCGCTGGCGCGGCCGCCCTGCCCTTTGCCACAACTGGCGCGTACGCCGCAGGCCAGATCACCGTCAGCGTGGACGCGAGCAAGGGCCTCGGCTCCATTCCCGACGACTATATGGGACTGGGGTTTGAGATTTCCTCGGTCGCGGTGCCAGGGCTGCTGTCGGCCGGCAATCACGCTTATGTGAAGCTGGTGAGCAATCTGGGGCATCGGGGCGTGATCCGCATCGGTGGCAACACCTCGGATTTCTCGCGCTATGACGCCCATGGCACGCCGGTGTCGGCGCCCAAGGCCACGGTGGTCACCGAAGCAAATCTGCGCGAGCTGAAGACTTTCGTGGATGCGATCGGCTGGAAGCTGGTCTGGGGCCTGAACCTGGGCGACGACAGACTGGACAATGCGGTGGAAGAAGCGCGCGCCGTCACCAACATCATGGGCGACAGACTGCTGGCGCTGGAGATCGGCAATGAGCCCGATCTCTTCCCCCGTTCCGGCCATCGCGGACCCGATTACGGCTATCCGGCCTGGTTCGCCGATTATCGCCGCTACAAGGCCGCGATCCGCGCCGTGCTGCCGCATGTGCCCTTTGCCGGGCCCGACCTCGCCGGCGCCACCGACTGGATGGAGCAGTTCGCGCGCGACACCAACACAGTAGAGGGGCACGACATCGCACTTCTGACCGCGCATCATTACATCACCGGCCAGGCCAATCCCACCGCCACCATCGACACCATGCTGGCGAACAACACCAAATATGATCCGGTGCTGGCGCGCTTCCAGGCGGCGGCGCAAAGCGCGGGCAAGCCCTGGCGGATGTGCGAGACCGCGTCTTTTTCGGGCGGCGGCAAGGAAGGCGTCAGCGACACGTTCGCGGCGGCGCTATGGGCGCTGGATTACCTGTTCGTTCTGGCCGGGCATGGCTGCGCCGGGGTGAACATGGAGACCGGCGTCAATCATCTGGGCTGGATCAGCCACTACACGCCGATCAGCGACGACCTGAAGGGCAATTATGGCGCAGCGCCGGAATATTATGGCTTGCTGGCTTTTGCGCATGCCGCCAAAGGCGAGTTGATCGCGGCGGCCTGCGAAGCGGGCGGGATCAATTGCACCGCCTACGCCACGCGCCTGAACGGCCGGCTGTGTGTCACGGTCATCAACAAGGACCAGAGTCAAAATGCAGAGATCGCCATCAAGGGCGTGGCGGCCACGCGCGCCGAAGTGATGCGCCTTACCGGCCCGTCACTCACCGCCAGGGATGGCGTGCGGCTCAGCGGCGACAAGCACGAGGCGATCGACGCGCTGCATGTGCCCGCCGCCAGCGCCGCGTTGGTGTGGCTGGAGAGCTGAGCTTTATCGTCATGGCCCGCGACTGCGGGCCATCCAGACGAAGCCCGCGTTTCTCTTGCAGGCGTCTCACGAACCCAACTGGATGGCCCACACTCCGGTGAGCCATCACAGTTACGTTATGGCCAAATAAGATCTCTAGTTCGGGCAGGCAAGTCCCATCGCGCCGGCCAGACGGTCCTTGAGTGAGACCATCTGCACCGCGCCCAGCGCGGCGGGTTTGACACCCGGACCCGACAGCAGGAACACACTGCGGTAATCCTCGCGCATCGGCCAGAAGCCGTGGTCGCCCTTCTCCGGCGGGGTGGCGTGCACCGGCCCGCTGGCATCGCGGCCATAGAACAGCACATGGGGGGCAGGCTCGAACGCCGCCACGGCGTCGCCCAGTGTCGGCGCATACTGCACCAGTTCGTCATGCGGCACCTCGCGGCCGATATCGCTGTCGGGCTTTCCGGCTTGCGCGCGCAACCAGTCGGCCACTTTGGGATCGGTGGTGGTGACCAGCCCGCCCATCGCCTTCAGGTCGCCGGTAATGCCGGCCAGCATGGCGGCGGCCTTCAGGTTGGCAATCCGGTCGATGCGCTCGAAGCCATGATCGGACACCAGCGCGAAGTCATAATCCTTCGGTAGCGCCTTCAATATGTCGCCGATCAGTTCGTCGGTACGCTCCAGGGTCGCATTGGCGTCAGGCGTGAAAGGCCCCCGGTCATGGGCGTCGGAATCCAGATCGACCAAGTGGGTGAGAACCAGATCGGGACGTTTGGTCCTGAGCAGATAAAGCGTCGCCAAGGTGCGGGTGCGGTCATCCACCCATTGCTGCGGGAAAGACGGATAGGCGCGGCTGATCTCCGCCACCAGGCCCGGCGTGCCGTATTTCTCCACCGACTCCAGGTCCATGGAGCCGCCATTCCTGCGGATGAAAACTTCCGGCAGGTTCCAGGTGATCTTGGCATTCATGGTCACCGGCCAGGTCACCGCCGCGGTGGTGCGGCCGGCCTCGCCCACACATTGCCACAGGGTGCGGGCCTTCAGCTTCTCAGCCGACCAATAGCTCAGCGCCGGATCGAGTGTGCCGCGACCGTTATTCAGAATGCCGTGCTGGTCGGGCCGTACGCCAGTGATGATGCTGGTGTGCGAAGGCCAGGTCACGGTCGGCCACACGCCCACCACGCCATCGGCCCATTCGCTTTTTTTAAGCAGCCGGTTGATGTTGGGGATCTTCAGCCCCAGTTTCTCGCGGCCGCGGATATAGCGCCAGTCCAGCCCGTCGACCGACACCACCATCAGCTTGTGACGGACCGGTTCAGACTGGATAGGCGCGGCCATCGCCGCGCCCAGCGCCAAAGAAATCAGCAGCTTTCTCAAAACGCCGCTCCCACGCCGAAATAGATGGCCCGGCCATTTTCCAGCGCCGAATAATTCAGTTCCTGGTTATAGCCCACCACCTTCTGCGGCGCGCTGTCGGTCAGGTTCTTGCCCTGCACGCGGAACGACCAGTTCTCGTCAAGCTGATACATGATCTGGGCGTCCAGGGTGCTGATCGCCGCCCACCACTGGTCGTTGGCCTGGTTGTTGGTGTCAAAGCTGATCGGCATCTTGGAAGTATAGTTGTAGGCCAGCTGGCCGCTCCATTCATCATGGCTGTAGAGCAGCGAGGCATTCGCCACCGTCTTGGACGAGGCGATCAGCTGCGGCAGCTTGCGGAAGGTGTTGTCGCTCATGCGGATGAAGGGCGCATCGAAATCGGTAAAGGACAGGTTGCCGGTGGCGCCGAAGTCCGACAGGAAGCCGGGCAGGAAGTCGAATTTCACGTCCGACAGGTTCATCTCGATGCCCTGCACCTGCGCCTTGTTGACATTCTGCGAGGTGGTGGTGGTCAAGGTCACCGGGGTCGGCGCGCCGGGGATGGTGGCGTTCTGGACGGTGTTGCTGAGGGTGACGATTTCGTTGTGGATGTCCTTGTCGAACAGCGCGACGGAGGCGATCACGCCGGGCGCCGGATACCATTCAGCCGAGATGTCGAAATTGGTCGCCTCGCGCGGCTTGAGATTGGGATTGGAGATGGTTTCGGTCGCCACGCTGCCCGAGAAGCTGGCCGAACTGTTCTGCGCCAGCTGGGCATATTCCGGGCGCGCCAGGTTCTGGGTCACCGCGGCGCGGATCTTGATCTCGTCGGTCAGGTCATAAACGCCGTTGATCGAGGGCAGCAGCCGGCCGTAACGGCTGTCAGTGTTCATCTGCTGGAAATTGGTGGTGCTGTTGAGCGGCACCGGCAGATAATTCTGGATGCTCTGGTCGGTGTTCTCGTATCTGAGACCCGCGATCACCAGGAAGTTGTCGGCCCGGTACTGCGCCTCGCCGTAAAAGGCGTTGATCATCTCACCCAGATGGAAATTGTTCACCGTGCTGGAGAGCGCATCCGACGCATTCTCGACATAGGCGGAAGGATGAGCGGCGACATAGTTGATCACCGCATTGGGATCGACCAAAAGCAGCGTCTGGCCCTCGCCATCATAGAGCGACAGCGTCTTGTTGATGGTGCCGATCTGGCCAAGCGTCGGCGCCGTGGTGCCGGGCGCGGGCACCTGGCGGAACTGGGTCAGGTCGTAGCGCTGGGAAAGATCGCGCCAGGTCCAGCCCGCCTTGAAGCCGAAACCGGAGGAATCCGGATCGACATTGTGGGTGAACTCCAGCTTGGTCTGGGGCAGATGACTGAGGCTCTGGTCGGTCACGGATTCGTGATAGACCTGATTGTAATTGCTGGGGTTCTGGAACGCCGCCACATTGTTGGCAATGAACAGCGCCGAGGTCGGGGCGTTGAGCTGATAGCTGAAAGCGTAATTGGGGCCGGTGACGCCGGTGAATTGGTCTTCGTCATCGGTCTGCCGGTACTGGCCCACGCCGTAATTGGCGGTGAAATCCAGATGGGTA
The DNA here is from genome assembly GCA_036267165.1 of Rhizomicrobium sp. Taxonomy (GTDB): domain Bacteria; phylum Pseudomonadota; class Alphaproteobacteria; order Micropepsales; family Micropepsaceae; genus Rhizomicrobium. The sequence continues at coordinate 10,849 of DATAWO010000005.1, read as the reverse complement.
TTGGCCGCGAAGTCGATCGCGGCATGGCCCTGCAGGTAATTCAGTTCGCGATACTGGACATAGCGGTCAAAGTCGGCTTCCGGCGCGCCCGAGGCGAAGCTGCCGGTCGTCGGCGAGGTGATGGTGGCGTTGCCCACCCGGTTCAGATATTGCGACCAGCGGTTCTCATTGTTGACGAACTCGAAGGCGCCCGCCTCGACATCGGCATGGAACATGCCGTGATCGTTATAGTCGAAGCGCGCGAAGCCCGCCGGCCGGGTGCGGTCATTGTCATAGAAATACCAGCGGTGACGGTCCGGGATCGGCACCAGATTCTGCACCTGGCCCGACGGCTTGAGCGTGGTGGAAGTGGCCGTCGCGCTGGTCTGATCCATCGCCGCGATATTGGCCGCGGTGCCGCTGCCCGAATAGGGATAATAGGAATAGCCCAGGGTATAGGTGTTCAGCGTCGAAGAGGAACGCTGGAAATAGCTTGCCTGCACCAGGAAGCCGAACTCGTTATTGTCGCCGAAGGTGCGGCTGTAGGTGACGTCGCCCTGCCCCGATGGCTGCTGGGACTTGATCTGCTCGGTGCTGGTCCAATAGGCGCCGTCGAGATGGGCGCCGAAGAATTCGCCGGGATGGTCGAAGGCGCTGCGGGTGTGCAGGTCGGTGACGCCGCCGATGGCGTCGCTGGGCTGGTCCACCGTCCAGGTCTTTTTCACATCGGCGCCGGTGACCAGCACGGCGGGGATGACGTCCAGCGACACCGAACGCACGGTTTCCTCGGTCGAGGGCAGCGCCATGCCGTCGATGGTGACGGTGTTGTAGTCGGGATTGAGGCCGCGCACGGTGAGGAACTCGTCCTCGCCACGGCCATTGTTGATCGTCATGACCAGGCCCGGCACCTGGCGCAGCGCGTCGCCCAGGCCGAATTCCGGGGTCTGGCCGATCTCGTCGGCGGCGATGCCGTCCGACACCACATCGCTGGTGCGCTTGTCGTCGATGGATTTCTGCAGGGCATAGGACTGGCCGGTGACCGTCACATTTTCCACCGATTGTGTCTGGGCCTTGACGGCGTGGCTTGCGAACAGTGACACGGCCAGCACACAGCAGCCCGACATGAGATGACGTTCAACGCGACTCGACATGGATTTCCCCGTCTCTGAAAGATCGGGAGGGGATAGGGGCGCGTTCAGACGGTTCCGTGACGCAATGTTAAAGCTTTGAAGATCGCCCCTGCGCGTTCCGTCGCACATCAATGCGCGGCAAAAATTTCAGTAGAGTTTGTGCGACGAAAACAGGCGTGGAGATTAAAGCCCGTGCGAGACCATGTTTCTCACAAGGCTTTTGTCACCACTTATAGGACATCCGCACAAAGCCGCCGTCCGGCGTGGCCGACAGCGAAGTGTCCAGATTGTATTTGCGCTTGAAGGGCGTGGTCAGAACCATGCCGTAACCGGCGGCGATGGCGGAACTCGCCAGTGTGTCGTACCAGCGATGCTGGCGCGCCTCGACCCGGCTGAAGGAGACAAAGGCCGTCGCCGCCTCCGCCGGCAGGCCATATTCCCAGCCATAGCGGCCCCACAGAAAAGACGAACCGGATGCGGCGACCGCGGTGGTCTCGGACGGAAAGGAATGAAAGTCGGAACCGTCGGGCCGTTCTTCGCGCACGATGTTCTTGAGCGCATAGACGGTGCCCACCGTCAGCACACCTTCGACGGCGAGCTGGGCCAGGCCGACGCGGTCGTGTCTGTACCAGGCGATGCCGGCTGCGGCGACCGGCAGCGCGATGGCCACGCCGGTGCCCAGGCTCTCGATGTCCTTGCGGGTGGAAGACAGCGGCGTGGTGTTGACCGTAAAAGCCTGCGCCCGGCCTGCGGCGCAGCCTATAATCACTATTAAGGCGCTGATACACCGCGATAATTTCATGTCTGCTCCATGCCCCGGCGGACCATAGCCTGCCGGGGCGCCGCGGCAAGCCCGGATTGCCAAAGGTTGGGAATCAGTAAGGTTGGCCGCCTGCCTACTCGCACTTGTCGCGAGTGGAAATTATTCTGCCTGTGGCTGAAACCGCCCGCATCATAGCCGCGAATGACGCCATGGGAGGACGCCATGCAAGCCGAACAGGTCCACACGGAAAAGGCAGGATTCTGGCGCAGGCTGTGGCGCGACGCCTTCGGCCCCATTGGGGATGCGGAGGGATTCTACCGTCATGGCGCGCTGGTGCGCCTGACCCACTGGATAAATGCCCTGTGCATCCTGTTCCTTCTGGGCTCGGGGCTTAATATCTTCAACGCCCATCCCCGGCTTTACTGGGGCCTTTATGGCGCCGATGCCGACCAGCCTTTCTTCTCGCTGAACGCAGTGGATGTGCCCGGCGGCACGCAGGGCATCACCCAGATCGGGCCCTTTCATTTCAACACCACCGGCATCCTGGGCTGGTCGAAAGTGGATGGCGAATTCCAGGCCCGCGGCTGGCCCGACTGGCTGACCATCCCCAGCTTCCAGGACCTTGCCGATGCGCGCCATTGGCACTTCCTGTTCGCCTGGATTCTGGTGGCCAACGGCATCGCCTATCTGGGCTACAGCCTTGTGGCGCGCCATATCCAGAAAGACGTCTGGCCGACATGGGCCGATATCCGGGCCATTCCGCGTTCTGTCCTGGATCACATCAAGCTCAGGCATCCCACCGGCGATGCCGCGCGGCGCTACAATGTGCTGCAGAAGATGGCCTATCTGGGCGTGATCCTGCTGATCACCCTGATGGTGCTGACGGGCCTGACCATGTCGCCGGCGATAGACGCCTTCTTCCCCTGGCTGCTGGACCTGTTCGGCGGCCGCCAGTCGGCCCGCAGCATTCATTTTATTTCCGCCAGCCTGATCGTGCTGTTCGTCATGGTGCACCTGATCGAAGTGGTGCTGGCGGGGCCCATCAACGAAGTGCGCTCCATGCTCACCGGGCGCTACCGCATTCCCCGGGATCATTCGGCAAAGGATCATTCCTGATGGCAAGCGCGAAAATCATCAGCCGCCGCATCGCCATCGCGGGCGGCTTTGCCGGCGCCGGATGGCTGATCGCCAACGCCACCCGCCTGACCGAAAACCAGAGCCTGGATCACGTCTTCAAGGCGGTGGAGGACTGGACGAAGATCGCCCAGCGCGGACTGCTTTATCCTGACCGGCTGGCGCGGGAATACAGCGTTGCCGACATCTCGCCGGTGTTCAAGCCCAATGGCACCTACAATCCTGGCACGGATGAATACAACGCCCATGTGGCGAGCCATTTCGTCAACTGGCGGCTCAAGGTGGACGGGCTGGTGTCGAACCCGCTGTCGCTGTCGATGGCCGACATCATGCGCCTGCCCCGCCGCACCCAGATCACCAAACATGATTGTGTGGAAGGCTGGACCGCAATCGGCATGTGGACCGGGGTTCAGCTGGGCCTGATCCTGAAAGCGGCGGCGATGAAGCCCAATGCGCGCTATGCGGTATTCCACTGCGCCGACAATCTGACCGGCGAACCGGCCAAGGGCGGCGAGCAGAGCCCGGGCCAGTATTATGAAAGCATCGACCTGCGCGACGCCTTCCACCCCCAGACCCTGGTCGCCTATGCGCTGAACGGCCGCCAACTGGATGTGCCGCATGGCGCGCCGCTGCGGCTGCGCGTGGAGCGCCAGCTTGGCTACAAGCAGGCCAAGTATGTCCAGCGCATCGAGATCACCGACGGCTTCGCCCAAATCGCCGGCGGCAAGGGCGGCTATTGGGAAGACCGCGGCTATGAATGGTATGCGGGAATCTGACATTTCAGCACAAAAGATGTAACGCGCGGTCCCAGCGCAGCGAATTCATGTACGGAAACGGTCTTGCAGGTGTCACATGCGCGGATGGATTCTTGGCGGCGCGGCGTTGATCGCGTTGACGGCGCCGGCAGCGGCTGTCGAACAGGCGCGCAGCGCGCTGACAGTGGTGGAACTGTTTCAGAGCCAGGGCTGTTCGGACTGCCCGCCCGCCAATGCCAATGTGATGGCGTTGAGCGGCCGGCCCGATCTTCTCACCCTGAGCTTCGGCGTCACCTATTGGGATTATCTGGGCTGGAAAGATACCTTCGCCTCGCCGCAATATACCGCCCGGCAATGGGACTATGCCCACGCCCTGCATCACACCGAAGTCTATACGCCGCAGGTGGTGGTCAATGGCCGTGCCGATATCGTCGGCCGTGACAAAGGCGCGCTGGAAGCCCTGATCGCGCGCGAGGCCAATATCTCCGCGCCGGAAGTCCATATCGCGCAGGGCGCGGTCACGGTCGGCGCGGGCGCGCAGAGCCACAGTCAGGTCTGGCTCGTGCGCTTTGATCCCAATATCGAGAACGTGCCCATCGCGCGTGGCGAAAATGGCGGGCTGACCCTGCCGCATAAAAACGTGGTCAAGCAGCTGGTGAAGCTGGGCGAGTGGAATGGCAAGCAAACCTCTTATGCCGTTCCTGCCGCCGGCCAGCCGGGCCTGCGCGAAGCGGTGCTGGTGCAGTCAGGTCCCGGCGGCGCCATCGTGGCGGCGGCGCGCGACTGAAACGGAATACGAATGATGCCGGGCACGTCCCCGGCCAACCCTGTTCCAGGTGATGGAACGACCCGCCGCAGGGGGAGCCCTCCGGCTCAAGCAGGAGAAAACAATGAAGAAGATCACGAAACTGGCCGTCCTGGCCCTGATTGCCACTAGCCTTTCTGCCCCCGCCTTCGCCCAGTCGAACTCCAACGGCTCGATGTCGGGCTCGACGTCCGGCTCCGCGTCCGGCTCGATGTCCAATGGCGCCATGGGCAGCGGCTCCATGTCCGGCTCGATGAGCGATCACGCCAAGGCCAAGGGCAAGAAGAAAGCCGGCGCCATGACCAATGGCTCGATGTCGGGATCCATGTCCAACGGATCCATGTCGGGTTCGTCGTCGGGCTCGATGTCGAACGGCGCAGGTCATTGACGGCAACCGGTGATGGGCGGTTGGCTTAAGGCCGGCCGTCCGCCGCCAGTTCGCGGCTGTAATTCTCCACCACCAGGCTGAAGGGCGTGTCCGCGGCCGTCAGCAGGACCGCCGTGACCCGCAGCACGTGCGCGGGCTCATCCAGACTTTCCATTTTCAGCGTCTTGCGGTGGAAGTTTAGCGGCTTGACCACCGCGCCGAAGGGAACCTCGCCGCTGTCGAGCGTATGGTTCATCTCCGGTGTCAGCCGTTCGGGCACATACCAGTTGTCGGCTTGTGACAGGACATGGGTGCCGCAGGTCAGGTCCACGCGGCGATAGCCGAGCCGCGTATCGGCATCCACCTGCAACACATGGCGCACCTCCGCGCTGGCCTTGATTTCCAGATTTTCGCGTACCGCCCGGATCACCGGCGGCGCGGCCAGCTTCAGTGCCGCGCACCGGTCGGTCAGGAATTGCGTGGCGCTGGGCGCGGCGGCAAGACCGGCTTGCAGTTTCTCGACGGCATCGTCGGCCCGCGCGGCCCGCCCCCACAGCAGCGCCGCCAGCATGGCGGCGAACACTCTGTGTACGGAATAACTCATGGCTAGGGCTGATCCAGCACCTTGACCCGGTCGCCGTCATGCAGCTTGTCCAGATTGTCGCCCGCCAGCTTGTCGCCCGCCGAAATGCCCGACAGGATGGTGATCGATTGCGCCGTCTTCAATCCCAGCGCCACATCGCGCTTTTCCACCTTGCCGTCCTCGGTGATCAGAAAGACCGTGCCAGTCTTGCCGGTGCCCAGCACCGCCGCCGGCGGCACGGTCACGCGCGACACCGTCGCCGCAAAACCCTTTTCCGGAGCCGTCATGAAGGTCACGCGCGCCGCCATTTGCGGCAGGATGCGCGGGTCCTTGGTGTCGATCCTCACACGCACCTGCACCGTGCCCTTGCTCTGGTCGGCGGTGGGGATGATGGCGATCACCGAACCCGGAATGTCCCAGTCGGGATAGGCGTCGAGATGGATCACCGCCTCCCCGCCCACATCGACCCGCTCGATGTAATTCTCGCTGACATCGATCAGACCTTCCAGCGAGTTCATGTCCACGATGGTGACGATACCGGTGCGGGTGTCGCCGGCACCGGCACCCGACGGCGCCACGATCTCGCCCACCTGCGCCACCTTGACGGTGACGATGCCGTCGAAGGGCGCGCGCACCACCGTGTCGTTTTCATTGGCCTGGGCGAATTGGGTCGCGGCCTTGGCCACATCATAGGCGGTGCGGGCGGTGTCATAGGCGATGCGCTGGTTCTCGATCGCGTCGGTGGAGATCGCGGCCTGCGCTTTCAGCTGCTGATAGCGCGCATAGATGGGGGCGGCATCTTCATAGGCTTGCTTGGCGGCGCGCTCCTGCTGGATGGCTTGCTGAAGCGCGGCGTTGTAGTTGGAATCATCCAGCTTGGCCACGACCTGGCCGGCCTTCACCTTCTGGCCTTCTTCGAAATTGACTTCCGTCACCTTGCCCAGAATCTTGGCCGACACGGTTGCCGCGCGCCGGGCCACGATATAGCCCGACGCATCCAGGCCCGTGCCGGTCGCCCCGCCGCTACCCAGCGCGCTCGCCGTCACCGCATGCACGGCCACGCTATTGTCGGGCCAGAAATACCAGCCGGCCGCGCCGCCGGCCAGCACCAGGCCCGCAAGGGCGCCAAACAACCAGGGCGATGGCCCGCCGCGCCGGCGCAGCGGTGCGCTGCGCTCGATCTTCAGCGAATCCAGCAGCGAGGATTTGTCGTTTTCCGCGTTCATGCAGCCCGCCTATGTCGCCCTTAATGCTTGTATCACGGGGCGGCGCGCGGCGCGAATGGCAGGCAGAAATCCGCCCAGTATCGCGACCGCGACCGCCCAAAAAAGTGCCATGCCGATCATGGCCGGCGACACCGTCATCCGGAAAATATCGCCGCCAAAGCCGTCGATCACCCCATCATAGCGCGACCATGCGAAGGCCACGCCGATAGCTGCGCCGGCGAGCGAAAGCGCGCCCGCTTCCAGGACGACCGACACGCCCACGGCAAAACCGCCATAGCCCAGCGCGCGCAGGGTCGCGATCTCGCGTCTGCGCGCGGCCACCGCCGAATACATGGTATTGAAACAGCCAAACAGCGCGCCGATCGCCAAGAGCACGCCCACGCCATAGACGACGATGCGGCAGAAACGGTCGAAGTCGGCGCTGCGCTTCACATTCCAGTCGTGCAGGGTCATCACATCCACATTCAGGGCGGGATTGCTTTTCAGCGCCCGCCGGAAGGCGGCAAGCCCGCCCGGCTGTGCCAGGCGCAAGGTCACGCTGTTATAGGTTTTGTGCCGGATCGACAGCATCAGGGTTTCGGTGTCGCCGAACAGCTCTCCGTCCCGAAGATCGCCGGTGGCATAGGCGCCCACAATCGGCCACGCGCCGTCGGGCAGGATCACCTTGTCGCCCACACCAGCGTCCGTGAAACGGTCCTTGGCGCGAATACCGGCAATCAGCTCATGGCTGCCGGGGCGAAACATGCGCCCCTCCACCAGATGGAACCCCGGCAACAGCATCCGGCCCTTGGGGCCCATGCCGCGCAGGACGATCCACGCCATGGCGCCATTTTTGGCGAGCTCGGTTGGCACGCCCACCTCCACCCCCGGTTCGGCGATGGCCGAGCCATCCGCTGCCTTGGCGATGCCGGGCGTGTCCATGATGACGCGGGCCATGTCGCGGCTGAGCGAGCCCTGCGCTTCCCATTGCGCCCCGGCCGAGATCACGAAAATGGCGCGAGGATCCCCCGTATTCAGATAGGCGCTGTGCAAGCCTTCGGTCATGGAGAGCATGGACAAGAGCACGCCGATCACGCACGCCATGCCCACCACGATCACCAGCGACTGCCACAGCCGCTGCGGCAGGCTGCGGAAATTCAGCGCCGTCACGATCCATATCTGGCGTATCGTGTTCATTCGCGCTCCGACAGCGCGGTGGCGATATCCATGCGCATAAGGCGCACGGTCGGCAGCGCGGCACTGGCAAAGGCCAGCAGGAAGGCGCTGCCTAGGGCGCCCCCATAGACAGCAGCGGTTATGGTGGGTCTGGGAAGGCCAAAGCCGGGTGGCATGATCGCCTGAATGTGATGCGCCAGGAACGCCGCCAGCGCCATGCCAAGACCGGCCCCGGCCAGACACGGAATGGCCGCTTCCAGCACCACCATCGCGATCACCGAAGGGTCGCCAAAGCCCAGTGCGCGAAGGGTGCCGAATTCCGCGAAACGCTCGCGGACCGACTGGGCGATGACATTGGCGGTGAGGAACAGGATCATGGCCAGGCCCGCCAGTGCGATCTCATGGGTCAGCACGTCGACATCCATGCCGCCGAAATTGTTGCTGACGGCATAGGCCCTCTTCTCGGTGATGGTCTGGGTCGGGCTGGCGGAATTGGCGAAAGCCCGATCGATCACTTGTGCGATCGCGTCCGCGCGGGCCGGGTCGGCGGCGACATAATCCACTTCATTGACCCTGCCCTGCTTGGCCAGCGGCAGCGACTTGTCGAGATAATCATAGTTGCCGAAGATGAATCCGTCCGGCGCCAATAGCACGTCATCGCAGATGGCAAGCACCTTGAAGGTCCAGCTGGTGGCGCCGTCAGCCCGCTTGAGCTGGGGCGAAATCACGGTGAGCGTGTCGCCGACCTTCTTGTGCCAGCGTTCGGCCTGCAGGCGGCTCATGATGATGCCGGTGCGCTCGTGCTCGACCAGATCCCACATGGTCGGCGTCGCATGCCAGTCGGGGAAAACCCGCGCCATATCGGCATGGCCCATGCTGAGATAGATGTGGTTTTTCTCGTTCTGCACATAGCCCGGGATATAGGACTGGAAGGCGATCAGCTTGACGCCGGGGGTGTCGGCGATTCTGCGCGCCACCGCGATGGGCAGGCCGTCGTCATAGCTGAAGCGCGGGACAGAAAACATGCGGTCGCCGCGCGCCTGCTCCGCCACCCCGTCGATGGTGGCGCTGAGCCCGATCATCAGCCCGAAAACCGTGAAGGCCATGGTGACGGCCAGCAAGGTCAACACCGCCCGCGCCGGCTTGCGTGTCAGGGCGGCCCAGACCAGGGGCAAGAATTTCATGGCCCCGCTCTATGTTGCCCGAAGCGCTTCCACCACGGGGCGGCGCGCCGCGCGGATGGAGGGCAACATCCCGCCCAGCAGCGCCACCACCACCGCCCAGCTCACGCCCAGCCCGATTTCAGCCGGCGAGACGCGCAGGTGGAAAATGTTCTGACCCCACACAGCCTGATGACCATCATTCAGCGCCCAGGCGACGGCGGCCCCGATCAACGCACCCACCACCGCGAGCGTGACCGCTTCCAGGATCACCGACACCGCGACGGGAAAGGCACCATAACCCAGCGCGCGCAAGGTGGCGATCTCGCGCCCCCGGGTGCTGACCGCCGCATACATGGTGTTGAGGCAGCCGAACAACGCACCGATGGCCATCACCGTGCCGACAATATAGGCCATGACCGCCAGGAAGCTGGTCGACTGGTTGGAGACCTTCTGGTACCAGTCGGAATGGCGCGTCACGGTCACCTGCAGGGCGGGATTGGTGGTGATCGCCTTGCGGAAGGTGGAGAGCGCATCCTGCGAGGTCAGACGCACTAGGATGGAATTGTAGGCTGTGTGCTTGAGCGCGGTCAGCATGGTCTCGGTGTCGCCAATCAGCTGGCCATCGAGAATATCGCCAGTGGTGTAGCTGCCCACAATCGGCCATTCGCCATTCGGCATGATGACCTTGTCGCCGATATTCATATGCTGGAACGAAGCCTGGGCGCCCACGCCCACAATCAGCTCGCGCTTGCCGGCCTGGAACATCCGCCCCGCCACCATGTGGAATTCCGGCCTCAGCGCCACGCCCTTGGGGCCGAAGCCGCGCAAGGTCGTAAAGCCCTTGGTGCCGTTCTTGTGAAGCACCGGCAAGCCCATGTTCAGCGCCCGGTCAGCCAGCGGCCGGCCATCCTTATCCTTGGCAATGCCCGGTGCATCCATGATCACAGGCGCGTCGGCGCGGGCGATATTGCTGGTGCCTTCGCTCTCGGCGCCCTGAGAAGTGACGATGGCCCGCCCCGGATCGCCGGAATTGAAATAGGCCTGTCTGAGCCCCGCGGTCAGCGACATCATGGAGAGCAGCACGCCGATGGTGGCGCCCAGCCCAACCACGATCACCATGGATTGCCAGAAGCGCGACTTCAGGCTTTTGAAGTTGAGGGCGGAGACGATCCATATCTGTCGAAACATGGCTTAGCGTCCCGCCCCTATCGCCCGGACAACGCGGTTGCGATGTCCATCTGCTTCAGGCGCAGCGCCGGCAGCGCCGAACTGGCCAGCGCCACAATAAGCGCGCACAGACCCGCCCAGAACAACACCATGCCGGTGATGCGCGGCAGGGGCGGGGTGCCGATGCTGGGCGGCATCAGATGGGGCGCCAGGCCGGCAAGCCACATCGACAGGCCGACACCCAGGAGCGCGCCCAGGAAACAGGGAATGGCGGCTTCCGCGAACACCAGCCCGATCACGCTCTCATCCGAGAAACCAATGGTCTTCAGGGTGGCAAATTCGGCGAAACGCTCGCGCACCGCCTGGGCGATGCCGTTGGCGGTGAGAAACAGCACCATGAACATGCCGGCCAGCGCGATCTCACGGTCCACAGTGGCGATATCCACGCCGGAATTGGAGATGTCGAGCGCCGCTCTTTCGGTGATGGACTGGGTGGCGTTGGGCGAGTTGGCGAAGGTGTTATCGATCTGCTGGGCGATGTCGGCGGTGCGGCTGGCGTCGGAGGTCTGCACCTGCAGGTTCATTACCTGGCCCTGTGACGCCAGCGGCCGGGCTTTGTCGA
>DATAWO010000004.1:0-10428 GCA_036267165.1 Rhizomicrobium sp. | reverse complement strand
CCGGCCTCCTTGATCAGCGCCAGCACCGAGTCAGCATCTTCCTGCTCTGAAGGGAAATAATTTATCGCCACGTCGGCACCCTCGCGCGCGAAAGCGATTGCAGCAGCGCGGCCCATGCCGCTGTCGCCGCCGGTGATTAAGGCCCTGCGGCCCATAAGTCGGCCCGAGCCGCGATAGCTATTCTCGCCATGGTCGGGCGGCGGCTCCATCTTGCAAGCCAGGCCAGGCCAGGGCTGCTTCTGCCGCGCGAAGGGCGGCTTGGGGTGTTTTCCGCGCGGGTCAACCAGCGCCGCCCCCTGCGCGGCCCATGCGCCTTGATCCTTGTCCATGATCAGCGCCCCGGGTGAGGTTTCTTGGCTTCGGGGCCAGGAGCCTTATCGTCGCGCGCCTTGGGCAGACCCCCATACAGGCCGTCGCGGTTACGGTCTAAATCGCTCTGCGCCGTCTTTCGCCCCTCAGCCTTGGGATCGAGCTTATCGTCAGTTTTCTTATCCATGAAGAATCTCCGCAGCAAAGCCTTCTGGTAAGAACCCCGCGACGGCCCAGCCGTTCCGGGAACTCAAGGGGTCTCGACCCGTTGCGCTTGCATGCCAAAGGACCAGCTGGAGGTAAGCCCGATCGAAGCCGTCGAACAGCGGCCCCTCAGGGTGCTGTTGATCGCCGGATCGCAGCGACGGCTGCATTCCTGTCCCGGGCTGGATTCCAAGGCGCGCGCGCTGATGTTGCGCATGGCGGCAACGATGCCGGGTGGGTGGCAGGTCGATACCGAAGACCTGGGCAATGAGCATGGCAAGCCCAAGATCCAAAGTTGCAATGCCTGCGTGTCATCATCGATGGCGCTGTGCGTATGGCCATGCAACTGCTACGGCCCCAGGAGCACCAACCAGCCCGACCTGATGTGGGACAAAGATCTGTATGGCCGCTTGGCGCGCGCCGATGCCTGGGCTTTTATCGGGCCCGTGAACTGGTACGGGCCCTCCAGCAATCTCAAGCTGATGTTTGACCGGCTGGTGTGCATGAATGGCGGTAACCCGCGGCCTGACCTGATCGACAAGAAGGACACGCTGAAGGCCCAGGCACTGGAGCGCTCGCCACTTTGGCAGGAACTGTCAAGGAACCATCTGTCGGGGCGCACGGCCGCCTTCTTCTGCTATGGGGATGATGGCGCCAATGAGGAGGACGGCAAGGGCAAGCCCAAGATCCTTAAGCATCCCGAATGGTTCGACGCCAAGGCCCATCCCCAACGCGGCAAGGACGAGCGACAGGCCTATGAGGGTCTGGTCTGGCAATGCCGCTACAGCGACGTCGAAGTGCCCGACAGCTTGTGGGATTGCACCGTCTTCGGTGCCGGCAAGCCTTTTGCCGACGACCAAGTCGAGGATATGGTGGGGGAGAAACGACCCCTGGCGCATTTCGACGCCTGGGTGAAGCGCTTCGCTGGGCATGTCGGCAAGAAAGGGCTTGTGCCAGGCATCGAGGACGCTGAGCGCTCCGCACAAACCACAACCAACCAGGAAAAAAAGAAAATCTGATGGCGGCTGGCCCTCAGCGATAGCCACTTTCATACAAGCCATGCGCATTTGGGAATGGGCCACTAAATGATTCACGTAGTTTCCTGGATATCGGTCGTGGCGGGGGCGATTTGCGCGCTGTTCCTTCTGTTTTCCGTCACCCGAAGCCCAGAAAAGATGGGGGTAATGAACGCTGTTTGGCCTCTTATTGGCCTTGCTGGCAGCGTGTTCGCTGTCTGGCTTTACCTGCGACACAAGAGCCCCGGCCGCAAGCCAGTTTGGCTTCCCACGGCCATCGCGACCTGCCATTGCGGTGCCGGATGTACTTTGGGCGACATCCTGGCGGAATCCCTTGTCATAATAGCGCCGGGCATCCTGGTTTGGTTCGGACTGGGATCGGTATGCCAGATGCCGCTATTTGCATCATGGACACTGGACTTTTGCTTGGCATTTGTGATCGGAATAGCTTTCCAATATTTCTCAATCGTACCAATGCGCGGTCTCAGCTTTGGTCCCGGGCTGGTCGCGGCCTTGAAAGCCGACACGCTTTCCCTGACCTCATGGCAGATTGGCATGTATGGCTTTATGGGATTTATCCATTTCGCAATCAGTCCGGTCAAGGCGACCCAGATTGAATTCTGGTTCGCGATGCAGTTCGCCATGATGGTGGGATTTGTGACCAGTTATCCGGTAAACATTTGGCTGTTGCGAGCCGGCCTCAAAGAAAAGATGAGCTAGCGAGTCACCTTGTCGTTAGCCAATTCGCAATTCCCGCCGCTGCAAAATCTGGCTCATGAGTGCAAGCTGGTAGCTATTAAATTGAAACGGCAATCTGCAATACCTAGCCGATTGCGAAAGCGATCGTGCTCAGCAGAGCGATATTGGGATTTCGGGAATCCAGCCTAGTATGCTGGACGATAATCGGAACGTCGGATTCGATCAGTGACGCATATGCCGTGTCGCGCGGAATGCGCTCTGGATCCTCAAGGTCGTTGAACCGCAGGTGGCGTGTTCGGCGTGCGCCGAGCGTTAGCCGATAAGGGCCAGCGGGTTCCCGATCCTCGAAGTAGACCGTGATCGTGATTTGTGCGTCCCGGTCCGCAGTGTTGAGAAGGCATGCGGCCTCGTGACTGACAAGGGCGGGATCATCCGGATCAACGCTGTCGCTGGGAATGTAACCCTCAGGGATCGCCCACCGCCTGCTGCCATCTGGCATTGCCATTGAGCCAAAACGCCTCAATTTGCTGGATGTTCCAAAAGAGCGGAACGGCGGCGAATTTGGGGGGTTAGGACTAAAAGGCGCCCCGTTGCGGCCGCACCCCCGAAAGGAACTTCCATGGCTTCGATGACAGCGGGCGACGTGCTGGTGGATACTCTTATCGCCTGGGGCGTGGATACGGTCTTCGGCATCCCGGGCGATGGCATCAATGGGCTTATTGAATCCCTGCGCCGCCGAAAGGATGACATCCGGTTCATCCAGGTCCGACACGAAGAAGCCGCTGCCTTCGCAGCCTGCGCCCATGCCAAATGGACCGGCAAGCTCGGCGTCTGCATCGCCACATCCGGTCCAGGCGGCATCCATCTGCTGAACGGGCTGTACGACGCCAAGCTGGATCAGGTACCGGTGCTGGCGATCACAGGCCTACAGTTTCACGACCTGCTCCACACCTTTACCCAGCAGGACGTGGAACTCGACAAGCTCTACATGGATGTAGCCGTCTACAATGCCCGGGTGATGGGCGCGGCCCACACCGAGAATGTGGTATCGCTGGCCTGCCGCACGGCGCTGGGCTATCGCGGCGTCGCTCACGTCACCATGCCGGTGGACACCCAGGACCAGCCTGTCTCCAAAGATGCGCGCACACCGCGCAACCTGGCCCATCATGTCTCCGACGTGATGGGGCGCCAGCATTCCCTGCCCGCGCCGGAAAAACTGCAGCTGGCGGCAGAGATTCTTAATGGCGCCAAAAAGCCAGCCATCCTGGCCGGCCAAGGCGCGCTGAATGCCGGCCGGCAATTGGCGGCGACGGCCGAGCGACTAGGCGCGCCGGTAGCAAAGGCGCTTCTGGGCAAGGGCGCCCTACCCGATGACCATCCCCATGCCACCGGCGGCATTGGCCTTTTGGGCACGCGGCCGTCGCAAGAAGCGCTGGAAGAATGTGACGCCCTTCTGATCGTGGGCAGTTGCTTCCCCTATATCGAATTCTATCCCAAGCCAGGTCAGGCGCGGGTGGTCCAGATCGACCATGACCCCAAGCGCATCGGGCTGCGCGCGCCGGTGGAATGCCCGCTGGTGGGCGACGCCAGCGCAGTGCTGGATGCCCTGTTGCCGCAGTTGGACATGCACGAGGATCGTGCCTTCCTCGAAAAAACGCAGAAGAGCGTCAAGGCCTGGAACGAACTGCTGGAAGAACGCGGGAGCCGAACGACCATGCCAATGAAGCCGCAGGTGGTGGCGCATGAGCTGAACAAGCTGCTCAAGGACGATGCCATCATATCAACCGACTCCGGCACCATCACAACCTGGGCCGCGCGCTATCTCCAGATCCGGGGCAACATGAAATTCTCCTGCTCCGGCAACCTGGCGACGATGGCCTGCGGCCTTCCCTATGCGGTGGCCGCGGCGCTCGCCTATCCCGACCGCCAGGTGGTCTGCTTCATCGGCGATGGCGGTTTGACCATGCTGATGGGCGAGATGGCGACGCTGGTCAAATACAATCTGAATGTGAAGATCGTGGTCATCAAGAACAATTTTCTGGGCCAAATCAAATGGGAGCAGATGGTCTTCCTGGGCCATCCCGAATACGTCTGCGATCTGCAGCCGATCGACTTTGCCGCCGTAGCCCAGGGCTTCGGCCTCACAGCCTTTCGCATCGACGATCCTGCCAAATGCGCCGAAACCCTACGCACGGCACTGACGACGCCAGGCCCAGTGCTCGTGGAAGCGACCGTCGACCCCAACGAACCGCCACTCCCGCCCAAGATTGAAGCCAAGCAGGCGCTACATTTCGCCGAGGCGCTCGCCAGGGGCACGCCGGACGCAGGCAAAATTGTGCGCAGCATACTGTCCGACAAAGTCCGCGAACTGATCTGACCGTGACGCGGCCGGCGCAGTGTCCCATTACCGGCATGACGGCGCGGGCGTTTGTCATTCCCACGGATGCGCCGGAATCAGACGGCACCATTGCCTGGGACAGCACCACCATGGTGACGGCAACCGTCGAAGCCGGCGGCAAGACCGGCTTCGGCTATACCTATTGCGACCAGGCGGCGGCGGCGTTGTGCCGGGGCGTATTGGCGAAGGCCGTGGATGGCTGCGATGCGATGGATATCCAGGCCGCTTGGGATGCGATGAACCGCGCGGTGCGCAATATCGGCCGGCCCGGCATTGCCTCCTGCGCGATTTCCGCGATCGATGTCGCGCTGTGGGATCTCAAGGCAAAGCTGCTCGGCATTCCGCTGGCCCTGCTGCTGGGGCGCGCACGCCAGGCAGTGCACGTCTATGGCAGCGGCGGCTTCACCTCCTACGATACCGCGAGGATTGAGCAACAGTTGGCGGGCTGGGCCACGCAAGGCTGCCGGTGGGTCAAGATGAAGGTCGGGCGCCATCCGGCTGACGACACCGCGCGGGTCCAAGCCGCCAAGCGCGCCATCGGCGATGCCGTACTGTTTGTCGATGCCAATGGCGCCTATGCGCGCAAGCAGGCGCTGGCGTTCGCCGATGCCTTTGCCGCGTCAGGGGTGTCCTGGTTTGAGGAACCGGTGTCGAGCGACGACTTGGAAGGGCTTCGACTGCTTCGAAATCGCGCGCCGGCAGGCATGACGATCGCAGCAGGCGAGTATGGTTATTCGCCCTATTATTTCCTTGAAATGCTGGCGGCCGGCGCCGTGGACGTGCTGCAGGCCGATGCCACGCGCTGCGGCGGCATCACCGGATTCCTGCGCGCGGCGGCGCTGGCCGATGGCTTCCAGATTCCGCTCTCCAGCCATTGCGCCCCGGCCCTTCATTGCGCGCCAGCGTCCGCCGCGCCGCGCTTCCTGCATATGGAATGGTTTCACGATCATGTTCGCATCGAGCAGATGCTGCTGGAGGGCGTGCCGGACCTGAAGGACGGCGAAGTCGCGCCGGATCTGTCCTCGCCCGGCCACGGCCTGTCGCTGCGCCAGGCAGAAGCGGAAAGATTCGCAGTATGACGGCCGAGGCAACCCATCGGGTGGAAGAACGCGCGGCGGATGGCCGTGTGCGCAAGGATGCCGTCGCGGTGCCGCCGGACCGGATCGAAGCCCTGTGCCAGTCCCTGGAGGCGGCGCTGGACGGTGAAGTGCGCTTCTCCATCGGCGACCGCGCCCTCTACGCCACCGACGCCTCCAACTACCGCCAGATTCCGTACGGCGTGGTCCTACCGAAACATGCTGAGGATGTGGTCCAGGCGGTTCGGCTTTGCAACCAGCATGGCGTGCCTATCACGTCACGGGGCGGCGGCACGAGCCTGGCCGGCCAGACCTGCAATACATCCATCATCATCGACTTTTCCAAATACATGCATCGGATCGTCTCCCTCGATCCAGCGCGCCAGCTCGCCGTCGTCGAGCCCGGATGCATCCTTGATCACTTGCGCGAGGAAGCGGAAAAGCACCAGCTCACCTTCGGGCCCGATCCGGCAACCCACGACCACAACACGCTGGGCGGCATGATCGGCAATGATTCTTGCGGCACCCATTCCGTAATGGCCGGGCGCACTGCCGACAATGTGGAGTCGTTGGAAATCCTAACTTATGATGGCCTGCGGATGACCGTGGGGCGCACCACGCCGGAAGCCTACCACGCGATCCTGCTAACCGGCGGCCGCCGGGCCGAGATCTACCGTCGGATGCGCGATTTCTGGTCTGAGCATGGCCACCATTTCCAAGAGGCCTATCCGCAGATACCGCGCCGCATTTCCGGCTACGAGAATCTCGACCAGTTGTCACCGGACAAGGGCATGCAGGTGGCGCGCGCGCTGGTGGGAACGGAAGCCACTTGCATGATCGTGCTAGCGGCGACGCTGAACCTGGTGCCCAGTCCCCCGCATCGCGCCCTTGCCATCATCGGTTTCACCGATGTCTTCGAGGCGGCCGATGCCGTGCCCGCAGTGCTGAAAAGCCGACCGATCGCGCTGGAGGGCATGGACGACCTTCTCGTCAAATACATGAAGAAGAAGCATTTCAAGGTGGACGAGCTGGAAGTCCTGCCCGCGGGCCGCGGCTGGCTGATCGCGGAATTCGGCGGCGACACGCAAGATGAAGCCTCGCGCAAGGCGGAAGAACTAGCGGCCCGCATGACGTCGCGCGGGCATGCCTGCCGCGCACTCGGCGACAAGACCCAGCAGCAGGAGGTGTGGGATGTCCGCGAAGCCGGACTGGCGGTCACCGCCGACATTCCCGGCCAGCCGCCCAACTGGCCTGGCTGGGAAGACAGTGCGGTGGCGCCCGACCGTGTGGGCGACTACCTGCGCGAACTGAAGGCGCTGTTCCACCGCCATGGCTATGAAGCCGCTGTCTATGGTCATTTCGGTGACGGGCTGATCCATTGCCGCGTCGACTTCGATCTGCAATCCGAAGCGGGCCTGGCCAATTGGCATCGGTTCCTGAAAGAGGCCGCCGATCTGGTGGTGCGCTATGGCGGCTCGCTGTCCGGCGAACATGGCGACGGCCAGGCGCGTGCGGAGCTGCTGGAACGCATGTATGGCGCCGAACTGATGGCGGCACAGCGCGCGTTTCGCGCCATCTGGGACCCGTATCAGCGCATGAATCCCGGCAAGGTGCTCGATCCCTATCCCGCGACGTCCAACTTACGGGTGGGACCTTCCTACCAACCGGCGGAAGTACGGGGCCTGTTCGCCTATCCCGAGGATCACGGCAGCTTCACAAGAACGACCTTGCGCTGTGTCGGCGTCGGCAAGTGTCGGCGCCGCGATGTGAAGGACGGCGTGATGTGCCCCAGCTATCTGGGCACCGACGAGGAAAAGCATTCCACGCGCGGGCGCGCCCGACTTCTTTTCGAGATGATGCGCGGCGATGCCATCACCGATGGATTCCAAAACACCGCAGTGGAAGAAGCGCTCGATCTCTGCCTGGCTTGCAAGGGCTGCAAAAAGGACTGCCCGGTCAATGTTGACATGGCCAATTACAAAGCCGATTTCCGTGCCCGCCATTATGCAGGCAAATGGCGGCCCCGCGCCGCCTACAGCATGGGCCAGATCGAACGCTGGGCGCGCATCGCGCAATTCGCGCCTTGGGCCACCAACCTGGGCACCCGTGCGCCAGTTCTTGGCGCACTCACCAAGTGGCTCGGCGGAATCGCGCCGGGGCGTACCATGCCCGCCTTTGCGCACCAGACCTACCGTGCCTGGCACAACCATCACGCCCGCCGCGCGGCGAAGTCACGCGTGATCTTGTGGCCAGACACTTTCAACAACTATTTCCGGCCCGATACGGCAATTGCCGCGACGCAGCTGTTGGAGCGGCACGGCTTTGCCGTAGACATCCCGACAGTGCCGCTCTGCTGCGGCCGACCGCTCTATGACTGGGGCTGGATCGACCAGGCCAAGACGCTGTGGCGGCGCACGCTGAACGCGCTGGCGCAAGATATCCGCGACGGCGTTCCGGTTATCGGGCTGGAGCCTGCCTGCACCTCGGCATTCCGGGACGAACTGCCGGCGCTGTTTCCCGGAGACGCTCAGGCTGCGGCGTTGGCCAGGCAGACCCGCTTCCTCAGTGAATTCCTTAAGGACCGAGGCCTAACGCCCGATGTTCAGGACGCCCGCAAGCCGCTTCTGGTGCAATACCATTGCCACCATCACGCCGTTCTTGACAAGGACGCGGAAACCAAGCTGCTGGCCGCGCTGCCGGTCAAGGCGGAGATTTTGCAGAAGGGCTGCTGCGGCATGGCCGGTGCCTTCGGTTTCGAGGCCGGCAAGTTCGAGGTTTCGCGCATCATCGCCGAGCGGGGCATCCTGCCGGTTATCCGCGCCGCCTCGCAGGAGACCATCATCCTGGCAAATGGCTTCAGTTGCCGCGAGCAGATCGAGCAGTTGAGCGGCCGGCCCACCCTTCACTTGGCGGAATATCTGGCTAATCCCTACTAGACAATCGCGCCAGCGCCACGCCCAGCAGGCAGAAGATTAAGGCGCCAGCCGCGACTATCGCGGCCCGTGTCGCGTCACCGGGATAAACGGCGGCCGAGGACTTGGCCTGATCGCCGAACCTGCCGTGCGTGCGGTGCAAATCGGTGACAGGTTCGAACATATTATCGCGCCGCTCAGGTGACACGGCTTGGTTTGTTTCCTGACCTTCGACCGCCGTACGGGCTAGGAAACGATCCAGATACCAGGGTGCGATCATGTTGCCGACAATGGTCAGCAACGTGGAATTTCCAACCCAATATTCCCTTGCACGCGTGCGCGCGACGCGAAGCACCGCGGCCGCTGCGGCTTCCGGCTGGTAGATCGTGCCCATCGGCATGGGCCGGCGTGGCATGTGGGTTCGCGCCCAGTCGAATTGCGGTGTGTTCATGGCGGGCAATTCCAGCAGCGACACCGCTATGCCGGACTTGTCGTGGTCAAGCTCGGTGCGCAGCGAGGCGGTGAAGCCGCGGATCGCATGCTTGGCGCCGCAATAGGCCGATTGCAGCGGAATACCGCGATAGGCCAGCGCCGAGCCGATATTGATAATCTGCCCGCGCGGCTGAAGCACAGGCAGGGCTGCCATGCAGCCATACACTACGCCCAAATACGTGACCTCGGTTACCCGGCGGAACTCGTCTGGCGTTATCCGTGAAATCGGCGAGAAGACGGTGAGCATCGCGTCATTGACCCAGATATCGATCGGGCCAAGATCCGACACGAACTGCGAAGCGGCGGTTTTGACCGCACCGGCGTCCGCAACGTCGACCGCCGCGATCGCGCAATCGCTCGAAAATGTCCTGATATCCGCGGCAACGATTTCCAGCGCCTCCCGATCACGCGCGATCAGGCCCAAACGCGCGCCCCGGCGGGCAAAAGCCAGGGCAACCGCCCGTCCAACGCCGGCGGTGGCGCCGGTGACGACAATGATGGAAGACGCGAAACTTTTTGATTTGGGCACAGAAGTCGAACGCCGGATCGCCCCGTACGTTCCAGAACCAGCAATCAGTGAAAGATGCTTGCCAACGCGTCTTGCGCGCGTTCGGCTAGGGCGGCGGTGAACGACCAGGGGCTGGGCTGGCGCAGAATGCGCAGCTTTCCCCGCTTTTCTACGACCCTATAGTCGCTGGCGCCATTGGGCTTTCGATAGAAGCGGATGCTCACCATGGCATTCCCGACACACATGCCGGACAGCGTGATCTCAGGCAGCCAAGGCGGCAAGTGGGGTTCGGAAAGCCGCGCTTTGACGGCGTCACCGACACTGAGCACGCCGACTACCTTACGGTCCAGAACCACCGGCAGATGGCGGGTCCAGTTCGGTTTTCAAATGTCGAAATCCAATCGCTTCATCTCCGGGCCACTGACTTTCATTGTAGACACAGGGAAGCGGAAAAATGTTTCCGAAAAAGGGTAAAGTTTTTCCAGGTACCAACGGTAAGGGATATTCTGGATCAGACTATGCAGCCACCATTGCAGCCGCCCTGAGGGAAAGCGTTGGTGATACGCATCAGGCGATAAAGATCGTGATGCGGTGGACTGGCGCCGACGAAAGGACGATAAAAAAAACTGGTTTACGGGGGCCAACAGCCCGAGCGGCGCGCACCTTGTCACCCTGTTTCGGCATTCCGATGCGGTGCTTGACGCATGTCTTCGACTGGCCGGCCGCGAGCGCATTCTCGCAACCGGCAAACTGGTAGAAGTCGGGGGAAAGCTGAGGGAGCTTCTTGCGGTCATTGAAACCGTCGCTGGAGAAA
>DATAWO010000003.1:0-10848 GCA_036267165.1 Rhizomicrobium sp. | reverse complement strand
TGACCCCTCCGCCATCACCTCGGTCCTGATCGACAAGCCGCTGCCGGTCTTCGCCCTGCCGGCAGTGCGCGACAATCAGGGCCTGGCCAGCGCCGATTTCAAAGGCGAGCCCATGCTGCTCAATGTCTTTGCCTCCTGGTGCGTGTCCTGCCGGCTGGAACACAGCCTGCTGCTGCAACTCAAGCAACAGGGCGTCGTGATCCAGGGGCTGGACTGGAAGGACGAAGCCGCCGACGGCGCGCGCTACCTGGCCGAGAATGGCGATCCCTATATCAGGGCCGGCAATGACGAGAGCGGCCGCACCGGCATCGATCTGGGTGTGGCGGGCGTGCCGGAGACCTTCGTGGTCGATGCCCGCGGCCGGGTGCGCTACAAATTCATCGGCCCGATCGACGCGGATGATTGGAAAAACACCCTCAAGCCGATGCTGCAGCGTCTTAGGTCGCAGACATGAGGGCCCGGCTGCTTCTGGCTTTCCTGTTCGCGGCCACGCCGGCCTTCGCGGTTCTGCCCAGCGAGCAGCTGGCCGATCCCGGGCTGGAGGCGCGCGCTCGCGCCATCAGCGCCGAATTGCGCTGCGTGGTCTGCCAGAACCAGACCATCGATGATTCCGATGCTGAACTGGCGCATGACCTGCGCGTGCTGCTGCGCCAAAGGCTGAAGGCCGGCGACACCGACCAGCAGGCGATCGCCTTCCTGGTCAACCGCTATGGCGATTATGTGCTGTTGAAACCGCCCTTCGAGGCCGAGACCTTGCTGTTGTGGCTGGGGCCGCTGCTGGTGCTGCTGGCGGGCGGGACGGGTGTGGCTTTTTATCTGAAGCGGCGTCAGGGTGCCGCGCCGTCCGCTTTCACGGCGGATGAACAGGCGCGGCTGGACAGCCTGCTGAAGGAAGACGCGGCATGACGCTCTGGATCATTCTGACCGTGATGATCGCGCTGGTGGCGGCGGGTCTGACCATTCCTTTGGTGCGCCGCTACGACCAGCGACCAGGCCGCGCCAGAACGCTGGAGATTCTCAAGGGCCAGCTCGCCGAACTGGACACGCAACAGGCCGGCAAGCTGATCGCGCAGCCTGAAGCTGATGCCCTGCGCGCCGAGATCAAGCGCCGCATTCTGGCCGAAGACCGTGAAACCCAGGCGGTGGCGCGGCCCTTGCCGGCAGGCGCCTTGCCCTGGGTCGCGTTGGGGCTGGTGGCGGTAGTGGCGGTTTGCGCCACCGCGCTTTACGCCCTGATGGGCCATCCCGAACTGACGTCCAATACCGTCGCCGGCGGCGCGAGCGCGCCCGCGCAGCAGACCGCATCGGCGGACACCCAGCAGCATCCCATGGGCGATGTCTCCACCATGATCGCGGGGCTCGAAGGCCGCCTGCAGCAGAATCCCAATGACGCGCAGGGCTGGCAGATGCTGGGCTGGTCCTATATGCGCGTCGGCCGCCCCGCCGATGCCGCCAAGGCTTACGGCCGCGCGGCGTCGCTGGATCCGGGCAACACCGAATATCTGTCGGCCCAGGGCGAGGCGACGGTGCAGTCGGAAGGCAAGGTCTCCGACGATGCCGCCGCGATTTTCCGCCGCGCGCTGAAAGGCGATGCCAATGATCCCCGGGCGCGTTATTTTCTTGCCATCTATCGCGACCAGCAGGGCGACCATGCGGGCGCGATGAAGGATTTCATTACGCTGTTGAAGAGCGCGCCGCCGGATGCGCCCTGGGTGGCGCAGGTGAGAAACTATGTCGAGGACCTGGCCAAGGATCAGCATATCGACATTTCCTCGCAGCTGCCGCCGCCGCCAGCTTCAGCCGCGCCCATGCCGCAAGCGGGCCAGCCCGGGCCGACCGGCGACCAGGTCGCAGCCGCCAGCCAGATGCCGGACGCTGATCGTCAGGCGATGATCCACACCATGGTGGACAGGCTGGCGGGCGAGTTGAAAGCCAATCCGCATGATTCCGGCGGCTGGGTCCGGCTGATGCGGGCGCGCATGGTGCTGGGCGAAACCGACAAGGCGGCTGACGCCTACAAGCAGGCGCGCCAGGCCTTTGCCGGCACGCCGGCGGCGCAGGCCGCGTTGCAGGAAGCCGCGAAATCGCTGGGCGTACCGGGAGCCTAGTCGTTGGCCGCGGGCGGGACGGCGTTGTCGCCGGCCAGGAAGCGGATCTCGGAGACGCGCCGCTTTCCGCTCGAGCGTTCCAACTGCACGATCACGTCGATCACGCGGCGCACATAGGTCTGGATCTTGTCCCAGCCCAAATCCAGCCCGCTGGTCATGGCCAGGAGCGCGATCTGGTCGATGGCGCCTTCGGGCGTGTCGGCATGCACGGTGGTGAGAGAGCCGGGATGGCCGCTGTTGACGGCGCGCAGGAAGGCAAACGCCTCCTTGCCGCGCAGTTCGCCCAGAAGAATCCGGTCGGGCCGCATGCGCAGGGACGCGCGCAACAGGTCATCGGCATCCACCTGGGCTTCGCCCTGGTCGCCGCGAACCGCGATCAGGCCCACGGCATTGGGATGATCCAGACGGATTTCCGGCGCATCCTCGATCACCATCAGCCGCTCGCTTGTGTTGATCTCGCGCACCAGGGCGTTGAGCAGGGTGGTCTTGCCGGTGGAGGTGCCGCCGCTGATCACGATGGTTTTCTTGGCGCGCACCGCTTCTTTCAGGAAGCCGGTTCTGTCGCCGGACTTGAGCAGCGCCGCCAGTTCATCATCCCGGCTGGTGCGGCGGCCATTGCCTTGCGCCTCCGCGAACAGGCCCATTTTCGCCAGCTCATCCACCGACAGGTCGGCGATCACATGCTTGCGGATGGCGATGGCCATGCCGCCACGGGTGGCGGGCGGGGCGATGATCTGCACCCGGCCGCCATCAGGCAGGGTGGCCGACAGCAGCGGCTGCTCGCGATTGACGCCCTGATGGGTGGCGGCGGCGATCTGGCGGGCGAGGCGTCCCAGCACCAGGTCGGTCACTTGCGGCGCGGCAATGCGGGTCAACATCCCGCCGGTGGTTTCGATCCATACTTCGCCCGGCTGGTTGATCAGAAGATCGGTGACATCGTCGCGCGTCAGCCAGGGCGCCAGCGCCGAGAGATAGGTGTCGAGATAGACCCCGGCCGTCATTTCGACACGCCCGCAAAGTCCAGGTCGCGGGTGACAAAGACCTGCAGCGGCGTGCCTTGCGGCACCTTGATGGTCACCGGAATGTCGATCTGCTTCTGCAGCGCGATGCTG
This sequence comes from Rhizomicrobium sp., assembly GCA_036267165.1. Classification (GTDB taxonomy): domain Bacteria; phylum Pseudomonadota; class Alphaproteobacteria; order Micropepsales; family Micropepsaceae; genus Rhizomicrobium. The sequence continues at coordinate 7,628 of DATAWO010000003.1, read as the reverse complement.
GCGACCTGGCTGGCCTGCTGCTGGGAGCCGATGATGATGGCGGTATTATTGTTATCGCCGGATTCGGCCAGCCTCTCCAGGCCGGCGCCCATCACCGACAGCAGGATGGCGCTGCCGAAGCGCTCGAAGAAATGGGTGTCGGTTTCCCCTTCCAGGCCCCCGCGGCCCAGCTGGTCGGTGCCGGGCGAGCCGATGTCGATGGAGACGCCGTCCGGGGTGAGAACGCGCGACCACACCACAAAGGCGCGGGTCTGGCTCAGCGCCACCCCGCTGCGATACTGGCCGATCAGCTTGGAGCCGCGCGGGATCAGCACCGTGGTCCCATCAAAGCCGCGCACGTCGCGGCTGACCACGGCGCGGACAAAGCCGGGCAGGTCGGAATTGATCGCGGTCTCCAGCACCGCCGGGATCACCGTGCCCTGCGGCGCGGTGTGGGAAAGATCGTGGATGCGCGAGGCATGGGCGACATCGACATTGGAGCCGGAGATGCGCGCGGAGAAACGCTCGTCCGCCGACAGCTTGTCGTCACTGGCGGCGTCCTTCGCCGCGCCGCCGCCTTGCGCGACGGTCGTGGCCGTTGTGGTGACCGCGCCGGCGGCGGGCGCCTGGCTGAAATCCACCACCATGGCGGGCGCGTGCGGATCGGAGGTGACCTGTGGCGAGGTCTGCGCCGGTGCGGCGGCCTGAATGATCATGGGCGCGGGCGGCGCCACGACAACCGGCGCGGGCCTGGGCAAGACCGGTGCAGGCGGCCTTACCGCGGCAACCTGCGTCGCCGGCGCCTGGCGCGCGGTGCGGTTATTGCTCAGCGCCACAAAGGTAATCACGCCCAGCACGCAGGCGCCGACCACCGCGGCACCCATGCCCCAGGACGAGCCAGGGCGCACCAGGCCGGGATGCGGGCGTGATGCCTGGTCGAACACCGGGCTCTTGGCATAGTCGGGCGGGATGTGGCTCATAGGCAGATCCAGCAGGTTTTGGCGCGGCGCCTGGGGCTTTGCGGGCCAGGCACAGCGGCGTGGAAACCGTCATTATAGACATGGGTCACATCATTGCCCTGGCGCAGCACAAAGCCGCGCGCCACGACATCGGCGACGACATAGCCGTCGCGCATATAGGAATTGACCACCACTTCGTTTTTTTCGCCGTCGACCGAGAAGATGGCGGGATAGGCCTCGCCTTCATGGAATTCAAAATAGGTGGCGTGGCCGTCATCGAAGATGCGCGCCGGCACGATCCTGGAGGAGCCGTCATAGCTGTAGGCGGAATTGACCACCTTGGGCATGGGTGGCGCTTCGGGCGCCGCGGGCTTGGCTTCCACCGTCGCCATCGCCACTTCGGGATACTGGAAGCGCAATGTGTAGACGATGCTCTTGTCGCCGGCCGGCGCATGCGGACGCACGTTCAGCTCGAAGGAATAGTGCCGATAGTTGGTCACCACCGTCATGTTGGTGGTGGGCACCTCGCCCATCGGCTTGACGAACAGAAGATTGGCGGCGCGATTGGGGGTGATCTGCCAGCCGGTGGCGTCACCCACCGCGACATTCTCGATATGCTCGTCGGGTGAGAATTCGATGAAGGTCTGATAGCCCATGGTGGCGTGCAGTTCCACCACCTGGGTGGGATCGTAGTCCACCACAAAGATGCGCGGATCGCCCGAGCCGGGGCGCGGCACCAGCGCGCCCTGCGAGGGGCTGGCCGCAAACAGCAGCGCGGCGGACAGGATGGCGGCCAACGGCTTTTTCATGCCCGCCGTCCTTCCCGCGTCACCGCCGGGCGGCGATAGGAATCGCCGATGCGTGTCGGAGCGCCCGCGACGGGGTTCGAGCCCTCGCGCCGGGCATAGATCACGCCAAGGGCGGCTGCCTGCGCCCGCTCGGCATGGACCGCAGGTGAACCTTGCCGCGCCAGCTGTTCGGCCAGTTGTGCGGGTCGCGAGATCAGGTCCAGCGGCAAGGTGTTTTGTGTGGTTTGCGCCACCGCGGTCTGGCCCGTGGCGCGCGGGGTGCGCGACGGCAGGCGGAAGCCGCGCGCGATCATGATCCCGGCCAGCAGCAAACCGATCTGCGCGGCGGAAAAGACCAGCACGATGATGGCGGCGGTGATGCCGGTGCGCGCATCCGACAATCCGTTGGCGCCGATGTCGGACAGCGCATCCATCCAGGGATCGACCGCGTGCAGCATCAGCACGGTCAGGCTCCAGCCGCTCAGCAGGCCAAAGGCCGATGCCGCCAGCGCCCGTACCCAGCCCACGAACAGTCCGCGGGTCTCGAAGAACAGGAAGGTGGCGATGAAGAGCGGCCCGGTCGCGGTCAGAAGCCCGATGGCGATCATCACCACGGCGATCAGGCCGGCGCTGGAGATGAACAGGCCGTCGGCAGCCATGCTCAGCGCCTGGGAGGCGGTGGCATAATCGGTCTGGGCATGTTCGCTCACCGATTTGGGCGGATGGGCAAAGGTGTTGGCGGTCTCCCGCAGCTGGTCGTAGGACGCCTGCAGGCCGGCGACGGGATCGGCTGCCAGCGCATGGCCGCGCATGGGGGCGGAGATCAGGGCCGCGATTTCCACCGGCGCGCGCTCGGCCACATCGAACACCAAAGTCTGGAACAGGCTCCAGCTGGTCACCAGCGCCAGAACCGCTCCGATCTTGAGTGCGATCACGGGCCCATCGCTCAACCGCGCGCCTTCGCCGAACAACAGCCGATAGCCGATCACCGCGACATAGATGGTCAGCGCCACCGTCAGCGCCGCCTGGAACGGCGAATTGGCGGCGGCGAGAGACTCATAACCCAGCCGCGCGAAGTTGCGGGTGTTGCAATCCACCGTGGTGAGCACATCGCGCACCACGCCCAGATCGGTGACGGTGGAACAGGCGCTCATGCCACATTCCTTCCGCGCCCGGCCATGAAGGCGTCGAGCCAGGCCTGCGGCTCATCGCCCAGCCGCTCGCGCAGGGCATCGAGCTGGCGCACACTGGCTTCAGTGCCGGCCAGAACGCGCAACTCGCCGGTCAGGCCGGTCAGGTCCAGCCGCGCCACCACGCTGTGGTCGGCCTGCTTGATCAGGAAGCAGCGCGAGGTGTCGGGCAGGGTGCGGACGAGCTCGAACTCATGTTCGGAAAGGCCGAAGCCTTCGATGTAATCGGCGGCGCGCGCCTTGGGATTGGGGAAGAATATCTGGGTGGCGGACTGTTCGATGATGGCCGGGCCAACCCGGCTTTCCAGCGCGTCATCGGCATTCTGGGTGCAGAAGCCCACCAGGCCGTTGCGCTTCCTGATGGTCTTTTCCCAGTCCTTGATCTTGCCGACAAAGACCTCGTCATCCAGCGCCTTCCAGCCTTCATCCACCACGATGATGGCCGGCGTGCCGTCCAGCCGCTGCTCGATGCGGTGGAACAGATACATCATCGCCGGCGTGCGGGTGGTGGGCGAATTGAGCAGCCGGGTCATGTCAAAGCCCAGGATGCGTTCGCTCACATCCAGCGCGTCGTCCTCATTGTCGAACAGCCAGGCATGCTCGCCGCCGTCGCACCATTGGCCCAGCCGCGCCGCCAGATCGCCGGCGCTGGGGCGGCGCTGGCCGCGGAACAGTTCGCGCAGATAGCGCAGCCGGCGATGGCTCTCATGTTCGGCATAATTGGCGTCGATCGCATCGGCGATCAGGACGCGGTCTTCCGACGTCAGTGGCGCGCCATAGGAAGACAGCAGCCGTGACAGCCATTCCGCCAGGAAGGCGCGGTTCTCGCCGGTGTCGGTCAAGGCCAGCGGATTGAAGCCGGTGGGGGTGCCTGGCGAGATCACGTCATATTGGCCGCCGATGGCGCGGATGAAGCCTTCGGCGCCGCGATCCTTGTCGAAATAGGCGATGCGCGGCTGCATGCGCTCGGCCTGGGCGAGCAGGAACGCCAGCAGCGCGGTCTTGCCCGAACCGCTGGGTCCGATAATGGTGAAATTGCCCAGATCGCCGGAATGGAAGTTGAAGTGATAGGGACCGAAGGAGGTGGTCTCCAAGACCGTGATCGGGCCGCCCCAGTGATTGTCCCGCGCCTGGCCCGTCGGATGATTGTGGAAGCTGGCCAGGCTGGCGAAATTGGCGGTGGAGATCAGCGCTTTCCGCGCGATAAGTCCAAAATTACCGGGGAACTGCGCCCAGAAGGCGGGTTCCAGGTTCATTTCCTCGCGCGCCGCGATGGCGCCGGTTTCCGCCAACGCCGCCTGGACATCCGCCGTGGCCTGGTCGAGCGCCTCGAGTGTCGGCGTACGCGCCAGGATGGAAAGGTGATGCTCGCCATAAGCCGCGCGGCCTGCCGCGACATCGTCCTTGGCGGCGGCGAGTTCACCACGCAGGCTGATGGCGTCATGGTCGGCGGCGCGCAGCCGGCGCAGCGCCTGACCCATGCGCGACAGCGCGGTCTGCTGTTCGACAAAGGCGAAGCTTTCGGTGAGCACCATCTCGAAGGGCAGGCGCAGCACCCCGTCCAGCATGCCGGGGACCGAGCGCAGGGGATAATCCTTGAGCGAGATCATGGCGCCGTAGCTGGCGCGCTCATGGCCGCTCGCACTGAACTCCATGGCGTCGAAACCGAAGGAGAGCCGCCGCGTGGCCAGCGTCTGGCCCATGTCGCTGGAGGGCGCCAGCACCCGGCGCGCCACGCCATTGGTGAGCAGCGACAGAAATTCCGCCGGTTCGGAGCAAAGCCCGGTTGGGCCCTGATACAGCGACAGGGTGCGCGGACCATAGGGCGCCAAGGTCGCCAGGAAGGTCTCGCGGGTGGCATGCAGCTGGCGCTGTTCGCGTTCCAGCAACGCGGCGTCCTCGCCCGGCTTTTTCAGAAGCTTCTCGATGAAGCCGGCGCCGCCCTGCAGCGGCCGCCGCACCAGGGTGAGGAATATGTCATTCACATAGAGCTGGCGCCGCGCCAGCCGCGCGCGCCAGGCATCGTCCAGCCGGCGGCAGAAGGCATTGTCGGGTGCGCTGTCGAATTCGGTGTTGACGCGGCGGCGCACCACATGATGATAGATCGCCAGCCGCGAGCTGGCCGCGCCGCGCAGCAAGGTCTCGCGCATCGCCTTGCGGTAATTCAACTCGTCGTCGGAGGAGGTCTCGAAGGGAAAGCCGCGCAGATGGATGGTCTGCACCAGCAAACCGTCGCGGGTCTTCAGCGTCACTTCATCCAGATGGCCCAGATAGGGCAGCCTGTCTCCCACCGCCGCTTCGTTCGGAGCCAGGGTCCGCGCCGCGCGGTTGCGGAGAAATTGCATCATCATGGGCGGTACGAGTTCATGCGCCAGAACCAGTAATTCTTCACCCGGGGGCAGTGGCGCAGCCTGGTGCCCCAGATGTCGAAGAAACGCGGATCGCGCAGGCAGCCCAGACAGCCGATCACATGCAGCACGCCGGCCACCGCGAAAGACCAGAAGGACCGCGTCAGCAGGAATATCTCCAGCGTCACGATCAGGTTGAACACCGCATAGCCGTAAGTGACGCCGCTCATCATCTGCGGCCGCGTCAGCGCGCTGAACACCGGATCGGAGTTGAGCCGCGCCATGTCAGTGCAGCCCGCCTGCCAATGATCGGATGCCTGACACGATGGCGACCGCGCCGAAGATGATGAAGCAGCCGATCACCACGGTCAGGCCGCGCCGCCATTCGATGCGTCCCGTGAGCATCATGAAGCCCACGACGGCGACCGCGATCACGGCGGCGGCGGTGGCGACATTGCCCAGGAGCGTTCCCTGGATCCATTCCATCGCCGCCACCAGCGGCGACGAGCCGGCGGGGTCCTGGTTCACCACCTGCGCATTTGCAGATGATGCGGTCATCGCGGCCAACAGGACGCCGGCGAACTTATTCATGGCTCTCTGGCGTTTCATGGATGCACCTTTCCATCGATGCTGTCGGACTCTGCGCTGTTGGCTAGGCGGTTCATCACCGCGCTTACATAGGCCTGGGTTTCGGGATAGGGCGGCACGCCATGATAGCGCTCCACCGCCTCGGGACCGGCATTATAAGCGGCCAGGGTCTTGATGATGTCGCCGTCGAAGCGGTCGAGCATCCGGGCGAGATAGGCCGTGCCTCCATCCACATTGGCGGAGAGGTCGCGCGCGTCGACCTGCAACCCATGGGCGGTGGCGGGCATCAACTGCATCACGCCACGTGCCCCTTTGGGCGACACCGCGTCCTGCCGCATGCGGGATTCCTGCCAGGCCACGGCGGCGATCAGCGCCTGGCTCAGGGCATGGCGGCTGGCGGCGTCCTGGATGGTGGCGGCGACAGGGAAGGGGGCGTCGCCAGGCCTGACATTCTGGGCAAGGTGCCCATTTTGGGCCCGGAACTCGCCCCTCCGGCTAAGGGGCTGGACCCCTCCGGCGGAGGCCACAACCGGGCCCTTATATATGGCGGTGGTGCCGTCAGGCCCGATGTCCATGACTTGGCCCAAGGCTGGAGATAAAGCCCAAGTCCCCAAAGCGGCACCCAAAAATGCCATAAGGCATTGTTTTCGATTAATAATTTTGAGCACGCCCACCCACGCCCCGTCCTTTGGGCCAAGGATAGTCCAGGCCAAGGGGGTTTTCCACAGCTTGACCCTCGGAGTTCCCAAGCCTGTCAGGCATTTAAACCCTGTCTGAAATTTTTTGTATGGGAGTGATACGGCGTAACCCTACAGTCGTAGGGCATATTGCCTATGACGTCTCTGACATGTAAGCGAGCGTCAGGGGTACCTTTTAAGGTAGGGTAAGGGCAAGGCTTGGAAAAGCTGCGTCCGAGGGTTTGGGTTTGGGCAAGGTTTTTACCAGGGAGCAGGCCGATAGACCGCGGGTGCGCGGCTGTGCCCTTGCATCCGTCAGTATTCTCTCCCTGGTTGTGATGAATGTGGCCGCCAGGGCGCAGCCGGCGGGCGGTTCGGTGGTCGCGGGCCAGGCCCAGATCTCGGCATCCGGCGCCACCACCCTGATCAACCAGAGCACCTCCAAGGCCATCATCAACTGGCAGTCCTTCTCGGTCGGCCAGGGCGGCAGCGTCCAGTTCAACCAGCCTTCCTCAAGCGCCATCACCCTCAACCGGGTGACCGGCACGGCTGCATCGGCCATTGACGGCGCCATCCGCGCCAATGGCCAGGTCTGGCTGCTCAATCCCAATGGCTTGCTGTTCGGCAATGGCGCCACCATCAATGTGGGAGGCTTGCTGGCCACCACCTCCGACATCACCGACCAGGATTTCCTGGGCGGGCGCTACAATTTCAGCAGCACGGGCGCCAAGGGCTCCATCACCAATGCCGGCGCGATCACCGCGGCCAATGGCGGCTCGGTGGTGCTGTCTGCGCCCCATGTCGCCAACAAAGGCCTGATTGCGGCCACCGCCGGCCATGTGGTCCTGGGCGGCACCGACACCTTCACGGTGGACTTTAACGGCGACCATCTCCTGTCCTATGCGCTGGGCGCCAATTCCACCGGCGGCCAGGTCAGCAACAGCGGCAAGCTTGCGGCTGCCGGTGGCACCATCCTGATGACGGCGCGCGCTGCTCAGGGCGTGCAGGACGCGGTGATCAACAATAGCGGGATGGTGCAAGCCACCTCGGTGCGCCAGGAGAATGGCGAGATCATCCTGGAGGCCGACAATGGCACGGT
>DATAWO010000002.1:0-12143 GCA_036267165.1 Rhizomicrobium sp. | reverse complement strand
GTGAACCACAGCCAGAAGCGCAAACCCGCGGACTGACGGCGGAACAGCGGCATCAAAAGGGCGACGGCGCCGGCGAAAAGCGTGGACTGCCAGAGATGATCCAGCAGGCCGGCGATCATGATTTCCTGTCCTTGGCGGCGGCGGCGCGCACCAGTTTTTCGGCTTCCTGCACGTCCTCCAGGCTGAGTTTGCCCGCCTCGATCAGATGGGCCATCACCGGCTGGCTGCGGCCGCCGAACAGGGCCAGCAGATCGTCCACCAGCCGGCGCTGGGCGGCGCTGCGGGAGACCGCCGCCTGATAGATATGGGCATTGCCGATCTTCTTGACCCGCGTCACCGCCTTCTTGGTCTCCAGCCGGCCGATGGTGGTCTGGATGGTGGTGTAGGCGGGGCGGCCGCGGGCCGGGAAGCGCTCCTGGATTTCGCGCACCGACAGGGTGCCGCCCGTCCACAGCGTCTCCATGATCTGGAGTTCAAGCTTGCTCAGCCGGGGCGGCGCCATCGGGCAATCCTACTATAGCTATGGTTTTTATACCTCATCGCATGGAAGGCGGCAATCGCCGGCTTCAGTCGCAATGCATGCCCATATTGCCCGCCGACATGGTGGAACCACCGGCACCCGAGGTGACAGAGCGGCAGTTGAGTCCGCTCTTGTTGCGCAGCGGCACGTCGCGGACGCCGTCCGGCGCCACATCCATGCCGTCGCGCCGATACTGCGCCCAGACCGAATTCTTCTTGCATACTTCCGGGCCGCTCAACCGCTCGCCCGGCACGGGCTGCGGCGGGCGGCAGGTGATCGCATCAGGATCGCCTTCGCCGGTGGGGAAGGCGGCATAGGTCTTTGCGCCCTGCGCCCAGGCGGCGTCGACCAGCAGCAGAAGGCAAAGTGTGAGCGGGAAGCAGTGTCTCATGCCGGCCTCTTGTTGTCCTCAACGCATGATGGTATTTCCTACTATATACGTTGGAGAAATGCAAGCATGCGCCGGACCGTCGTTCCGCTTCTCGCCGCCACGCTGATGCTGCCGCCGGCGGCCATGGCCCAGACGGCGCCGGGCGATACGCCGCAAAAGCCTTCCGCGCCGCTGGAAAGCATCACCGTCATCGCCACCAGACCCTCGGAGGCGGTGATCGACCATTTCATCTTTTCCCGCGCCGCGCCGGCCCGGGTCACCGGCAAGCTGGCGCGCTGGAAAAAAGGCATCTGCCCGCAGACCATCGGGCTGGGGCCCCGTTTCGCGAAATATGTGAGCGACCGCATCAGGGAAGTGGCCGCGGCGGTGAGCGCGCCGGTGGATGGCGATGTGTCCTGCAAGCCCAACATCGAAGTGGTGTTCACCACGGCGCCGCAAGGCTTGCTGGACAATGTCCGCAAGAGTCAGCCGGTTTTCCTGGGCTATCACGACAATGGCGACCAGGCGGATGCGCTGGCCAAGGTCACCCACGCCATGCAGTCCTGGTACACCACCGCGACCGACGACATGCGCGGGCGGCCGGAGGTGGACAGCGGCGCCTCCGGCGGCATGACGATCAACATCCAGCCGATCCAAGTTCCGGGTGGCGGCATCCAGGGCCCGACGGGCACCCTCACCCTGACCCTGCCGCATGCCAGCGCCCAGACGGTTACGGGCTCGCGGCTGGGCGACGGGCTCAGCACCGAACTGTACAATGTGCTGATCGTGGCCGAGCCGGCCAAGCTGATGACCTATGAGATCGGCACGCTGGCCGATTATGCCGCCATGCTGGCGCTGGCCCAGCCTTCGGCGCTGGACAGTTGCGAGGAACTGCCCAGCATCAGCAACCTGCTGGCCAAGGATTGCGCCGCCGCAACCGATCACCTGACCGACGGCGATCTGGCCTATCTGCGTTCGCTCTACAGGATGGGCACCGCCGATACGCTGGCGATGCAGCGCGACACGATCCGCTTCCAGATGGAAAAGACCCTGGTGACCGACAAGAGTGGGCAGTAGGCGCGGGATTCCGCCTGTGGCCTACGCGCACTGGCATGGCTGCATTTGACCGCTGACATGTGTAGTAGTATAGCTACGTCATATGTCGTAGGCGGGGGCGATGCGCGGTCTCATAATTGGTCTGGTGCTTTCGGGTAGCCTGCTGGCGGTTTCCGATGGAATTGCCCAGCCCGCTGCCCCGCCAGTGGAAAACGTCACGGTCAATGGCCGGCGCGTGCCGGACGCGGAAATCCATGCCTTTGTCACCGCCCGTACCGCCCCGACTTTCAAGCTGGGCAAGGTGGCACGCTGGGAAAAAGGCATCTGTCCCACAGCCATGGGCCTGAAGTCCGACTTCACCGACTTTGTCAAAAAGCGCCTGAAGGAAATCGCGGCAAAAGTGGGCGCGCCGCTCGATCCGGATGCGCATTGCCAGCCCAACATCCAGATCGTGTTCACCACCGCGCCGCAGGACCTGCTGAACAATATCCGCAAGAATTACGATGCGCTTCTGGGCTATCACGACAATGACAGCCAGGCGGAAGAGATGGCGAAAGTGACCCATCCCATCCAGGCCTGGTATTCGACCGTGACCATCGATGTGCGGGGCGCGCTGCATTTCGACGGCGGCAAGATCACCGGGATAGGCTGTCTCGACTATCCCAAGTGCCGCATCAATCTGCCCCGCGCCAGCGCCTATGCCGTCACAGGCAACCGGGTGGGCGATGGCCTGCACAGCGGCTTTCACGATGTCATCATCGTCATCGATCCGCAAAAGCTCAAAGGGTATGAGATCGGCGCGCTGGCCGATTACATCGCTTTCCTGGCGCTGACCCAGCCGCGCTCGCTGGACGACTGCCAGCAATTGCCGTCCATCCTCAATCTGCTGGCGTCCGGTTGCGCCGGTGCCGACACCACCAGCGAGATGACGGAAAGCGACCTCGGTTATCTGAAGGGCGTCTATCACATGACCGACGACGGCACCCTGATCGTGCAGCAGAATGAAATCGCCTATCAGGTCAGGCAGGCCTTGCTGGGGCGATAGATCGGAGGCGCCATGAAGAAGCTGGTTGGTGTATTGGCCCTGGGCGCCGCGAGCGCATTGTTGACGGGTGCCGCTCAAGCACAGGGCGAAGCGGGCGCCATGGGCGCTGAGTATCCGGACCCGCAGTGCCACCAGCCGGAGGTCAAGCTCATCAAGCCCGCCTATACCCATACGAGCAACATCGAAGATGCCGGTCCGGTCGGTTCCTACAACCAGAAAGTCAAACTCTATAACCACCAGGCCCAGGACTACGACGCCTGCATGCATGCCTATATCGACAATGCCAATGCGGAGCTGAAGCGCGTCCAGACCGATGCCAATGCCCGGATCCGGCTGATCACGGATTCGGCGAACACAAGGCTCAAACTGATCGAAGCCAAGGTCGCGGCCGCGGTGCAGGATGCAAATCAGGTGGCGCAGCAGGACGGCGACAAGCACAAATAAAGGCGCGCGGGCCGTCAGGCCACGGCGCCGGGGCCGAAAGCCTTGCGCAGCGCCAACCGCCCTGCCGGCGTGATTGTCACGGCGCGCGTGCCGTCGATGCGTCGTATCCAGCCCTGGGCAAAGCAGGTGCGGCACAGGGCGGTGCCGACGGCGCCCGCGATATGCGGCCGCCGCTCGCTCCAGTCCAGACAAGGCCGGCAGAACATTTGGCGGCTGTGGGCGGACGCCTTGGCGGGATCGAGTTCGACTCCCAGCCGGCGCAGGAAGGCCGCGCCATCTTTGGTCAGGGCCCCGCCATCGGCTGAAAATTCGACATGGCCCCGCTCCACCATCCGGTCGGTTATGCCAACGGCGATCTCTCCCGCAAGATGGTCGTAGCAGGTACGGGCGTGCCTGAGCGCCTTGTCACGCGGGCCGACCGTCAGTGGCGTGCGGGTTTCGCCGCCGAGAATAGCGGCTATCGCCATGATGCCTTCCAGCATCTGGGCAATCGTGGCCGAGGCCAGGCGGTGATAGCGGTGCCGTCCCTGGTGTTCGATCGCCAGCAGGCCGGCTTTCGTCAGCCGGGCCAGATGACCGCTGGCCGTCTGGGGCGTGATGCCGGCCGCGCGTGCCAGTTCCGTCGCCGTCAGGGCCCGTCCGTCCATCAACGCGGCCAGCATGTTGGCGCGGGCGGGATCGCCGACCAGGGCGGCGGTCTGGGCGATGGCGCTGGTGCTCAACATGCCGTTCTCCGTTGCGGTTTCACGCTTGCGCCTTGAAGGTCCGCCCCAGGTCAGGGCCGGTGCCGAAATAATGCCGGAACACATACAGCAGGGGCTGCCATTTCGCAGTGTCTATGTGATTGGTGCCGGGTATCACGATATGCCTGTCAGCATGCACGCGCACGACCTTCGCTTCCACAATCTGGAACCCTTCCGGCCGTTCCCGGGGCCATTCGCCGCCGGGGTCGTGGCAGGCGACAAGCTCGGCCTCCAGCTGGATCGGGCATTCCGCGATCCTGGGTGGGCGGACAAGATCGGAGGGCTGGGGCGTAAAGCCGGAGGCCGCGAATTTGTCGGGCACGAATGTATAGCCGATCTTTTGCTTGTGTGGCGGCACGGGATCGCGGCCCGTGGCGCGCGCGATGGCCTCGACCTTGCGCCAGACCTCGGGCGAGGGAAAGTTGAGCACCATCTGGCGCTGGCCCAGGGCATTTTCCCGCCCCTTGCTGGTGGACGTCATGCCCAGGATGACGCGGTCGAAGATTGCCCAGGCGGACGACATGGGCGAGATGTTGGCCGTGCCGTCGGGATTGAGGGTGGTGATCAGCGTGACCGGCGTGCCGACATAGAGCACGCTGGGCTTGATTTCGATATGCGCATCCTTGGAGCGGGCGATTGCATCCATGAGTCACGGTTCCCTGACAAGAACCGCGATTGTACCGGGCGGCTTGGCCGTGATGCTTCGGCCCTGACCGAAGCATCGGGGATTGGCGCATTCGGCTGGGCTCCGGGCGGTTTCCGGCCCGCTGGCTGCCGCGGCCTTCACCTCCCGGCAGGGCAATGAATAACTTGAGGTTAACCTTGGCGGGATAGCGTTCGGGGGCATTGCCCGGGCATGCCATGACCTCTTCAAGCGCGCACGTCATTCCACACAATCCCAGCGTGGCTCCGCGCCGCTTCGCCTTGCTGGCTTTTCCGGCCGCGATTTTCCTGTCGGCGTCGCTGCTGTTCTGGGTCGAGCCGCTGTTTTCCAAGATGGTGCTTCCGGTTCTGGGCGGATCATCGGCCGTGTGGTCGGTCGCCATGGTGGTGTTCCAGGGCCTGATGCTTGCCGGTTATCTCTATGCCCATATTCTCACGCGGTACGTGACCATCCGCCATGCGGTGCTGATACACGCGATCGTCCTGGCCGTGGCGGCGCTTTCACTTCCCATAAGCCTGGCGAGCGGCTTTCACACACCGCCCCAGGACGGCCTGTCGCTCTGGCTGGCCGCGCTGTTCCTGGCCTCGATCGGGCTGCCTTTCTTTGCACTGGCGGCGAATGCGCCGCTGCTGCAGGCCTGGTTCGCGCGCGGGAACAGCGAAAATGCCTATTTGCTGTATCGCGCGTCCAATCTCGGCTCCGTCCTTGTCCTGCTGGCCTATCCGTTCCTGATCGAGCCATCCATCGGCCTTGCCGCGCAGTCGCGCCTTTGGAGCATCGGCTATGTCGTGCTGGTATTCGCCATCACCGCCAGCGGCGCGATCGCCTTGCGCACGCCGGCTTTGGAAAATCTCAAGCCCGCCGATCTGGCGCGCGCCGCCATCCGCTGGCGTGACCGCCTGCAATGGGCGGCGCTCGGCTTCGTTCCTTCAGGTCTCCTGATCGCGGTGACGGCGCATATCACCACCGATGTGGCGTCGGGACCCTATATCTGGATCCTGCCGCTCGCGCTTTATCTTCTCACTTTCGTATTCGCCTTTTCGGACAGGCCGCTGCTGTCGGCCAGGGCGATGCTGGCGCTGCAGCCCTTCACCACCGCGCTGCTGGTTATCCTGTTTCTCTGGGGCAGCAAGCTCAACTGGATCCTTTCCCTGGGCGGACATCTGGGCGCCTTCTTCGTCGCCGCGATGGTCTGTCACACGCAACTCTATCGCCGCCGGCCCGCGCCGCAGGCCCTGACCCAGTTCTACGCCTGGCTTTCGCTTGGCGGCGTGCTGGGCGGGATATTCGCCGCCCTGATCGCACCCGCCATTTTCAATGCCATCCTGGAATATCCCCTGCTGGTGTTCGCCGCCCTGCTGGTCAGACCCGATATCCGCAAAACGGGCCGTGCGGCGTGGCTGCAGGATCTGTTCTTTGTTGCCGTGCTGACCGGCGGATTGGCCGCCGCGGCATGGATGGCGTCCACCATCGCCATCTATATCGTCGGCATCATGGCGTTGGCCGCCGTCATGGCTTTCCAGGGCGGTGCGCCGGCGCGTCTTCTGGCCCTGGCGGCGTTGCTGTTCGCCGCGACCAGCTTCTATGACCCGATCGAGCATGTCGTTCTTCGTGCGCGTTCCTTCTACGCCGCATACAAGGTCGCTGATCTGCCATCCGGGAAATTCCGCGTCCTTTATCATGGAACCACCGCGCATGGCGGCGAGAGGATACGTGATGACCAGGGCCGACCGGTTGCCACAAGGCCGGAGCGGCTGACCTATTACTATAATGGCGGTCCCTTTGACGACGGCATCCAGGCCGTTCGCAAACATGCCGGCGGCAGGTTCAACCGGGTGGCCGTGATCGGTCTTGGCGTCGGCGCGCTGTCCTGCGCGAGCCAGCCCGGCGAAGCCTGGACTTTCTATGAACTCGACCCCATGGACGCCGTGATCGCGCGCGACCGTTCGCTGTTTCGCTCGATGTCGCTTTGTGCTCCCGGCGCGCCTGTCGTCATCGGCGATGGGCGCCTGACATTGCATCAGGCGCGCGCGGGTTTCGATCTTCTGGTGCTGGACGTATTTTCGTCCGATTCCGTGCCGCTCCACATGCTGACCCGCGAAGCCTTTGCGCTTTACGAGTCGAAATTGACGCCGCACGGCGTCATCGCCGTCAATGTCAGCAACAAGAATATGGAACTGGCAAACGCCGTCGCCGCATCGGCCGCCGCCAATGGCATGATAACGGCCGTCAACCTCGACAGGCATCGGAACGAATCGACGGTGACGCTCCACTATCCCGCGGAGATCGCGCTGGTGGCGCGCAGCGCCGACGACATGAAGGCGCTGAAACTGAGCCCGGACTGGCACATCGTTCATCCTGCCGCGGAGACGCCGGTCTGGACGGATGACTATTCAAACGTCCTGAGCGCCATCCTGCTGAAGATGCGCGGATAGAGGCCCGGCCTGAAGTTTTCGGGACCGCCGCGGTTAGGGCGGCCTTGCTCAGGGCCCATCCGCCCATCGCGCCTGCGCGGCGTTGAGAATTTCCGCAAGCGCCCTGGCGCTGACCTCCCATGAGCCGCCCAGGGAATCGTCTGCGCCGGCATAGCGCACATAATACTGGGTGAAAGACATCGGCCCCGGCACGCCGTCGGCAACATCAAAGCCCACATGTTGGCTGAAGATATGCACCTGGATGGCCCGAAACCGGCTCACATCCCGCCAGGCCCAGCGGGTGGTGCGAAACGGCGATTGCCAGACCAGTCCCTCCGGCGACAGGGTGAGGATGTTCGGGCAGACCAGCCGCCAGGCAAAATAGACGGCAGCAAGACCAAAGGCCACCAATCCGCTCAATGCCCGCGACGGCGGCGGGGTCATGGTGATCAGGGAACCACAGAAGAAGGCGGCAATCCCGCTGCCGATCATGAGCAGGCCAGCCTTCAGCACGGAGGTGCGAAGGACAATCGGTGGCTGATCGAGACTGCCTTGCATGATGACAAGCCCCCCGCATGCATGGCGTTGGCGGATGGGTATCCATGCAACCCCGCCGTAAACGCTTGATCTTACTAACCCAACGCCATCAGGACGGGGAGGGTGACACCCTGGCCCACACTCTGCGCCACGCCTGCGGTGCTGTCATGGTCACATGTCGCCCGTGTGATCTGCGGCTGTACGTTCGATGAATTGCAATTATGGTTTACAGTCGGCCCGCTGCTCTTTTTCCAAGCCTTTGATTTCTTTCGCCTCGAGGCACTGGCACAGCTTTTGCGTGTAGGCCTTGACCATCGGCTAGGCAAATCCAGGCGGGGTATCACAATGCGCTTCAACTCCTTCGCGTCGGTCGTTGCATTGAGTGCGTTTGTTTGCCTTGCGGCTGGCAGCGCGGAAGCGAGCCCCGCTCTGACCGGGTCACTGACCGCCACATACTTCGAACCGGATACGTCGACGATAAGAAATGGTGCTGTTTCAACGCTCGCGATTGGATCGACCATCACTTGTCCGGGCGCAGACGCTTTCTGCAACGCACTTGTCGAGCCGGGCACGCTCACCGCGTCTGGATTGTCGATCACCTTCAACGAGAATGCTGGTTCATCCTTCAACGCCACGACTTTCAATGGCATCCAATATTCGGGTTTGACCTTCAGCGACGGGTCTACACTGACCGGGTTTACGCTCGATACGGATCTCGCGGGCTTGACTGGGTCGGATGTCAGTTTCACCAGCAGCTCGATCATGTTCAATGCTTCGGGCGATGACTTTTCCAGTGCGCCGTACCACGTGACACTCGATCTCGTAACTTCGTCATCCGCTGTTCCTGAACCCTTCACGCTGTCGCTGTTCGGCGCCGGCCTTGCCGGTGCGGCCGCCTTGCGCCGCCGCAGGAAGGCCAAAGCCTGATAGGCCTCAAACTGCAAACGGAAGCGGCGCCCTCGGGCGCCGTTTTTGTTTAAGGCCCGAGCCGCTGGCCCGTCAGAAAAAAAGACTCGGCGCCCTGAACGGGGCACCGAGTCTTGGAAGTATCAGGGGGGCCAAGATGCCTTAGCCCTATGAAAACGTTAGCAGGCTGCGCCGCGGCGCTTATCTCGGCCTTATCTCGCCTTTGTAACGACTATGCTCAGCTGTCGCCGCTTTGAGGGGCAATCACTTGTGCAGCGCATTATTGTCATGTCCGCTTTCGGGCCATCGGGGCCCGTTTCTTGCGAGGAAGACAATTCATGCGGGCGCGAAAATCTCTTGTTGCCGTTTCGTCGGTTTTGATGCTCGGTTGCGCCGTACTTTTCAGTGCGGTGCCGGCTTCGGCTTACACGGCGTGCAACAGCGGCGGCGACTGTTGGCATACCGGCTCCAAAGTGGAGTATTCCGGTGTGATACTCTCGTTCCACGATGACAATTGGTGGGACGCACACAAAGGCGACGCCCAATATCATTGGCATGACGCCGACGCTGAACACAACTGGCAGCATGGTTATTGGCGGAACGGCACGTGGTATGGCGGGTTTTAGCCGGCCGTAAGCGGTGCACTGCGCTTCGCTTTCTGGACCTTCAAAAGGAGAGTTCCATGCCAATTGCGGCGGTACGATCCACATAGACGAGACTGTTGGCGCAATTTTGTGCATGGCCGGTGAACTACTGGCTGTAACAAATAATTGAACGAGCCTTTTTGTTAGTGCGGCTGAGTTTCGCATGTTAGCGTAGCGGCAAGCTCGCCACCGTTTCGTCATGCGAGCGGTTTGGCCTAGCCCGCCACCATTTCGTCATCCGGGCAACCTGTTTCAGCATTTTTCATCTGATGGGCCGGGACGGCTCTCGGCCTCAATTATGGAGGCAAAACATGGTTTATGCGACGCACCCCAATACCACAAAGCACGACGGCATACAGACATCCGACAACAACGCCATTCGTCCGTTTCATGTGGATATTCCGGAAGCTGACCTCGCCGATCTGCGCGGCCGCCTGACGGAGACGCGCTTGCCCGAGCACGAGACTGTCGCCGATAATAGCCAGGGCGTGCCGCTCAAGACCATTGAGCAACTCTTGCGCTACTGGCAGTCGGATTACGACTGGCGCAAAGTGGAGGCACGGCTCAACGCCCTGCCCAACTTCATTACCGAAATCGACGGCCTGGACATCCACTTCATTCACGTCCGTTCCAAGCACGAAAATGCATTGCCGATGATCGTGACCCACGGCTGGCCCGGCTCGATCATCGAGCAACTGAAGATTGTCGAGCCGCTCACCAACCCCACGGCGCATGGCGGGAACGCGTGGGACGCATTCCACCTGGTTATTCCGTCCATGCCGGGCTACGGCTTTTCCGGCAAACCGACCACGACCGGATGGGATGTCGCCCACATGGCCCGTGCCTGGGTGGCGCTGATGAAGCGCCTTGGCTATGAAAAATTTGTGGCGCAGGGCGGCGATTGGGGGGCGCTCGTGGTTGATGAAATGGGCCGGCAAGCGGCTCCGGAACTGCTCGGCATTCACTCCAACATGCCTGGCATCTTTCCAGCCGATATTGACCAGGCAGCCGCGTCCGGGGCGCCGGCGCCATCTGGCCTTTCAACCGATGAGAAGCTCGCCTACGAACGTCTTCAGTTCGTGTATCAAAAGGGAATTGCCTATGGTTACCAGATGGGGTTGCGGCCGCAGACCTTATACGGTATCGCGGACTCACCCATCGGATTGGCCGCTTATTTCCTGGATCACGATGCGCGCAGCCTGCAGCTCATTGCCCGTGCCTTTGACGGACAATCCGAAGGCCTCACGCGCGATGACATCCTCGACAACATCACGATCACCTGGTTGACGAACACGGCACTTTCCGGTGCGCGTCTCTATTGGGAGAACTGGGGAAAACTCTCATATTTCCGGGTCAAAGGCGTCTCCATCCCGGTTGCCGTAAGCGTCTTCCCGGACGAACTCTATCCGGCCCCCAAAAGCTGGACGGAACGGGCCTATCCCAATCTCATCCATTACAACAAGGTTGCGAAGGGCGGCCACTTTGCCGCCTGGGAGCAGCCAAAGCTTTTCAGCGAAGAGCTTTACGCCAGCTTCAGAACTCTTCGAAAGGTGCACTGATCACTCAGCGCCGCACCTGATGCCCGCTTTGGATCTCGGAGTTCGGCCGGCATCGGGGTCGTCATAGTTGATGAGCCAGCCATGGAGGAGGGAATCATGAAACTCACAGGCAAGAAGGCTCTCATCACCGGAGGAAACAGCGGCATCGGCCTGGCCACCGCCCGACTTTTTGTTGCAGAGGGCGCTGAAGTCGCGATTACCGGCCGGGATCAGAAGACGCTGGATGAAGCAGTCGCCGAACTAGGATCCAAGGTGCGCGGCTATCGCGCCGACGTTACCGTGGCGGACGACCGCAAGCGGCTCTTCGCGGATATTGCCAGAGATTTCGGCAAGCTGGACATCGTCTTCGCCAATGCCGGAATCAGCGGCAGGACGCCGACCGGCGGGACGGACGAGGCGGTCTTTGAGAATATCATCCACACCAACCTGAATGGCGCTTTCTTCACCGTCAACTCGGCCGCTCCTCTGTTGAACGACAATGCCAGCATCATCTTCAACGGTTCGGTGCACAACTATCTTGGCCAGGCCGGCCTGGCCGCCTATGCAGCCACCAAGGGCGGCGTGGTCTCCATGGCGCGGGCGGTCGCCGCCGACTTTGCGCCGCGCAACATTCGCGTCAATGTCGTCGCGCCCGGAGCGACCAAAACTCCCATCTGGAAGCGGGGAGCTCGCGCCTCAATCCCGGCGGAACAGTCCGCCAGGCTGGCGGATTTCTTCTCCTCGACGGTTCCTCTGGGCCGATGGGGCGAACCGGAAGAACTCGCGAAGGCGGTGCTGTTCCTGGCTTCTGAGGACTCGTCGTACATCAACGCCGTCGAGCTGATGGTTGATGGAGGACTGACGGGCGCCCCTTTTGGAGCTCCCATTCTTCGTGGTTGATCACTGCGCAACCCGACTGATCGTCGCCCTGCAACTCGCAACGATGGAGGCACTCGCGCGCGAGTGATCACATCATGAAACGCACCTATTTTCCCGGTATCATTGACAGTGTCCTCGCCACGGATCCGGCACAGATCCGGACAATTTCAAACGATTCAAGGTTCGACCGGGAATTCCTGGTACATGGTCCTGTTCGCAACGTGCGGCGTCTGCGGAAAATGCTCGGTATTTTCTCGTTCAACGGCAGATTAATCCCGCCTTTGCTGCCGCGCACCAACCCCAACCGAGCCGCCGCGCAAGACGAACTGTGGTCGAGACTGAACGTCAAGGCTGACGAGGTGAAGCAAGGACCGGCTACATTG
>DATAWO010000001.1:0-19435 GCA_036267165.1 Rhizomicrobium sp. | reverse complement strand
CCAAACCAGGAATCATCGGTGATGTTAACCAGCCATCCGGGCCGGGCCGCGTTCGGATCGGTCACCGCATGGGGAAAGATCACCTCGTAACATATCAGAGGCGTCATCGCCGGCGCGCCGGCGACAGCCATCACATGGGGATGATCGCCGGCGCTGAAACCTTCGCCCACCGTGAGCTGACGGATGCCGATATGGTTCAGCAACCCCGCAAAAGGCACATATTCGCCAAATGGCACCAGGTGAAATTTGTCATAGACTTCGGGAAGCGCGCCGTGCGGCCCAAAGAGATAGAGGCTGTTATAGGCGAGGAGATGCGAAGGCCCGGACACGATCCGGTCGGAGCCGGTGATGATGGTCTGGCCGCGCGCGGTGAAGAGGCCGATCTCGTCCAGCGCGCCGGGCGCGCGCGCGACCGCAAAGCCGGTGGCTGCTTCCGGCCAGATGATGATGGAGGGCTTGCCAGGACGAGCGCTCAAGTCGATCAACCGCTGCCAGTTGCGCAACATCAGGCGGCGCACATATTTTTCCGCCTGCGGAATATCCGGTTGTACAAGGCGCAATTGTACACCCGGAACGTCACCTGTGGGTGTATTTGTTAGCCGATACACGCCATAGGACCAGAGGGCGACAAACAGCACAGCCATCGCGGCGGGGGCGCGCCAGCGCCTGGAAAAAAATTCAGCCAGGCTGGCCCCCAGAAGAATCGTCAGGAAAGACAAGCCGTAAGCGCCCATCAGGCTTGCGGATTGGAGAAGTTCCAAAGACGCGCCCCAGCCATAGGCTGAAAGGTTCCAGGGGAACCCGGTGAAGAGATGGCCGCGCAGCCATTCCGCCCCAGCCATGCAGATGGCGAAGACAAAGAGCCGGGCGGAGCCTTCCTGCCAGAAGAAAGCGGCGAGGCCCGCGGCCAGCGCGCCATAAAGTGCCAGCGCCGCCGTCAGGCCCACCAGCGCAAACGGCATCTGCCAGAGATGATTGGTGGGATCGACCAGGAAAGCATAGCCGATCCAGTGCCAGCCGATGAGAAACTGGCCGAAACAGAAGGCCCAGCCTGCGCCCGCCGCTCGGCGCATCGGCTTTTCGCCCGTCCCGGCGCCGTCAATCAGCAGGACCAGAGCGGCATAGCCGATCAGGAGCGCGGGAAAGAATTCCAGTGGCGCGAAGCCTGTCGCCGACACCGCGCCCATGGCGAAGGCGAACAAAAGCCGCCGCCAGCCATCCAGGCCCGATACCCATGCGCCGATTGCCGTCATGCCGGCTTGAGCGGCTTGGGCAAGGTGACACGCAGCTTGCGCACCCGGCGCGGATCGGCTTCCAGAACCTGGAATTCGCTGCCATCGGGATGGGTGATGATTTCGCCCCGCTGGGGCACCCGGCCCAGAAGCGACACCACCAGGCCGCCAAGACTGTCGATGTCGGGCGCATCATCGCCGTCTTCCACCAGAAAGTCGTGACCGGTATCGGTCTTGAAATCGTCCAGGTCCATGCGGGCGTCGGCGATATAGCTGCCGCTGTCGAGCTTCAGGGCGGCGGTGACTTCGTCATGCTCGTCGGCGATGTCGCCCACGATCTGCTCGATGATGTCCTCGATGGAGACAAGCCCGTCGGTGCCGCCATATTCGTCGATCACCAGCGCCAGATGGGTGTGGGAAGCCTGCATCTTGAGCAGCAGGTCCAGCGCGCGCATCGACGGCGGCGCAAACAGCACCGGCCGCAGCATGGAGGTGATCTTGGCGTTGGGCGAGACGCAATAGGCGCCGTCGGGCTCGGCTTCGAGCAGGCCCAGCACATCCTTCACATGGATCAGGCCGGTGGGGTCGTCGAGGGTCTCGCGGAACACCGGCAGGCGGGAATGCTGCGCCTCGCGGAACAGCTTGAGCAGATCGGCCAGGCCGATGCCCTCATCCACCGCAATGATCTCGGCGCGCGGCACCATCACATCGGCGACTTTCAGGTCGCCGAAGCGCAACAGGTTGCCCATCAGCACCCGTTCCTGGGCCGACAGGTCGGGCGACTCCCGCTCGCTCTCCTCAATCACCTCTTCCAGGCTTTCGCGGATGGCGGCGGCTTCCGCATCCTGGCCGGTGATCTTCTGGATCAGCCGCTTGATGGGATGATCGTTCATCGGGCTTTCGCCGCATAGGGATCGGCGATGCCCAGCCGTCCCAGGATTTTCACTTCCAGCGGCTCCATGACCTTTGCGTCTTTCGGCCGCTGGTGATCATGGCCGGCCAGATGCAGCACGCCATGCACCACCAGATGGACGGCATGGTCGATGAATTTCTTGTTCGCCTGCCGGGCCTCTTTGCCGGTTACGCCATAGGCGATGGCGATATCGCCGGCATAGCCGTCCGCGCCCGGAAAGGACAGGACATTGGTCGGCTTGTCCTTGCCGCGAAAGTCATGGTTGAGGGCGGCGAGTTTCCTGTCGCCCGAAAGCAGGATGGTCATGTCGCCCTTGAGCCTGGCCGCCTTGCGCGCGGCCTCGGCCGCCAGCCTCAGCCGCGTCTGAAGGCCGCGGTGCGAACGCCATCCCTCGTCTTCAACCACCAGCGTGATTCCGCTCATGATCTGCCATATTAGCTATTTATCGGCGCGATTATAGGCGGCCACGATGCGCGCGACGAGGGGATGGCGCACCACATCCTCTTCGGCGAAGCGGGCGACGCCAACGCCTTCCACCCCTTCGAGAAAGCCCAGCGCCTGGTTCAGGCCCAGCGCCACGCCGCCCGGCAGGTCGCTTTGGGACGGATCGCCGGTGACGACCATGTGACTGTCCTCGCCCAGCCGGGTCAGCGCCATTTTCATCTGCGCCTGGGTGGTGTTCTGCGCTTCGTCCAGGATGACAAAGGCCCGTGTCAATGTGCGTCCGCGCATGAAGGCCAGCGGCGCCACTTCGATCACGCCCTGCTCCATCAGCCGGCCCGCAACATCGCCCAGCACGTCGAACAGCGCGTCATAAAGCGGGCGCAGATAGGGATCGATCTTCTCTTTCAGGTCGCCGGGCAGAAAGCCCAGCCGCTCGCCCGCTTCCAGCGCCGGCCGCGACAGGATCAGGCGGTCCACGCGCCTTTCATGCAGCATGTGCGCGGCGAAGGCGGCGGCGAGATAGGTCTTGCCGGTGCCGGCAGGCCCGACGCCGAACACCAGCGGGCATTGGCGCATCAGGTCCAGATATACTGCCTGCGCCGGCGAGCGCGGTCTGACCGCGCGCGACGACGCCGTCTTGATGGCGCCCGGCGCATTGGCGCGCGCGCCGTCGGTGAAACGGATCTCGGCATCGACCTCGGCCTGGGTGATGCTTTCGCCCGCTTCCAGCCGGGTGTAAAGCGCGCGCAGGATCTGGCCGGCGCGTTCGCGCTCCTTGCCGTCTATCTTCACCAGATTGCCGCGCATGTCGATGCCGATAGCGAGCCTCTGTTCCAGCCGGGCGAAATGGCGGGCATGGGGGCCGCCGAGTGCGGCAAGAAGCTTGTTGTCGGGAAATTCCAGTGTGGTGGTGTCGCGTCGCCTGGCGTTCAAGCGAGCGCCCCATGCAGGCTGTTGGCGGTGCGCCGCGTGATCGCCACATCACGGACCTGGCCGATCAGGCCTTCCTCCGCGCTGACATGCACCGGCTGGAGATAGGGCGTGCGGCCCATGATCTGGCCATGTTCGCGGCCTTTTTTCTCGAACAGCACGGCCACGGTACTGCCGATCTGGGAGTCGTCGAAGCCATGTTGCTGGTCCGCGAGCAGCGCCTGCAACGCCGCCAGCCGCGCCGCCTTGACGTCTTCGGGCACCTGCTTGCGCATGGTGGAGGCGGGCGTGCCGGGACGCCTGGAATATTTGAACGAGAAGGCCGTGGCATAGCCGATGTCGCGCACCAGCCTGAGCGTGGCTTCGAAATCGGCATCGCTTTCACCGGGAAAGCCGACAATGAAATCCGACGTCAGGGCGATGTTTGGCTGGGCCGCCCTGATCCTGTCCACCAGGCGGCGATAGTCGTCGCTGGTGTGCTGGCGGTTCATCGCGTCCAGCACCGCATCCGAGCCCGACTGCACCGGCAGATGCAGATAGGGCATCAGCTTGGGGTTGTCGCGATGGGCCAAAATCAAGTCATCACCCATGTCGCGGGGATGGCTGGTGGTGTAGCGGATGCGCGCGATATCTTCGATCCCGGCAATCGCATCACACAGTTTCGCCAGGCTCCATCCGCCAGCGTCATAGGCATTGACATTCTGGCCCAGCAGCACGATCTCGCGCGCGCCTTTTTCCGCCAGCTTCTCCGCTTCGCGCAAAATCGCCTCGGGCGGGCGCGATTGTTGGGCGCCGCGGGTGTAAGGCACTACGCAAAACGTACAGAACTTGTCGCAGCCTTCCTGCACGGTGAGAAAGGCGCTGACACCGGTGGCGGAGGGTTCGGCCAGGGCATCGAATTTTTCCAGCGCCGGAAAATCGGTCTCCAGCACATGGCCCTGCTCCCGCGCCGCGCGCGCGATCATCTCCGGCAGGCGGTGATAGGATTGCGGCCCCACCACCAGATCGACGGCGGGCTGACGCGCCACGATCTCAGCACCTTCGGCCTGGGCGACACAGCCCGCCACCGCCAGCACCATGCGCCCGCCGCCGCGCGCCTTTTCAGCCTTGAGCGCCTTGAGCCGCCCCAGTTCCGAATAGACCTTCTCCGCCGCCTTTTCGCGGATGTGACAGGTGTTGAGGATCACCATGTCCGCACCTTCGGGCGCATCCGCCGCCGCATAGCCCAGCGGCGCCAGCAGATCCGCCATCTTGGCGGAATCATAGGCGTTCATCTGGCAACCATAGGTTTTGACGAACAGCTTCTTCATAGAAGGCGGTTTATCGGGTCCGGAGCCAAGGAATTCAAGGCTAGGCGTGCCCCGCCAGGGCCTGCGACACGCCCGCCTGCACCACGTCCTGCGCCTTTTTTGCCAATGTTTTGCGGTCCATGGCATCCAGGCTGAAGGGCGGATGGAACTGAACCACCACATCCAGCGGTCCGGCCTTCAGCGCTTCC
Source organism: Rhizomicrobium sp. (assembly GCA_036267165.1). Taxonomy (GTDB): domain Bacteria; phylum Pseudomonadota; class Alphaproteobacteria; order Micropepsales; family Micropepsaceae; genus Rhizomicrobium. Next base: position 14,418 of record DATAWO010000001.1, on the reverse strand, counting down.
CACAGGTGCGGCAGCATCTCCATGTCGCCATACCAGGCAAACAGCGGGCGGTTCTCGCGCCCCATGGGCAGGCCATAAAGGCCGGTGAACGCCGCCGATACCGGCTGAACCTTCACATGCTGGCCATTGGCCAGTACCGCTTCGGCGGCGCCCAGGAGCGCGCTTTTGAACGGCAGCACCCGGTTGCCGTCATGGCTGGTGCCTTCGGGAAACAGCAGCAAGGTGTCGCCGGCCAGCAGCCGTTCGCGGATTTCATCGCGGGTTTCCCCCGTCGCGCTGCGGCGGGCGCGTTCGACAAAGACGGTGCGCTGCAGCCGGGCCAGGGTGCCGAAAAGCGGCCAGCCGCCCACTTCGGCCTTGGAGACGAAGGAGAGCGGCGTCACGGCGGAAAAGATAACGATGTCGGCCCAGCTGGTGTGATTGGCCACCATCAGCACGCCTTCGCTGGTGACCGGCTTTCCCACCACCCGGATATGGATGCCGAACAGGGCGGCGACCAGGCGGTGATAGCGGTTGGGAAAGGTGCGGGCGGCGCGGCTGCCCAGCTTGAGGAACAGCCATTGCACCGGCATCAGCGCCAGTGTGAGAACAAGAAAGGCCGCAATAATGATAACGGCACGCAGCCAGGCCATCAGGCGGCAACCATCAGGCGGCGGCCATCAGGAGGTTTGGGGCTTGCGCCCCTTGGGCACGCCGTAAAGTTCGAGCCGGTGGTCGATCAGTTCGAAGCCCAGCTCTTCCGCCACCCGGCGCTGCAGCTTTTCGATATCCTCGTTGCGGAATTCGATCACGCTGCCGGTCGCCACGTCGATCAGATGGTCGTGATGGGATTCCGGCACCTCTTCATAGCGTGAGCGGCCGTCGCGGAAATCGTGGCGCTCCAGGATGCCGGCATCCTCGAACAGCTTGACGGTGCGATAGACGGTGGCGATGGAGATGTGCGGGTCGATCGACGAGGCGCGGCGGTACAGTTCCTCCGCATCCGGATGATCGGCGGCATCCGACAGCACCCGCGCGATCACGCGGCGCTGGTCGGTCATTCTGAGGCCCTTGTCGACGCAGGCTTTCTCGATCCGCGTCACGGAATGCTCCTTTGGCTGATGACGGCAGGTTAGGCGAAATCGGCGGCCAGCGGAAGCCTGAGCACCAGCGCGTCCCTGCCGTCATAATAGGCTTTGCGCGCGCCAACCTTGACGAATCCCAATCCTGCGTAAAGCGCGAGCGCGTGGGGATTGTCCGCGCCCACCTCCAGGAACATGGTCGCCACACCCAATGTACGGGCCTTGTTGATAGCGGCTTGCAACAATGCGCGGCCCAGGCCCTTGCCGCGTGATTCGGGACGGACCGCCAGGGTCAGGATCTCCGCTTCGTCGGCGGCGGCGCGGGCCAGCACAAAGCCGTCATCATGGGCGAAGGCGAAGGTGCCGGCATCCGCAAGCATGCCCGAAAGCGCGGTCGCATCCCAGGCGCGCGCGAAACAGACGGCATGCAGCGCCGCAAGCGGCGCGGCATCGGCGGCGGGATCGAAAGGTACGACATCAGACAAGCAGTTTTCCACCTGGCAATTTTGCATCGGGCGCGCGCAGATAAAGCGGGCCCGGCGCGTCTTTTGGCGCCGGCAGCCGCCGCGCCAGCCGCGCCACCCATAACGCATCGGGTTGGCGGATGTGAGACAGCGCGAAGCCATCGCCCAGCGTTTCGCGCGCCTGTGCCGCGCCGGTGCCGGCCAGGGCGCAAGGCCCCAATGACCTGATGCGCGCCACCGCATCCACAAACGGCAGCACCACCGGCGGCTGGACGATCGCCTCGCCATCCTTCAGCAGCAGATAGGCTTCCGCGCGCCGCGCGTCATGGATTGCGGCGGCGCGCGTCTGTCCGGTCTCGGCCATCGCCGCGGCGGCCATGACTTCGAGTGTGGTCACGCCGATCAATGGAATTTGCAGGGCAAGCCGCAGGCCGCGCATGAAGGCCAGCCCCACCCGCTGGCCGGTGAAGGTGCCGGGCCCGGTGGTGACGGCGAGGCGTTCAAAGCTTTGGAAATCGGCATTGGCCGCTTTCATCGCCTCATCGGCCATCGGCGCCAGGCGCTCGGCATGGCCGCGTTCCATGGGCTCGAAGATATGGGCGCGAATCCGGTCGCCTTCCAGCAGCGCAACCGAACAGGCGCCGAGGGCTGTGTCCACGGCAAGCAGCATTCAGAGTATCTGGCAGGCTTCGTCGAACGCCAGGCGCTCATTGCGCGGGCGATAGCCGCCGGGCGCGCCATAGCCCAGATTGCACAGGAAATTGGATTTGACCGCGGTGCCGGCGAAGAATTCCGCATCAATCCCGGCATGGTTGAATCCGCCCATGGGCCCGCAATCCAGCCCCAGCGCCCGCGCCGCCAGGATGAAATAGCCGCCCTGCAGGCTGGCATTGCGCAGGGCCAGGATCTTGTTGGCTTCGGCGTCGGTAAACCAACTCTGGGCATTGGGATTGTCGCGATAGAGCCTGGGCAGATGGTGCGCGAAATCCAGGTCATAGCCCAGAATGGCGGTGACCGGCGCTTCCATGCTCTGGCGCACATTGCCCTCGCTGAGATGCGGCTTGAGCCGCGCCTTGGCTTCCTGCGACATCACAAAGACGATGCGCGCCGGCGTGATGTTGGTGGCGGTGGGGCCCCAGCGCATCAGGTCGTAGATCGCCATCAGCAGCGCCGGGCTGATTTTTTTGTCCAGCCATTTGCGCGTGGTGTGCGCTTCGCGGAACAGCGTATCCAGCGCCGCGTCGCTGACGGCGTGATGGGCTTCGGAAAGATAGGCTTCCTCCGTGCTCATCTACACGGCTTCGACCGCGGTCACTTCGGGCACGTAATGGCGCAGCATGTTCTCGATGCCGTTCTTCAGCGTCATGGTGGAGGAGGGGCAGCCGGCGCAGGACCCCTGCAGGTGCAGCGAGACAATTCCTGAATCGCCGTCAAATCCCTTGAAGATGATGTCGCCGCCGTCGGCCGCCACGGCGGGGCGCACGCGGGTCTCGATCAGCTCCTTGATCTGTTCGACCACTTCGCTGTCTTCCTCGCTGTAGCTTTCTTCCGTTTCTTCGTCCACACCGCCTTCCATCAGGGGCAGGCCATGGGTGAAATGCTCCATCACCGCGCCCAGGATGGCGGGCTTCAGATGTTTCCAGTCGCCGTCGCGCTTGGTCACCGAAATGAAATCCGAACCGAAGAAGACGCGGGAGACCTCGGGAATGGCGAACAGCGCCTTGGCCAGGGGCGAGCGTCCGCCGCTTTCCGCACTGGGGAAGTCGGCGACCGCGCCTTCGCCCATCACATCCCGGCCAGGCAGGAATTTGAGGGTGTTGGGATTGGGGGTGGATTCGGTCTGGATGAACATGGGGTCGGTCCAAAAGCTCACGCCTTACATGAACCCTGAGGCCCCAGGCATCAAGGGAAGCAGGTGATTTACTTTCACCCGGGTGATATTGACTCGACAATTTCACCCGGGTAAATACAGCTATGGCCTATGCCGCTTTTTCCGGTTTTGAACAGCTCGCCTCCGGCTCCCTGGCGGAGGTCTATGCCGTCTGCCGCCATGACCCTGGAGCCTTGATCTTCGACCGGCAAACCGGCCGGGTGGTGGACATCGACCCCCGTTTTCCGCCCGGCGAGGAGGCCGCGCGGCCCGGCCGGCCCAGGCTGGGGGTGGTGGCGCGGGAAGTCACGCTTTTGCCCCGGCATTGGGACTGGCTGGCGACCCAGCCGGGCGGCGCCTCCGTGGCGCTGCGCAAACTGGTGGAGGAAGCCAGCCGCAATCCGAAAGCCCAGCAGCGGGCACGGCGCGACGCGGTCTATCGTTTCGCCACCGCGCTGGTGGGCGATGCGCCGGGATATGAGGAAGCGATGCGGGCGCTTTATGCCGGCCATCAGGAGGATTTCGCCGCCCATATCGAGGCCTGGCCCAGGGATGTGCGGCGGGTGCTGGAAGAAATGACCGCCGAGGCTTTTTGAACAGATGGCATCCGGTGCGCGCAAAAAGCTTCTGGCCGCTTTTATCGAAGAGGTCTGGTCTCAGGGCCGGATAGAGGCCTGCGACGATTTCATCGGCGAAACCTATACGATACGCCATGATCCCGGCGATCCCTGGGACGGCCAGACGTTGAGCCGCGATGGCTTTAAAGAGCGTGTGCGGATGTCGCGCGCGCCCTTCCCCGATCAGCGTTTCGCCCTGGTGTCGATACTGGAAGAGGGCGATGCCGTCGTGATCGGCTGGACCTGGGCGGCCTCGCACAAGGCAGACATTGCCGGTTTCGCCGCGACGGGTGCGCGCCTCACCATGTCCGGCCTGACCCTGTATGACTTTGACGGAGAGAACCGGATATGCGGTCATTGGCAGGTGGTTGACCGGTTGGGCGTCTTTCAGCAACTTGCCCAAAGCGCGGCTTTGCCGAGGTCCTAAAAGTCCACCGCGATGCCCTTGCGTTCCCAATCGCCAAAGCGGGTGGGTTCGGGGCCCTTGGGGCCGCCATGTTCCGGCGGCAATTGGGCCTTGGCTTGCTTTTCCCGGCGGGCCTCGGCTTCGGTCTTGGCGCGCGCGCCCGCTTCGGCAATGCGGGCGGCGATCTGGTCTTCGGTTGCTGGATCGACTTGATCGGTCATCCACCGATCTTACATTCATGGATCCAGGAGAGAAATGATGAATACGCTGCGCACCGGCATGCTGATGGCGGCCCTGACCGGGCTGTTCCTGGCCGTGGGCGCCGCTTTGGGCGGCACTTATGGCATGGGGATCGCCCTGGCCTTCGCCCTGGCGACCAATCTTTTCGCCTATTGGAACTCCGACAAGGTGCTGCTGTCCATGTATGGCGCACGCCCCGTGGACGCCCGGAGCGCGCCCGATCTCTATCATCTGGTCGAGCAGCTGGCGGCAAAAGCCGGCCTGCCCATGCCGCGCGTCTATATCACCGACAATCCGCAGCCCAACGCCTTCGCCACGGGACGCAGCCCCGAACATGCCGCGGTCTGCGTCACCTCGGGCCTGCTCGCCCAGGTCAACCAGGAAGAGTTGGCGGGCGTGCTGGCGCATGAGCTGGGGCATGTGAAGCATCGCGACACCCTGACCATGACCATCACCGCGGTGATGGCGGGCGCTATCTCCATGCTGGCCAACATGGCCTTCTTCATGGGCGGCGGCCGCGACCGCAACAATCCGCTGGGCTTTGTCGGCGTGATTCTGGTGATGCTGCTGGCGCCTCTTGGCGCGATGCTGGTACAGGCGGCGATTTCGCGCTCCCGCGAATTCGAGGCCGACAAGGCGGGGGCGGAGATCACCGGCCGGCCGATGTGGCTGGCGAGCGCCCTGTCGCGCATCGAACCCGCGGCGCAGCGGATCGACAATTATCCCGCCGACGCCAATCCGGCCACGGCGCACATGTTCATCATCAATCCGCTGCATGGCGGCATTTCCGGTCTGTTCGCCACCCACCCTTCCACCGAGGAACGCATCGCGCGGCTCAGGGCAATGGCGGGTGGGGCCGCGGTGCCGGTTAGACGTGGCCCTTGGGGCTGAGTTGGTCTGAGCGGTTGGCCGAACAAATTCCCTTGTCATGCCCGCGAGTTCATAGCGCCAGCGTATGAACGGGCATCCATCTTCGACTGCAACAAGCTTTCGCATGGATTCCCGCTGGAGTTTATGCTCCGGCCGCGCTTTGCGCGGACCGGGGTACGGGAATGACAAGGAATGTTTCCTGCTTTAAGCACTGGCAATGATCCCATCCGGCCTTTCCGCACGGCGCTCAGCGCTTGCCATCGTCTCCGCTGTTCTGCGCAAGAGACGCGCACTGGATTTCCAGCTTGAGAGCCTGAAAGACCTTGACGCGCGCGATGCCGGCTTTGCCCGCGCGCTGGCCAGCCAGACCCTGCGCCATCTGGGCCTGCTGGAAGCCTGCTTGCGGGAATTCATCGAAAAGCCGCTTGCCCCCCACAAGGCCGGGGCGGCCGGCGAAATCCTGCTCCTGGGGGCGTGCGAGCTGCTGATCCTGAAGGTCGCGCCCCATGCCGCAGTGGATGCCGCCAACCAGCTGGCCGCCAAAGACAGCAAGGCGGTGCATTTCAAGCCGCTGATCAACGCGGTGCTTAGGCGCCTGTCGCGCGAGGGCGAGGCCGCGCTGGCAAAGCTCGACGCCGCGCGGCTCTGCACGCCTGACTGGCTGTGGACGCGCTGGCTTGGGCAATATGGCGAAGAGACCACGCGCGCCATCGCCCACGCACACCTGAAGCAGGCGCCGCTCGACATTGTGCTGAAGTCCGGCGATACCGCCGTGCCGGAAAGCGAAGCTTTGTTTGGTCCGGTGCGGCGGCTCTCAAGCGAAGGCCGCATCGAAGACCTGGCCGGCTTTGCCGACGGCGCCTGGTGGGTGCAGGACGCGGCCGCGGCCCTGCCGGTTCTTCTGCTGGGTGATGTGACGGGCAAAAAGGTGATCGATCTTTGCGCCGCGCCGGGCGGCAAGACCCTGCAGCTTGCGGCGCGCGGCGCCCAGGTGACCGCCGTGGAAATGGACACGGTCCGCGCCACCCGCATCCGCGAAAATCTGGCGCGGACAAAACTTGACGCCGAGATCGTCGAAAGCGATGCGCGGGATTTCGGCGGCAAGGCGCCGCGGGTGCTGATCGATGCGCCCTGCACCGCCACCGGCACCATCCGCCGCCATCCCGACCTGCCCTGGATCAAGGGCGCGGCCGACGTGACTGTTTCAGCGGCCGCCGCTTATGAGATTCTGGAAAGCGGCGCGGCGCTGGTCGAGCCGGGCGGCACTCTGGTTTTCGCCGTCTGTTCGCTGGAGCGCGAGGAAGGCGAAGAGCAGATCGCCGTCTTCCTGGCCCATCATCCCGAATTCGCCCGTGTGCCGGTGACTACGGACGAGGTGTTCGGTCACAGTGAATGGATCACACAAGAAGGCGATCTGCGCACCCTGCCCTGTCATCTGGCGGACAAGGGCGGCATGGATGGGTTTTATGCCGCGCGGGTGAAGAGACGCATATAATCCCGATGTCATGGCCCGGATTCCCGGGCCATGACAGGTGAGACGCGGCTACAGCCGCCCCAGCGCATAAGCGATCGCCAGGTACACCTTGCCCGTATCAGCCGACAGCAGCGTCGAGGTCAACAGCCCGCCGCCATCGCCTTGGCGCGCCTGGGTCAGCAGGGTCTCGAATTCCGCCAGATAGGCGTCGGCCGCGTCATGGAAGCGCTTGTCGTCGCGATAAAGCGTGGTGACACGGTCCACCGCGGAATCGTCGATCGTAGCCGACAGCCGCCGCGCGAAGATGGCGCGGTCGCCGGCGAGATAGCGCTTCCAGTCCTCGTCGCTTGGCTCGCTGGTGTCCAGCGCCGACAGATCGATCGCCATGTCGGCCAGCGCCAGCTCCAGCGCCCCCAGGGTCGCGGCAATATCGAGCCCCGACACGCCCGGCTTGGGAAGACGGATTTCGCTTTCTTGCTCGGCTGCCGCCAACAGGGTCTTCATCTCCCAACCCTTGCTGTCGCTGCGCACCGGCTTGTCGGCGGTCTTGCGGTTGGTGAGCTTGCGCGCCAGGCCTTTCAGCCCTTCCGGTTCCGGTTCGGGCACCGGCTTCATCGGTCCGCCGATATCGGGCGGCGTTACCTTGCCGGTCGAGCGCGCATGCAGCGTGGACATGGTGCGCGCCGACAGATCCAGGATCTGTTCGGTCTCCGTCACCATCATCTGGCGCACCCGGCGCGCCTCTTCCGCCGCCAGCCCGGGCAGGCGGATCAGATGCTTTTCCACTTCCTTGGTGGTGTCCGACAAAAGGCTTCTGATCTTGCCGGCCTCCGCGCTCATCTCGCCGGAGGCGCGCAACAGCCGTTCGCATTCCGCCATCGCCTCGCCCACCAGCAGGCGGGCGTCATGCTTGGCCTGGGCGGAGCTTTCCCCGATCAGGGTCTTGGCACCATCGCCGGCATCCTTGATCGCGGCCGACAGGCTGGCCAGAACCTGGGCGGCGGCTTCGCTGGATTCCTTCAGCCGCTCGGCCTCGCGCGTAAAGGCATTGGTAAGCTGGGTGGCGCGGCCGGCGGCATTGGCCATGATCAGTTCCAGATGCCGCTCGGCGTCGCCGGTGACGGTCTCGAACTTGCGCGCTTCCCCGCCCAGAGCCTCGATGGCGTTTTCCATGCCGACGCGCTGCTGCGACAAGGCGGATTCAAAGATCTCGCTTTCGCTCTTGAGCTTGTCGACCAGCTCGCCCATCTGGCTGCGGTGCTTTTCATGCCGGGCCAGGACGAATTCGGCGCGCGCCATGGCGGCGTCGGAAACATCCTGGATGCGCTGGGCCTGAGCCTCCAGCGACTTGGCGGCTTCCAGCGGCGATTCCGCGGCCAAGGTGATGGCGGCGCGGAACCCGGCCGCCTGCACATCCAGCGACTGGGTCGCCATCTTCAGCGTGCCTTCCGCCGATTCCATGGTGGCCTTGAGCTGCGCGGCGCGGCCCGCCACGGTTTCACCGGCGCGGCCGGCGGCTTCGGTCAGCTGGTCGCCCAGCGTCTCGATGCGCGTGCTTTCCTGGTTGAGGCGGGCGGCAATAGTCTCGCTGCGCACCTGGGCGCGCGCGCCGGCATCGTCGAGAGTGGAAATCTGTTTTTCCAGCACCGCTTCCAGTGTGCGCATGCGCTGGAAGGCGACATCCAGTCCGGTGTTGAGACCGTCCAGTTCCCGGCGCACCGCGCGCGCCAGGCGCGCGGAATTGCTGGCGGCGGTTTCGTCGGCGGCGAACAGATGTTCGCTGGCGGCAAGCAAGGCGCGGGTGGCGTCGGTCATCGCCGCGCTACGCGCCAGCGCCGCCGCGACGCTGATGAACAGCAAGGGCGGCAACAGGATGCCGGCCGTGAACGCCGCCTTGGCCGCAAGGGCGAGGTTGTTGAGACCCTGCGGTCCCAGCAGGCCCCAGATGAAGGCGCAGGAGACGCCCACCCAGAACAACGACACCAGCACGCCGCCCAGGACCGCCATCCGCCCAAAACGGCTGGGCGTCAGCTTGGGCGTGGAAGCGGCCGCGAGCACGGGCACGGGCACGGGCACGGCGCCCGACGGAGCCGGTTTTTCCTGGGGCTTTTCGAGGGGCACGGCCTGCCCGAAGTTCTTGACCATGTTTGCCTTTAGGCCCTGAATTTGCGTGGATATTTTTTAGTTAAGCATAAAAAGGCTGGTTTTACACTACCAGAGACGCATTAACGCGGCCTTAGCCGAGACGCGCGCAGTATGGGCGGCCTTATTCTTGGAAGAAGTCCGCCATGGCTGACACGCCGGTCGATCTGTCCCACCTCGCCCGCTATACCGGCGGCGACAAGGTTCTGAACTCCGAAATCCTCAAGCTGTTCGACGGCCAGGTCAGCGAGATGGTGAGCCAGCTTCTGGGCGTGTTGGAACAGCGTGACGCGCGCAAATGGCGCGAGGTCACCCACACTATCAAGGGGGCCGCGCGCGGCGTGGGCGCTTTCGCCATGGGTGAAGTCGCCGCCGATGCCGAGCCGGTGGACCCGACGGTCAATCCCGACCGCGCCATCCAGATGATCGAAGCGCTGCGCGTGCAGGGCGAAGCGGTGCAGGCCTTTATCGCGGATTATCTGGCGGCTTAGTTCATTACCCCCATCCGTCGCAGCTCAGGTCGGCGCCGCCGACACTTCGCTGCGACACCTTCCCCCTCCAATGGCTTCGCCATGAGGGGGAAGGAAGCTGGCGGATGCTGGCGGTCGTGGCCCGCGATGTGCGGCGCTCGAGCTCCAACTTCAGTTCATCTCTTATCGAAAGTATCAAACTCATGCGCGATCGAGACTTCGATCAGGGTGCGCCAGACCGGCTCCGCGATCCCCGCTGAAAGCCCGGCGCGCTTGCCTTCCGCGATCACCTTGGCAACGACCTCTTCCACCCGGCCGTCGTCGCGGACCTGTTCGCGCGCGGTCTTGAGCCGGGCGGCGCGTTCTATATAAGCCTGCCGGACCGTCAGCAGCGCCACCAGCCGGGCGTCCAGCGTGTCTATGGCCTCGCGCAGTTCGCCAAGGGAGGCACAGGCATCGGGCATCTTGAGGGGGGCGTCATTTTGCATCGCAGCACTGTTTTAAGCGGGGTTGTTGGCTTGGGTCTTTTTACATATAAGAACGACGTTTTCTCCGCCTATACATTGGTTTAGGTGTGAAATCCCCGGGAACGAAGAATGACTGCCGAGCCACTCGAGACAGATGTCGCCATCATCGGCGCGGGCCCTATTGGCCTGTTCGCCGTGTTCGAGCTGGGTCTTCTGGACCTCAAATGCCATCTGATCGACATCCTGGACCGGCCGGGCGGCCAGTGCACCGAACTTTATCCCGAAAAGCCGATCTATGACATTCCGGGTCTGCCCATCGTCACCGGCCAGGAGCTGGTGAACCGGCTGATGGAGCAGATCAAGCCGTTCAATCCGCAATTCCATTTCGGCGAGATGGCGACGGCGCTGGAAAAGCTGGCCGACGGCCGCTGGAAGCTCAAGACCGATGCCGGCACCGAGATCATCGCGCCCGTGGTGGTGGTGGCGGCCGGCGCGGGCTCGTTCCAGCCCAAGCGTCCTCCGGTTGCCGGCATCGAGCGGTTCGAGAATGCCGGTGACGGCATCGGCGTGCATTACGCCGTGCGCAAGATGGAGACCTTCCGCGGCAAGAACATCCTTGTCGCCGGCGGCGGAGACTCCGCCCTGGATTGGGTGATCAACCTGGCGCCGCTGGCCAAGAGCATGACCCTGGTGCATCACCGCGACGGCTTCCGCGCCGCCGCCCACAGCGTCAACCAGATGCGCGAGCTGGAGAAGGAGGGAAAGGTCAAGTTCCACGTCGCCAGCGTCAAGGCGCTGCATGGCGAGCCCGGCAAGCTTTCCGGCGTCACTTTGTCGGGCCTGGACAAGAGCGAGTGGGTGCACGAAGCCGACGTCTTCCTGCCCTTCTTCGGCCTGACCATCAAGCTGGGGCCGATCGCGGAATTCGGCATCAACCTGCATGAGAACCTGATCCCGGTGGACACCGCCCGTTTCGAAAGCCAGACCCCGGGCATTTTCGCCATCGGCGACATCAACAGCTATTCGGGCAAGCTGAAGCTGATCCTGTCCGGTTTCCATGAGGCGGCCCTGATGTCGCAGGCCGCCTTCCATGTCTGCCGTCCCAATGAGAAGCTGCGCTTCCAGTACACGACCTCGTCCTCCAACCTGCAAAAGAAATTGGGTGTCTCGTGAAGATCCACGCCGTCGACCGCCAGGGGAAAGAACACACGCTGGAAGGCCGCGACGGCTGGAGCGTGATGGAGATCCTGCGCGACGGCGGCCTGGACATCGCGGCGGAATGCGGCGGGGCGTGCGCCTGCGCCACCTGCCATGTCTATGTGAATGACGGCTGGTACGACAAGCTGCCGGCCCCGTCGGAAGCCGAGATCGACATGCTGGACATGGCGCTGGCGGTCGAGCCCAATTCGCGGCTGTCATGCCAGGTGGTCTGCAGCGAAACCACCGACGGGATCAAGGTCACGGTCGCGCCGGAGTGAGAGCCCACGGCGCGCCGTAGGCGCACGAGCATGTCCAGTGGACATGCGAGAGTGGGCGAGCGCCGCGAGCTTGGGCGAGCGGCCCGCGCTGGGTACCCACTTTTAATTCCGCAAAACGCCGCTAGGCTCCTGTCAAGGGGGCTGAATGACGGTCGCGCATGTCTATACGGTTGCTTTTCAGGGCATCGAAGCCCGCGAAGTGGACGTGCAGGTTCACATCAGCGATTCCGGCGGCGGCCAGTTCAATGTCGTGGGCCTTGCCGACAAGGCGGTGGCCGAAAGCCGCGAGCGGGTGCGCGCCGCGCTGTCGGCCATCGGCCTGGCGCTGCCCTTCAAGCGCATCACGGTAAACCTCGCGCCTGCCGACCTGCCCAAGGAAGGCTCGCATTACGACTTGCCCATCGCGCTGGGGCTGCTGGCGGCGATGGGCGTGATCCCGGCCAGCGAAATGGCGGGCTATGTCGCGCTGGGCGAACTGTCGCTGGATGCGGCGGTGACCGGCGTGGCCGGAGTGTTGAATGGCGCGCTGGCCGCCAGCGAACAGGGGCGCGGGCTGATCTGCCCCGCCGCCAATGGCCCGGAAGCCGCCTTTGCCGGCGGGATCGAGATCCTGGCGACGCCGTCGCTGATCGCGCTGGTCAATCACATGAAGGGCGCAAGCGTGCTGTCGCCGCCGGAGCCGCGGGTGGTGGCGGCTTCGCGCAACGCGCCCGACCTGCGCGACGTGAAAGGCCAGGAAAGCGCCAAGCGGGCGCTGGAGATCGCGGCGGCCGGCGGACACAACCTTTTGATGATCGGGCCGCCGGGCGCGGGCAAGTCCATGATGGCCCAGCGGTTGCCGGGCCTGTTGCCGGCGCTGGATGCGCGCGAGGCGCTGGAGATTTCCATGATCCAGTCACTGGCGGGCGCGCTGGAAGACGGCGCCATCTCGCGCACCCGGCCGTTTCGCAATCCGCATCACTCCGCCTCCATGGCGGCGCTGGTCGGCGGCGGGCTGAAAGTGAAACCGGGCGAAGTGAGCCTGGCCCATCTGGGCGTGCTGTTCCTGGACGAGTTGCCGGAATTCCAGCGCGGCGTGCTGGACAGTTTGCGCCAGCCGATCGAGACCGGCGAGGCGGTGGTGGCCCGCGCCAATGCCCATGTGCGCTATCCGGCGCGCTTTCAGCTGGTCGCGGCGATGAACCCCTGCCGCTGCGGCTATCTCAGCGATCCGGCGCAGGGGTGCGGACGCGCGCCCAAATGCGGCGCCGATTACCAGTCGCGGATTTCCGGACCGCTGTTCGACCGCATCGACCTGCATGTGGAAGTGGCTGGGGTTTCAGCCAGCGACCTGGCGCTGCCGCCGGCATCGGAAGGAAGCCGCGAGGTGGCGGCGCGCGTCGCCGCCGCCCGCAACCCCCAGCGCGCGCGGTTTGGCGGCAATGGCGTGCGCACCAATGCGGAAGCCGAAGGCGAACTCTTGGACCGAATCGCCACGCCCGACGCGGCAGGCGCCAAGCTCCTGACCGGGGCGGCGGAACGCATGAAGCTGTCGGCGCGCGGCTATCACCGGGTGCTGAAGGTGGCGCGCACCATCGCCGACCTGGCGGGCGCGGATACGGTATCAAAATCCCATGTCGCCGAGGCGCTGTCCTATCGCCGGCTCACGCATCTGGCATAAGACACGTGCTGGAGATCGACGGCGCGGCCTCGCTAGCGGGCCGCCTGGGAAAGCCAGAGGTTTCGAAGATAGCTTTGTGCCGGATCGACGATTTCATCTATTGGAATGGTTTTGTTGAACGCGACACCGATCTCCACCCCGCTGTTCCAGATGACTTGGGCGTCGTGGACAAGCCGATCGCGGATGTTGATCAGATAGAAGCTGAACGGGACATTCTGGTCGCCGATGGCAATGCGCGCACCCGTGTCGGTGATATCGCGGATGCTGCAATTGAAGCTGTGCGCTCCATCGGCAAAGGAAATGATGCCGCCCAGCAGGACACGATTTCGCCGCTTGGGCCGCCGCTCGGCGGGCGGCGGCGCGGAACCGGGGGGCTGGGTCATGTCGCGCTCTTGGCGTTATCCGGCATGCGCAAATTGCAAATTCCGACAGCCATCGGTGTTAACGCTCAATCGTCACTTTGGAAGTTGGATCATCGGCAAGCGCCTCGAAATAATCCGCCAGGCTGCTGGCCTTGGCCGCCTGCTCCCGTGGCAATTCGGGCTGCGCTGCCCGTTCGCGGAGCAGTTGCGCCACGATCCGGTATTTGTCCGCCTCGCCGATGCACCGCGGAACAAAGGCGTTATTGCTGTCGGACATGGACATGGTTCATCCGGAAGAAGCGGTTCCGGCGCGGCCGGAAAGCCGGTCATTCCGCTTTGCGATGCGATTGTGCTTTTCGTCCGCCAGGATGTCGCGAATGCGTTCGGCCGGCAGCCCATACTCCCGGCAAAGTTCGCTGACCGTCCGCCCGGTTTCAAACGCATCGAATATGGTGCGAGCCAGGGCGGCAAATATCTGACGGTTTCTCGCGGAAAATGCCTGACCGATTGCGTCTGCGCGTTTGGACATGCGGCTCCGGTCGAAACATGTTATCGGCGCACGGCCCGTGAAGCGCGGACGCTTTGGCGCCGATGGCATTGGCCGGTCCGCATTTCCCATCTCCCGCTGCATTCCCTCGGGCCCCCGCCTTCCCCCGGCACAGGGTCGCGGGCCGAATCCTGAACAAAATCTAGGGGTTGGGGGATGGCGGACACAAATTCATAATCTTCATATGACTATGCATTCCGTTCATACTGCGGCGCCCAAGATGACGCCGCTATTTGCGGCGCGATGCACGGGAAGCATCGGGCCGGCCGGCGACCGCGGATCGCAGCAGG